>CAMSIF010000110.1 GCA_947058885.1 uncultured Clostridia bacterium
TACACAACCGCGGACACTCTTTCCCTACACGACGCTCTTCCGATCTGATCCAGCAGGGCCTCCATGGCGGGAGATGACCGCCGCAGGTCCGCCGCCGCTTCGGCCGCCGTCACGTCCAGGATAGCGCAGGCGGCGGTCATCTCTTTCTTGCAGCGGTCCCAGACCCGCTTTACCCGGTCCTTCAGTTCCGGGAAGCTGCACTTGCGGGCGGCGGTCAGCTTGGGCCAGGATACGGTGCGCTCCGCCGCCGCATCCCATCCCAGGGCGGCGCCGTCCGCCAGGGCCTCCAGCTGCTCCGCCACGTCCAAGAAACTAGAATGGTACGCTTTATGAAGATTGGCGTCGCTGGCCATCTGGTCCAGGGCGTCCAGAAGGAGGCGCGCCCAGTGGCGGGCTTTTCTGCCCAAACGGGAGAGAAGTTCCCGCCCATAGGCAGTCTCCCCCACGTCTTCCGGGAGAGACGCCCAGCCGGATTTTTGTTCCTCCAGCCATTTTTCCGGGTAGGCATGGCTCTGGACCTTGCTGTGCAGCTCCAGGACCAATTCTTCCAGGCGGCTGTCGTCCCGCCCGAACCCGAAAGCGTCCGCCAGCTGTAACGCGCCGGGGGACATGTCCGTATAAAACTCCTCCAGCACTCGGGGCAGGACCTTCCGGCGCAGAAGCATGGCCTCGTTTTCGTCCAGTACCCGGAAGTCCGCCGTGAGGCCCCGTTCCCCGCCGAAGTCCAGCAGGTGGACGTTTTCCCGCAGAAGGGAGGTACAGAAGGAGTCAATTGTTTTGATATCCGCCTGGTACACCAGCAGCAGCTGCCGCTGAAGGTGGCGGTCTCCGGGGCGGTCCATCATGCGTTGGGAGAGCTCCTGGGCGATGCGCTGGCGCAGTTCCGCCGCCGCCGCCCGGGTATAGGTGATGATGAGGAAGTTGTCCATATTGGCTTTCTCTTCCCCCAGTACCCGTCCAAAAAGGCGGTCAACCAGCACCCGGGTTTTTCCGCTTCCGGCGGCGGCGGACACCAGCAGGCTTCCACCCCGGTCCTCCACCACGGCCCGCTGGCTGGCGGTTAATTCAACGCTCATGAGAGTCCTCCTTTGCTGATAGTCAGTTCCACGTGCTCCCAGAATTCCGCCGGCGTCACCGGGCGGATGAGCTCCATATGGTCAGAGCTGTCCGCGTCCATGAAGTGGCAGGCGGAGGCGAATTCGCAGTAGGCGCAGACGGTGTCGTCCTCGCTGTGTCCGTGGGGGTCGGCGTCAATATTGCCGCAGCTGAGTTCCCGGGCAATGTCCTCCAGGAGCTTGTCCACATAGCGGCTCAGCTTCCCCAGCTCCGCCGCCGAGGCTACGCCTTTGGCAATACTGCCGTCCCGGCCTAGGGTCAGAGGAAGGAAGCGGGGCGTATCCAACGCGCTGTGTTCCATGGCCTGCAAGACCTCCGGTTCTCCCAGCACCATGCCGCTGCGCCGCAGTTCCTTGTCCAGGGCGGCCCGGATGGCGGCGGGACCGGCGCCGCGGGGCTGGCTCACCAACACATCCCTGGCGGGCAGGTACATGATTCCGGCGGGGACAATCTCCCTGCCAAACAGTCTCTTCCCCTCCCGCTCCAGGGCGAAGAGGTATAACAGCATTTGAATATTCAGTCCGTGGCGCACGTCGCTGAGGTCGAAAGCCTTTTTGCCGGACTTGTAGTCCACCACCCGCAGATACAGCTTGCCGTCCTTGAGCCAGCCGTCTACCCGGTCCACCTTGCCCACCACGGTGAGAGAGGCCTCGGGGACGTGCAGGGTGATGGCGGGCAGCTTCCCGCTGTCCCCAAAACCCAATTCAAACTCCAGGGGTACAAAATCTGAGGATTTCAGCTCCTCCGCCACGTTTTCCACAATCACGCCCACGGTTTTACGCAGGCGGCGGAAGAGATATTTGAAGCGGGCGTCCCGGGAGTCGAAGCCAGGCATAGCGGCATCCATGTATTGCTGAATCACGCGGTCCAGGAGACGTTCCAGCTCCCGGTCCGCCAGCTGGGCGAATCCCCCGCGGTCCGCCGCCTCCCGAATTACATGCTCCAGGACGTAGTGGAGGAAGGTGCCCACTTGGGCGGCGTCAAAACCTGCCGGCGTCCGCTCCCGGGCCCGAAGGCCATACTGCATGAAGTAGGCGAAATGGCAGGAATTCACCTTGTCGATACGGCTGGCGGACATGCGGTAGCTGCGCCCATAGAGGGTTTGTACCGCCTGGGGGGAGAGCCGCCCGCGGGTCATGCCCGCCGCCCGGTCCATCGCCTCCAGAGCTCCGCTCCAGCGGTCATTTTCCGCAAAATACCGCCATAGGGGACCCTCCCGCTCGCCGCCCGCCAGTTCCAGGGCCGGGATAGGGGCGGTGAGCCGGTACGCTCCCGTCTCCGCCTCTACGGCGGCGCCCGGCAGCATGGAGCGAATTCGTCCCACGACAAAGGAGGGACGCAGGGGGGAGCCGTTCAGGTCAGCCGCAGGCCAAGTCACCACCAGCTTGTCCGTGGGCTGCGCCAAGGCGGCGTAGAGGTTTTGCAGTTCGATGTGGAAGAGGTCCATGCCGCTGGGGGCCAGCTCGATTCCCTCCAGCCGCAGCAGCTCCCGGTCCTCACGGGAGAGAAGACCCGCGCTGGTCTGGACTGCCGGGAGGACGTGGTCGTTGGCGCCCATGAGGAAGAGCGCCTTCACCCGGTGGCGGTCATTGCGGGTGATTTGGGATGCCTGGACTTGGTCCAGGGATACGGGGATAGTGCCCACATCGTATTGGGTCAGCACCAGCTTCAGAAGTCTGGTGAACTCCTCCGTATCCAGCGGCGCGTCCTCCAGGATGTCAGCGAATTGATCCATCACCGTACAAAGCAGTTCCCAGAGCTGTCCATACTCGCTGGCGCGCTGAAGTTCTCCCAGTTCCTCCAGCCGGGCGGTGCGCTCCTTCAGCTGGCGCGCCAGCTCCAGCTCCTCCAAAAAGGCCCACAGCACGCCCAATTTTCCTATGGCCCCCTGGTGTTCTTTCAAGCCCGCCGCCAGACGTCCCAGGGGTCCGCCCACCCGGCGGCGCAGAGCATTGATTTCCGCCAGAGCTTCCTCTTGGGCGGGAGAGAAGCCGTCCCGCCAGCCGTCGGGATTGGCGGTCCAGTCCTGGTCCCGGACCCACATGGCCCCATGGATGTCCCATTGAATCACATAATTCTCCAAAAGGTCGCACTCGCTGTCGGACAGGCCCGCCAGACCGGTTTTCAGCCAGCGGAACATGTCCTCGTACTCATAGCCCCCGGCCACAGAGTCCAGGGCTCCGGCCAGCAGGCTTAGAACCGGTTTTTCCAAAATATCGCTGCGGCGGCTGAGGTATACGGGCACGCCGTAACGCTCAAAGACGTTTTCAATGGTAGCGGCGTATTCGTCAAGGTTCCGGGCAGCCACGGTGATGTCCCGGAAGCGGTACTTTCCCGAGCGGACCAGGGCCAGGATTTCTCCCGCTATGTACTCCACTTCCCGGAAGACGCTCTCCGCCCGGCAGAGGACCGCGCCGGAACAGCAGCCCTCCCACCGCTGGACGGGACCGAAAAAGTGAGCGGCTATATGCTCCAGGGCGTTTTGGGGCTTCCGCTGCGGCAGAACCTCCACCTGGCAGGCCGCGCCCCACTCCTCCGCCAGCCGGACCAGCCGGTCTCTGGTCCGCACGCTCTGGTCGAAAATCTCCAGGCCGCTGCCGTCCCCCAGAAGGGTGACCGTCACGGATTTTGCCGTACGGAGGAAAATGGCAATCATATGCAGCTCCTGGGCGGTGAAGTAGGTAAAGCCGTCCAAATAGATATCCCGGTCCTTGGCGTAGCCGGACTCCTCCAGCCGCTCCAGCATCTTTTCCATCAAATCCCGGTGGTCCGCGCCGTCCCGGCGCAGCCGTCCCAGATAGGCGGCATAGATGAGGGATAAATCCCGTATCTTCGCTCCGCTCATGCCCTCCAGAACGGGAGCAGCTCCGGCCAGGGTCTCCGGGAGTACCTTACAGGCGGCGAGTTCATCGCACAAAGAAACCAATTCCGCCAGAAAGGGGGCTTTTCGGGAGGGCTTGGCGTAGACGGTCAGCTGGGAGACCACCTCTTGGAGGGCCATCTGCATCAAAAGCAGTTTGCCGCCGGCGTCCAGCGTCCCGTCCGCAAGTCCCCCGGTGAGAGACAGCACGCGGCCTGCCAGCAGCCGGGGGCTGAGAACCTCGGCGTATTGACTGGCTGCGCTGCCGCAGGCCCGGCATATATCCAGCTCCGCCTGGTGGCTGGCGTGTTCCGGGGCCAGCAGCAGCGCCCCTGAACGGTTTTTTCTGATTTCTCCCAGAATCCGGGCGGATTTGCCGGTATTGGCCCGGCCCATTAAAATGCGCAGCATAGGCTCGCCTCCTAAATAGCTTCCCGCAATATGGGGATATTATATCAAGAAGCACGCGGAAATTTCAACAGATTTCTGGGAAGGTTCACCAATAAGACTCTTGCAAATTTTCTTCCGCTCTTGTATAATGAAATTGTGGATTGCGCGCCGGAATTTGGGAAAAGAGCCAACAGGCGCCAGAGCTGGGGGCCCCAAGCACGGTATCCCCAAACTTCCCTCGCTGTTCACACAAACGGGGGACCTCCCCGAACATGACCTTGCCGGTCAAGAAAGGATGAGTACTGAGAATGAGAAAGAAACTTTTGTCCCTGCTGTTGACCCTTTCCCTGCTGCTGAGCCTGTGTCCCGCTGCCCTGGCGGCGGACGATGTCCGTGAAACGGACTTCTTTACAGATCAGGAGCACACCGATGTGAACTTTGCCGATATGGAGTATGAGCACATCGACGGCGAACCTATCCTGGAGGAAATGAAGGCCGTGGCTGAGCTGGCTGCCGACGCCACCAAGGCCGGCGAGGTCGAGGAGCGTTTCAACGCCCTTGCTGACGAATTCATGAATGTTCTTTGCATGTATACTCTCATCAGCATCCGGCACGATCAAAACGTCTACGACGAGGAGGCTATGGAGGAAGTCAGCTATACCAATAGCCTCTACTACAATGTAGCGGATGAACTGACCCTGCTCATCAAGGCGATTCTGGAGTCCCCCTGCGCCGCTTTCATGAAGGAGCAGCTGACGGAGGAGGATGTGGAATACTACCTGACCTACGGCGGCATGACCGATAAGGAGAAGGAGCTGGCCGACAAGGAGCAGGAACTGGAGAACGAGTACCATACGCTGGCCGCCTCCGTTGTCGTGGAGATTGACGGCAAGGAGTGGACGGAAAATTCCGCCTACGCCGCCCTGGGTCAGGGCGAACTGACCCAGGAGGAGTATGATGAGATCTCCCTGGCTTATGCCATCAAGCGCAACGAAGTGCTTGGCGAGCTCTATCTCCGCATGGTGGAGGTCCGCCAGGAAATTGCCAAGACCGCAGGTTACGACAATTACACGGAATACGCCTATGAGGAGATTTACCAGCGCGACTACAGTCCGGAGGAGATTCAGGCCTTCCATCAGGCGGTAAAGAAGGACATTTATCCTCTTTACGTTGCGCTCAGCACCCTCTTCAACAGCGAATACGATGTGGATGTTTACTACGCTGATTATACCGGCGATATCGCTCTGGACATTATGGATTCTTATATCGCCCAGATGTCCAGCGAGCTGAAGGAGTCCTTTGATTACATGCGTGATCATGGCCTCTATGACAGCGGCTTCGGCGAGAATAAGGCCAGCACCGGTTATACCGCGCTGATTAATGGCTACAACGCGCCGTTCTATTTCAATTCTCCCTATGGCGATCTCTACGATTTCACTACCGCTGTGCATGAGTTCGGCCACTACAACAACTTCTACTGGCAGCCCAACGGCTGGAACGACGGCGGCAAGAGCATGGATATCTATGAGGTCCATTCTCAGGGCCTGGAGCTGCTGTTCAGCTACTTCTATCCCGAAATTTTTGGTGAGAACGCTCAGATGGTTCTGGATTACCAGATGTCCAATCTGGTGGCCTCTATCTACAGCGGCGCTATCCATGACGAGCTCCAGCAGTTTGTCTATGGCACCGAAAATGTGACTCTGAAGCAGATTAACGAGAAGTACCGTCAGCTGGCTGGCGAGTACGGCCTCGTCCCCGCCGACGACCCCCGCACGGAGATGTATGGCTGGTGCTCTATTCCCCACACCTTCACCAGCCCCAGCTACTACATCAGCTACGCCGTTTCCTCCGCTGGCGCTTTCGCGTTCTGGCTGGCTGCCCAGGAGGACGACTACTTTGCCGCTCTGGACGAGTATCTGAAGTTCACCGCTCTGGATTATACCCTGGATTTCCAGGAGAGCTTTGAGCAGGTGGGTCTGGAGAGCCCCATTTCTCCCGAGTATATTGAGGATTTGGTAGAGGCTCTTATGACCGCGCTGGATGTGGAAGCCCGTCTCGAGGCTATTCCCAGTGGAGAGACTGCCGGTTTTACCGATGTGACCGAGGCTAACTGGTTCTATGAGTACGTTATGGCTCTGGCGGAGGCCGGATATGTGACCGGGAATGAGGATGGCGCGTTCCTGCCCAGGGATGCTGCCACTTGGGGTATGCTGGCGGAGCTTCTGGATGTTTCCGAGAAGGACCCCGACGCCACGGTTACCCGTCTGGAGTTCTGCCAGATGTTGGCCGGGGATCTGGAGCTGGCCGCTGAGGGAACATCTCCCTTCTCTGATGTGGATGACGCCGCTGTCACCGCTCTGGCGGAGCTGGGCGTTATTGCTGGTTACAGTGATGGTACCTTCCGTCCCGACGGCGTGCTTACCCGCGCCGAGCTGTGCGCCGCGCTCTGCCGCGCTATTCTGGCCGCCGTTGACCAGGCTGCCTGATACAGTCAAAGCATTTTGGGGGCCCGTCCGGGAGGACGGGTCCTCTTGCTGTAAAAAAAACGGACCCCCAGCGGGACCCGGATAGGAAGAGAAGGGATGCGTTATGAATATACGGGAGCGTATAATGGACTACTCCCTGGGCAACAACCTGCGCCTTTATTGGAAGCTGTTCCGGTGGCGGGAACGGACGAAGGGAAGAGGATTGTCCGATTTACTCACTTTTGTTCTTAACCGCATGGCCCACAGGCGGGGCGGATATATTGGCCGGGGCGCGGTGATTAGATCGGAAGAGCGTCGTGTAGGGAAAGAGTGTCCGCGGTTGTGTA
>CAMSIF010000111.1 GCA_947058885.1 uncultured Clostridia bacterium
GAGGAGGCTATCGCGGCTATCGACCAGGCTCTCGCCAACCTCCCCGAGGAGACCGGCGACACCGTAACCCTTACCCTTACTGCGGACTACGTAGACTATTTTGAGTACGACGAGGCCGCAAACAAGAACATTGCCAAGAAGATCGAAATCACCCCCGCTTCTCTGGCTGACCTGGAAGTGACGGAGGACAACACCGTCATCATTCCGGCTGGCGCCATCAAGGTTGACGATGCCGCCGCCGCGCTGGGCTGCTACATCGCCGGGCTTACTGGCGATGAGAGCGTTGCCAGCATCACCGGAGACAACGAGAACGGCTATACCGTCACGCTGAACGAAAGCTACGAGGGAACCATCGCTATCACGGTATCTCCCGACTTTGACGGTATTGCTACCGAATACGACCCCTGGCAGGGCAGTGATAAGGGCTGGTGGAATGACGGCGACGATACCGATCCCGATCCCGTGGACCCCATCGACCCCGACGATCAGCCTGACATTGAGCCCCTTGAGAAGGCGAACTCTGCCGCCAGAAGCGGCAAAGCGGTTTCCAGCAAGCGTCCCGGACAGCGGGCCGCGAAGCTCATCTCCGTGAATAAGGACTATACCCTGGAAATTGTGAACGCGGAGGCCCTCAAGGTTCCGGAAGGGGAGCCCTATCTTTGGACTGGCGATGAGACCCCCAACAATCCCGAGAATCAGTATTGGTACTTCTCTTGGACTGTGAAAGCTGGCGAGCCTCCCCGTCTGAAGGCCGTCCCCAAGACCCCTGCTGACGAAAAGGCCACTGTAACCGTTCAGCTCCAGCAGCCCCAGCCCACCGGCGTGGATATTAAGCTCTACGAGAAGTCTGGCGACACCTACACCGAAAAGACCGCTCCTTGGGTGACGAAGGACGTCGAGCTGAACAGCACCTTTGTAATCGCCGCCAAGGCGGTGAAAACCGGCGAGAAGTGGGTTCCCGTTGTTGCGGGGAACGACTCCATCAGCTTCACAGAGGATAAGGACGGCTACTGGTACGCCGAGGTGGAAATCACCGAGGTTGGCAGCGTCTTCAACATCTCCGCGAAGCAGTACATCGACGTAAAGGTGACTCCGGGCGCTGGCGTCACTGCCGTCACTCCCGCTGTTGACGCGAAGACTGGCGTTATTACCGCCCATGCCTTCGCCAGCAAGGAAGACCCCACCAAGTACGTCACCGAAATCACGGTTGACCTGGCGGAGGGTCGTGTTCCCCAGTTCGTGGAAAAGGCGGCTAGTGCCAATCCCAGCTACACCCAGGTCAATCCTACCGTTGCTTACACGCAGGTAGAGGGTTTTGACAACCGCTGGACCATCACTCTGGGGAACATGACTAAGGCCGTCGAGGGTTCCCTCAAGGCCGTGACGGTTCCCGTTGTGACCCTGGTCAGCAACACCCCCGGCATCGTGAAAATTGACGGTACCGGCGTGTATCCCGCTCCCGACGGCGTGGTAGAGAACGCTGTGCTGTACGTCATGGCGGGCAAACAACCTGTTCTGGAAGGTGCGGAGTTCACTCTGGTTGGCCCCGCCGAGGAGGAAGAGGGCTTTAATAAGTGGACCCTGAATCTGACCGGCGTGACCAGCACTACGACCAAGATTGTTTCTTCCAAGGCGTATGATTCCTTCAGGCTCACTTACGATAAGGAAGGAAATAGCAGCGACGAAGCCCGTGTCGAGCTGCCTACTCCCGCTATCTTTGATGCTCCCGGCGGCGTTGCCACCGCGAAGATCTGGGTTTTGGATGGCTATGTTCCCGCAGAGAAGGAGAGCAATCCCAAGGTTACTGTTAAGAGAACCAACAACACAAAGACGGTCGAAAGTGATATTTGGAACGAGTGGGAGCTGTCCATTACTATGACAGACAGCACCGCAACATACAAAGTCACCACTGCCGCCTCCTTCTGGGTACAGGTAAACGCGCAGGCTGGCGCGGAGAACATCATCACTCCCGCTCAGCAGCGTGTGGACACTGACAAGGAAGGCGTAACCTCCTTCAAGGTCAAGCTCCCCGAGGGCTACATGCCCACCATCACAGTGGACGACCTGAAGAGTCTCAACACTGGCGGCAGCACCGCTGTTGATGTTGCTTACGAACTGATTGACGAGGAGACCTTCACATGGGAGGTTACCCTTGGCGGTACGACCAAGGTGAACAAGAACGGCATCATCACCGTATCTGCGAAGCTTCTGCCCCGTGTGAACGTGGCTGCGGAAGGTACTGGCGTAACGCTGGTTGACCAGACCGTCATCGCCTATGAGAAGGAAGGCTTCTATGAGGCAGTCGTAAACTTCATCCTGGCGGACGGCGCGGCTCTCCCCGGCACCGATGCGGTTCGGTTTGATTTCACCCCGGCGACCGGCTACAGCATCACTGGACCCATTGAGTACGTTGCCGGTTCCGGCGAGTACCAGTTCACCGTGCGTGTTGACAAGTCCACCGCAACTATTAAGGATAACATCCCCGTAACCATCATTGCGGGTGAGACGGTGGAAGTGACCCTGGTTCTTGGCGAGAACCTGGAGCTGGTTTCCGGCGAGGAGCTTGTCAAGAAGGTGGCCAAGGGCGGAACCGCTACGTTTACCGTAAAGGCCGCCGATGGCTTCAAGCCCGTTGCTGGCGATAAGTACACTGTGGCCGCCAGCGGAGAAAATTGGGTAATTACCATTGCCAACGTGACCGAGGCTATGGAAGTTGAGGTTAAGGCAGGACCTGCCCAGTCCAACCGCTTTGCCGCCGATGTGGTGATTGCTGGCAGTGCTAACGGTAAGTTCACTCTTGAAGACATTGAGGAGGGCGCGAACCTGATTACCGAGGGCACAACCTTCACTCTGACCACCGCAGATAATCAGTATGGTTACGTCCCCGTTGTGGAGATCACCACGAACAACTCCACCGGTGAGTCCAAGGTGATTTGCACCGCCAAGTTTGAGGGCGACACCACTATTGGTGGTACTGACGACAACAAGGCCCTGGTCAAGTGGAGCTACACTCTGACCAACGTGACCGAAGCTGTGACCATCACCATCAAGGCTGTGAAAATCGACGGCGGTGTGTATAGCAGCGAAGGTACCGCAGTCGAAGGTGTGAACGCTGTCAACAATGCTAGCCTGACCGATGAGACCCATGTTGCGAAGTACTCCAAGGACGAGGCGGTTGAGTCGGGCGAGGGAAGTGTAACCTTCATCGTTTTGGTTGCCGACGGCTATGCTGTGAAGGACGCTAAGGTCTATGAAGGCGAGGCTGTTGTGGTTCCCGAGGGCTATACTGCGTACACTGTCACTGTGAATAAGGATGCTAACGACAAAAAGGCTCTTGAGTTCATCGTGACTACGGCTACTGCAAACGCTTAAGTTCTAAACAAGCTTGGAGAGCTTCCGGGCTCCCCGAGAAAGACCCCCCAAGGGCAGTGCCCTTGGGGGGTTGTTCCCGTCTCAGCGGAACGCGATATACTGATAACGGCGTTTATCCTCGTTCAGCTCCGGGAAATTGCCCCGGCCCAAGCCCTTGGCATAGACGGTGAACCCGTTGGAAGTAAATTCCACCCGGTCGGAGAGGACTTCGCCGCCGGTAATAGCGAAGTAACGATCAAAAGACGACGTATCCGTGTAAGAGACCGTGGACTGCATACCGCTGATGATGACGAAGGAGGGCCGGAAGCCGGTAACGACAGATTTGGTACCTCCGTTGCCGTCGTAGTAGCTGGCGGCGTATGGCTTCATGTTGGGGCTGTAGGCCTCCAGGGCCAGCAGCTTGGCGGTCCGTGCGATGCCGTGCGCCTCTCCGGCGAGGTCGTGGATGGAGGCGGCGTAGCTGGCGTGATTGGTGAGGCTGTCCTCGAGGCTGTTCATAGCGTCGTTAAAGTCGTCCATCATAATCCGGTCCGATTTAATCCACTGGGGCAGATGATAGTTTTGGGTATAATTCATGTGAAGTTCTCCTTTACGTTATGGAAGATTCCGGAGCAAAACCGGTACACATAAGGTGTGTACCGGCGAAAAGTTGCATATATTCGTATAACGTCAAACCGCACAAAAAAGCGTGGGGAAAATTTCACAGAAAACACGGGACAAAAAGCACAAATTTATACTTGAAAAACCGGTAAAATCATAATACAATGTTATGGCGAATCCAGGCGCGAAGGGGGCGTTTCCTTTGGACGGCCGCCCTTGGAGAACATTTTTAACAGGACAGGCTTGATCGAGATGACCGGTATGACAGAAAAAGATGTAATCATTTTTGTTCGCGGGGAACAATACTACGACGGCGCGGCCCCGGATGAGACCGAGCTGATGACCGAGGGTTCCATGACCATCGCCGGGGACGGCGGAATTATCCTGGAGTACCAGGAGACGGAGCTGACCGGCATGGAGGGAACCACCACGCGGTTTACCATTCGGGACGACACGGTAACCCTCACCCGCGCGGGGGGCGTCAACTCCCAGATGATTTTCCAGCGCGGCAAGCGGCACAGTTCCCTTTACGAGACCCCCTGGGGCACGATGACGGTGGACATTGCCACCACCACCCTGGCCTACCGTCTGAGCAGTCAGGGCGGCGTACTGGAGATTAAGTATACCATTGCCGTAGACCATCAGGTCACGGGAGAGAATCAATTCAAAATACGTGTACGGGAGAGAACGAGGTAAGCGACATGATTAATATGATACAGAATGCCAAGGACCAGGTCCTGGCTCTGACCAACGCGGCCTATCAGTCCGCGGCGGCGGCGGGAAAGCTGCCGGGAGACGTGGCGGTCAAGGCGGGTGTGGAGATTCCCAAGGACCCCGCTAACGGCGATTATACGACCACTTTTGCTCTGGCGGCGGCAAAGGCCATGCGCAAGAGTCCGCGTGAGATTGCCGCTGTGTTGTTGGAGAACCTGAATTTGGAGGGCAGCTACTTCGCCTCCGCTGAAATTGCGGGCGCGGGGTTTTTGAACTTCCGTCTGGCCTCCAGATGGTACGCCGACGTTCTGGCCGCCGTGGACAGCGAAGGCGGAGCCTACGGACGTTCCGACACCTTGCGGGGGCGGAAGGTGATGGTAGAATTTGTCTCCGCCAACCCCACCGGACCCATGCATATGGGCAACGCCCGGGGCGGCGTGCTGGGGGACACTCTGGCGGCGGTGCTGGAGGCCAGCGGAGCCGAGGTATGGCGGGAGTTTTATGTCAACGACGCGGGCAACCAGATTGAAAAGTTCGCCAACTCCCTGGAGGCCCGGTATTTACAGATTCTTTTAGGGGAGGATGCCGTAGCGTTCCCAGAGGACGGCTACCAGGGAAACGACATCCGGGAGCTGGCCCAGGCGTTCTACGAGAAGCATGGGGACAGTTTTCGGGATACGTCCAGGGAAGAACGCCATGCGGCACTGGCGGCGTTTGGCCTGGAAGTGAACATTCCGAAGATGCAAAGCGACCTGAAACGTTATAAGATTGTGTATGACCAGTGGTTTTTCGAGTCTGAGCTTCATAAGAGCGGCTATGTGGCGGAAACGGTCCAGCTTTTAACCGATCGAGGTTACACCTACGAGCAGGAGGGCGCGCTGTGGCTGGCCACCAGCCGTATTTTAGAGGAGAGTTTCCGGAAAGCGGGAAAAAGCGAGAAGGAAATTGCTAAGTTGGATTTGAAGGACGACGTACTGCGCCGGGCCAACGGCTTTTACACCTATTTTGCCGCTGATATCGCGTATCACCGCAACAAATTTGAGAAACGCGGTTTTGACAAGGTTATCAACATCTGGGGCGCGGACCACCACGGCCATGTAGCCCGTTTGAAGGGCGCGATGGATGCTCTGGGGCTGGATGGCGCCAACCGCCTGGATATTGTTCTGATGCAGCTGGTGAAGCTGCTGCGCGACGGAGAGGTGGTTCGTATGTCCAAGCGTACCGGAAAGGCCATCTCCCTTTCTGACCTTCTGGACGAGGTGCCTGTGGACGCTGCCCGCTGGTTCTTCAACGCCAAGCCTGATACGCAGATGGATTTTGACTTGGGGCTGGCGGTCCGGGAGGACAGCGAAAACCCGATTTATTATGTGGAGTACGCCCATGCCAGGATTTGCAGCCTGCTGCGCAATCTGGCCGCCGAGGGGAGCGCGGTGCCTGCCATGGATAAGGTAAATGCGGAGCTGCTATCCGAGGACACGGAACTTGCTCTGATAAAGCAGCTTTCACTGTTCTGCGAGTCTCTGCGGCTGGCGGCCCGGGACTACGACCCCAGTCATATTAACAGGTATTTGGTAGATTTGGCCGGTTGTTTCCATCGGTTCTATACGGTTTGCCGGATTAAAGGTGAAGCAGAGGAGCTTTTAGCGGCGCGGCTGAAGCTGGCAGATGCCACCCGAAGCGTTTTGAAAAATGGTTTGTTGCTTTTGGGTGTAGACGCGCCTGAGAGAATGTGAATAGGCTTATGAAGATTACGGGAGAGTACGGCTGTTTTTGCTGTGCTCTCCTATTTATATTTTGAACTTTTGGTCAGATTTTAGCATTATGTAAACACAAGAAAATCAAATCCCGTTTAGTTTATTTTCAAGAAATATTTTTCCTTATTGTTTAATCTTTTCGGCTAATATATAACCCCAATTAGAATAATTGAGATGGTAGCTACCACGCAGCTACCACGTACAACCAACCCGAACATCCTGAAAATACGTTGCTGATAACGAAACCACTTTACATAAATTGTC
>CAMSIF010000112.1 GCA_947058885.1 uncultured Clostridia bacterium
ACACAACCGCGGACACTCTTTCCCTACACGACGCTCTTCCGATCTCGCCTGTCCGAAGGAGATTCTGGCGATTGCGCAGGAGAAGATCAACCAGAAGGGCTATCACCCGGCGGAGATGAGGAATCAGGAAGCCTGCATTGGGTGCGCGTTTTGCGCGACGATGTGTCCGGACTGCATCATCACGGTGGAGAAATAAGGAGATATACTATGGCAGAAAGAGTATTAATGAAGGGCAACGAGGCTATTGCGGAGGCGGCAATCCGGGCGGGATGCCGGCATTACTTTGGATATCCCATAACCCCGCAGACGGAAATCGCGGCCTATATGGCGAAAAAGATGCCGAAGATTGGGGGAGTGTTTCTTCAGGCGGAGAGCGAAATTGCCTCCATCAACATGGTCTACGGCGCGGCGGCCGCAGGGATGCGGGTAATGACCTCCTCCTCAAGCCCTGGAATCTCTCTGAAGAGCGAGGGATTAAGCTACATAGCCGGTTCTGATGTGCCCGCGTTTATTGTGAACGTCCAGCGGGGCGGTCCTGGCCTGGGCGGTATCCAGCCCAGCCAGTCCGACTACTTCCAGGCCACGAAGGGTGGCGGCCACGGGGATTACCATATGATTGTACTGGCGCCGGCGTCTGTGCAGGAGATGGCCAGTCTGACGGTGAAGGGCTTTCATCTGGCGGATAAGTACCGCATGACGGCAATGATTCTAGCCGACGGCACCATTGGCCAGATGATGGAGCCCATTTCCTTCGAGGATGCGGAAGTCGAAACATATGAAAAGCCGTGGGCCCTTACCGGTACGGGGATGAAACGGCCCCACAATATCGTCAATTCTCTCTACCTCAAGCCCGATGAACTGGAGCGCACGAACTTCGCCCGATATGAGAAATACAAGGCTGTGGAGGAAAACGAGGCGCTTTGGGAGGAGTACCAGATGGAGGACGCGGAGATATGCGTGGTAGCATTCGGTATCGCATCCCGGGTAGCGAAAAACGCCGTGGCGGACGCCCGGAAGGAGGGCTTGAAGGTGGGGCTTATCCGGCCAATTACGCTCTGGCCGTTCCCGGTGGCCGCGCTGCGGAGAGCCGCGGACCAGGTAAAAGCTTTTGTGTCTGTGGAACTGAACATGGGTCAGATGATTGAGGATATCCGACTGGCAACAGAATGCAGGCGTCCGGTGAGCCTCTGCAACCGGACCGGCGGAATGATTCCCAGTCCCCAGCAGGTGCTGGAGGCTATCCGGGAAGCTCAGAAAGGAGTGAACTGATATGGCAATCATTTTCCAGAAGCCCCATGCCCTTACGGACGCTGTGCTCCACTACTGCCCAGGGTGTCCTCACGGGATTATCCACCGGCTGGTGGCGGAGGCTATCGACAATCTTGGCATTGAGGGGAGAACCATTGGCGTTGCGCCTGTGGGATGCGCCGTAATGGCCTACGACTACTTCAACTGCGATATGCTGGAGGCCGCCCATGGCAGGGCGCCCGCCTCCGCCACGGGCATCAAGCGTTGCCGCCCGGAGTGCGTGGTCTTTACATACCAGGGGGACGGCGACTTGGCCTCTATCGGTATGGCGGAGACGGTACACGCGGCGGCGCGGAACGAAAATATTACGGTTATTTTTGTCAACAACGCCATTTACGGAATGACCGGCGGGCAGATGGCCCCCACCAGCCTTCCGGGGCAGGTGACGCAGACCTCCCCGTACGGGCGGGATGTCAACCACTGCGGCTGGCCGATTAAGGTCTGCGAGATGCTCAGCACCCTGGAGGGGCCGGAGTATATCGCCCGGGTAGCGGTGAACAACGTCAAGAATGTAAAGGCCGCCGGGAAGGCGATCCAGAAGGCGTTCCAGAATCAGATTGAAAATAAGGGATTCTCTCTGGTGGAGGTTGTCTCCGCCTGTCCTACCAACTGGGGCATGACGCCCCAGAAGGCTCTGGAGTGGGTGGAGAGCGATATGCTTCCCTACTACCCTCTGGGCGTGTATAAAGACAGAAGCGCGGCAAAGGAGGCTGAGGCGAAATGAAAACTACCCAGATTTTGATTGCCGGCTTCGGCGGGCAGGGCATCCTCTTTGCTGGAAAGTTCCTGGCCTACAAAGGGCTGCTGGAGGACTTGCAGGTAAGCTGGCTCCCCTCCTACGGCCCGGAGATGCGTGGCGGCACCGCTAACTGTAACGTCATTCTCTCTGAGAATCCGGTGGGTTCCCCGATCATCACCGATCCGGATGTGCTGATTGTGATGAATTTGCCGTCCCTTCAGAAGTATGTGAACACGGTGGTCCCGGGCGGACAGATTTATGTGGACTCCGCTCTGATACATGAGAAAGTGGAGCGCACAGACGTACAGGTCTACTATATTCCCGCCACCCAGATGGCTAACGACGCCGGGGTATCCACGCTGGCGAATATGGTTATGATGGGGCATGTGCTGAAAAACCACCCGGAGCTGACCTTTGAGGGAACGGAGGCTACTGTACAGAAGCTGGTGCCGCCCGCCAAGGCGCAGCTGGTGGAGTTGAATATGAAGGCTTTGCAGGCCGGACGGGATTATGAGGGGTGAGGCAGTGAAAATTTCCTGCATCCAAATGGATATGCGGCTGGGGGAGACAGACTATAATTTCTCCCACGCGGAGAAGCTGATCCGTCAGACCGCCGGGAGAGAAGACCCGGATGTTATCCTGCTGCCGGAGACCTGGAACACCGGATATTTTCCGGAGGATTTGGCTTCCACAGCCGACCGGGACGGGGAACGCACGAAGGAATTTCTCTCCGCGTTGGCGAAGGAGCTGCGTCTCAATCTTGTCGGCGGCAGTGTGGCAAACCGCAGGGTGGAAGGCTTTTATAATACCGCCTATGTGGTCAACCGGGCGGGAGAGGTGGCGGCGGAGTACGATAAGACCCACCTCTTCACCTACGCGAAGGAGCATGAGCATTTTTGTCCGGGGCATCACGTCTGCCGGTTTGAGCTGGACGGACGGAAATGCGGAATTATCATCTGCTATGACCTTCGTTTTCCGGAGCTGATGAGGAAAATGGCTCTGGAGGGATTGGACCTGCTGTTTGTGCCCGCCCAGTGGCCGGAGAAGCGGACCATGCATCTGGAAACCCTGGCCCGGGCGCGGGCGATAGAAAACCAGATGTTTTTGGCCCTGTGCAACAGCGTAGGGACCGCCGGGGATGTCCGGTGCGGCGGACACAGCGCCGTCATTGATCCCTGGGGCGAGTACCTTGCCCGCGCGGGAGACCAGGAGGAGATTATTTCCGGTACGGCGGATTTCAGCGTAATCGACGGTATCCGCGGCTCTATCAACGTCTTCCGGGACAGGAGGCCGGAGCTGTATACCATATCATAATATTTTTTAACCAGAAAGGCGGTTATAAGTATGTCTTACGAATTTCCCGTAACCCGAACCACCCATCCGAAGCCGAAGCCCGACCAGAGCAATCTGGGTTTTGGCAAGTACTTTACCGACCACATGTTCATGATGGACTACGACGAGGGCCAGGGCTGGCACGACGGCAAGATTGTTCCCTACGGCCCCATCAGCCTGGACCCCGCCAGCTGTGTTCTCCACTACGCGCAGATGATGTTCGAGGGCATGAAGGCGTACTTGACCCCGGAGGGGAAAATCAATCTCTTCCGCCCGGATATGAACGCTAAGCGGCTGAACCGGACCAACGAGCGCATGTGCATTCCGCCTATGGATGAGGAATTGTTCATTGAGGCGGTGAAGGCTGCCGTCAAGGCGGACGCGGACTGGATTCCCACCGCTCCCGGAACGGCCCTCTATATCCGGCCCTATATCATCTCCGACGAAGTCAGCTTTTCCGTGGAACCGGCGAAGCACTACCACTTCATTATTATCCTCTGCGCGGTGGGCGCGTACTACGACATCAACCGGGGCGGCCTCACCGGAAGCCACATCTATGTGGAGGACGAGTATATCCGCGCCGCCGTGGGCGGCACCGGCTTTGCTAAGGTGGGCGGCAACTACGCGGGCGGTATGCGGGCTACCAAAAAGGCCCTGGAAAACGGCTGCAAGGAGGTCCTGTGGCTGGACGCCCACGAACATAAGTATGTGGAGGAGGTTGGCACCTCCAACGCCTTCTTTATGATTAACGGCGAGGTCATCACCGCGCCTCTGGGCGGGTCCATCCTCCCAGGCGTCACCCGGGACAGCACCATTACCCTGCTGCGCAAGTGGGGGTATACGGTCAGCGAACGCAGGCTCTCCATTGAGGACGTGGAGCGTGCCAGCAAGGACGGCTCTCTCCAGGAGGTCTGGGCTACCGGCACCGCCTGCGTCATCTCCCCTATTGGCTATCTGCGTTACAAGGGGGAGGATATTGTTATCCAAGGCGGCGGCGTGGGACCTGTTTCCCAGAAGCTGTACGACTATATCTACGGAATGCAGACCGGTACTGTAAAGGATGAAATGGGTTGGATTGTCCAGCTTTGATATCGCGCGAATAGAGAAGAGGACTCCGGAGTATCTCCGGAGTCCTCTTCTTTTATAGGCTGCCCTGTCAGACGTCCAGCCGGGCTACACTCTCCCCGCCAATCAGCTGGAAGGGTACCACCTCATGAAAAGGACGGCTGGGGCGTTCAATATTGCGCAGCAGTACGTCAACGCCGCGTTCCGCCATGTGCTGGGTGTTCTGGCGCACGGTGGTTAGCCGGGGAACCAGATAGTCGGAAAGCGTGATGCCGTCGTAGCCCACTACGGAGACCTCCTCCGGCACCCGCCGGCCCATATCCCGAAGGGCGCGGATTACGCCCACCGCCATAACGTCGCTGACGGCGAAAATGGCGGTCAGCTCCGGACAGCGTTCCACAAGGCGGCGGGTAGCGGCGCAGGCCTCGGGCATGGAGTAGCGGCAGGGCTCACACTGCCGTCCGGCATCGAAGGGCAGGCCAAGCTCCTGGCAGGCCTGCTGGCAGCCCTGGAGCCGCCGGTAGCTGATTTGGGCGCAGGCCCAGTTGCCGCCCAGGATGCCGATGTGGCGGTGGCCCCGTTCCGCCAGATAGCGGATAACCTGGCGGGCGGCGGCGCCGTCGTCGGTGGTAATGGAGGAAAGATTCTCAAAATTCAGGGTTTGCGCGCTGTTGGTCAGCAGCAGACAGGGGACTGTGATGGGACGGAATTCCTCCTGGAACAGCTCCAGGTCTCCGCCCAGAAACATGATCCCCAGCGGCTTTCGTTCCCGGCAGAGCTGGAGAGCGTAGGAGACCTCGTCCGCGTCCTCGTCCAGATAATAGACGTTGGCGTCCCGGCCCACATCCCGCAGGAGAACCTGAATGCGCTCCACCAGGTCGGCAAAAAGCATATTTTGAGTGCCCTTGACGATGACAGCGACGCTGGTGCCGGCCTGCTGTTTGAGATGCTTTGCGTTGCTGTTGGGCTGAAAGCCCTGGGCGGCCACCACCTCCAGGACACGGCGGCGGGTCTCCTCGCTGACGTCGGGGTGGTTGTTGAGCACCCGGGACACGGTGGCCACGCCGCACTCCGACAGCCGGGCAATGTCCTTGATGGTCATGGCGCTTCTATCCCTTTACCGCGCCGGCGGCAACACCCTTGATGATGTGCTTCTGGCAGCTGAGGTAGAAGACGATGATGGGGATAACCGCCATCACCAGGCAGGCCATAATCGCGCCCATGTCCACCCGGCCATAGCTTCCCTGCATCATCTGAATGACCATAGGGATGGTGTTGTATTTGTTGCGGTCGAGGGACAGATAGGGCAGGAGGAAGTCGTTCCAAATCCACATGGTCTCCAGAATCCCCACGGAGATATAGGTGGGCTTCATAATGGGGAGAACCACCTTGAAGAAGGTCTGAACCGGGGTACAACCGTCAATCATGGCGGCCTCCTCGATCTCCACAGGGATGGATTTTACAAAGCCGCAGAACATAAAGACCGCCAGTCCCGCGCCAAAGCCCAGATAGATGATAATAAGGCCCCAGGGGGTGTTCAGCTTCAGGGTGTCGGTAACCTTGGAGAGGGTGAACATCACCATCTGGAAGGGTACCACCATGGAGAATACGCACAGCAGGTAAAGCAGCTTGGTGGTCCGGCTCTGCACCCGGGTGATGAACCAGGCGAACATGGAGGTGCAGATTAAAATAACAAAAACGCTGCTGATGGTAATGAGCAGGTTCCAGCCCACCGCCTCCACGAAGCCGTACTTCTCCATGGCGGTCTGGAAGTTCTCCAAACCCACGAAGCTCTTCTCGTTGGGCAGGGTGAAGGGCTGGCTGCTGATGAAAATTTTCTTTTTGAAGGCGTTGACCAGCACAATGAGAATGGGGGAGATATAGAGCAGTGAAATCACCGCGAACAGTACCGAGGCGAAGCCCCGGGCAAGCTTTTTCCCTTTCATTACTGTTGTACCTCCTTGGAACGGGTGGCGCGCAGCTGGATGAGGCCCAGACCCACCACCAGGATGAAGAAGACCACTGCCTTAGCCTGGCCCACGCCCTGCCAGCCAACCCGGCCATAGAAGGTGCGGTAGATGTTCAGGGCCAGCATTTCGGTGGAGTTCATAGGTTCGCCGTTGGTCAGGGACAGGTTCTGGTCAAAGAGTTTGAAGCCGTTGGTGAGGGTCAGGAAGGTGCAGATGGTGATGGAGGGCATCATATTGGGGATGGTGACGTTCCA
>CAMSIF010000113.1 GCA_947058885.1 uncultured Clostridia bacterium
GCTGATTACAAATCAGCTGCTCTACCAACTGAGCTATACCAGCACGATTAGCAACAAAACGCATTTTAGCAGATTCTTTCCGGTTTGTCAACTAAAAATTTAAATTTTTAGGAGGAAAAATTTTGCGGTACATACCTAAGAAACACCGGGACCCCCAGCGGGCGGTTCCGGCAGGCCGGTGCGCCCTCTGCGGCGGCGAACTCTACAGCGGCAGCTCCTGCTGGCGGCTGTGCGGCCGCATCCTCTGCGAGGACTGTGTGCTCCAGTGGGTCCTAGCGGAGCTGGCGCCCTATCATACCGTGTGCGGGGAGGTGAGGAAGTGACGCTTTTGCGCATGGCCGCGAACTACCGCCAGAGCGCGGACCTAATCCGCCTGCGGATTGTCGCCCTCAAGGAGGCCCTGCGGACGGCGGAGCCGGAGGAAAAAAGCCGTCTGGAACAGCGCATCCGGGACCTGAAGGTCCTCCACCGGGACACCCGGGAGGTCGCCCTGGTGCTGGAAAGATACTACGACAGGAGGTATCACAGGAATGAGCGGTACACGTTATAATCCGGAGAAGGCCGCCGTCCGGCGGAACAACGAATTTTTAGGGGACATGGCGGCCTGGGACCGGGCCAACGGCGAGGACAACAGCGAGCAGATGGAACGCCTGCGCCGGAATCTGAAAAAAGTCCGCCGGGCGGAACTGACCCCACGGCAGGCGGAGATGGTTCACCTATACTATGACCTCGGCATGACCATGCCCCAGATCGCCGCCCAGCTGGGCGTCACCAAATCCAGCGTATCCCGCACGCTGGCCAGAGGGAGGAAAAGATTAAAAAGGTACTTGCAATACAGCTTCTAATCTGTTACACTCCTACTTACTGAATTTACGGGGGGACTCCCCCCGAGGAAAGTGGGGATAGACGCATGGTGCAGTCTGTTATGAAAACCGGTTGGGGCCGGATCTCCCTGGCGGTGCTGGGAGCATTTATCTACGCGTTGGGAATCAATCTTTTTGTTGTGCCGCTGGGGCTTTTTACCGGCGGCATGATGGGCGCGTGCCAGCTGCTGCGCTCCTTAATTTTGCAGCTCTTTCATATGGAGTCCATCACCTTTGACTTCGCGGGTATTATTTACTACGCCCTGAACATTCCCCTTTTTGTCCTGGCTTACAAAACGATGGGGCCTATGTTCCTGCGTAATACCGTCATCTGCGCCACGGCCTATACCGTGTTCGTCAGTATCGTACCCATTCCCGCCGCGCCCCTGGTAGACGACGTGCTTACCGGCTGCCTGCTGGGAGGCGTCATCAGCGGCGTGGGCACAGGTCTGGCCCTGACCGCCGGATGCTGCGGCGGAGGCCTGGACGTAATGGGACTGTATATGGTGAAAAAGGGCGTGAAGATGACCATGGGGCAGTTTAACCTGGGCTTCAACGCGGTGCTGTTTATCCTCAGCTTCGTCCTGTTCGACCTGCCCACCATGATTTACTCCGTCCTGAACACGATTTTTAACTCCATGGCCATTGACCGGGCCCACCGGCAGAGCGTCACGGTCCAGGTGCTTATCTTTACCAAAAAAGAGACGCCAGAACTTGACCAGTTCATCATGGACAACCTCCATCGTGGCGTGACCCGCTGGGAGGGCAAGGGCGTATATACTGGCGAAGCCACCCATATTCTCTGCGTCTGTATGAACCGCTACGAAATCGACGACTTACGGGCGGAACTCCACCGTCTGGACCCCAACGCTTTCTTTATTGTTCAGCAGGGCGTCCGGGTTAGCAGCAACTTTGAGCAGAGGCTCTCATAGAAGAATCAAACCCCGACCGGCAGAGCCGGTCGGGGTTTTTATAACAATTTTGCAGAAAATTGTCGAAAAATACTTGCAATTTCCGTTATTATCATGTAATATAAATGAGGAAGCACGATATGCGGCAGGTCGTAGGGCGGTGCAAACGCCCCACGGCCCTGTACGAGTGGAAAGATCACTCAGCACAGCAATCTCGGGATTGTACCACACAACGATTATACCGCATTCTCCGCCCTTTTGCAAGAGCGGAAATGGGGTTTCGTTGTGCGTTGCAGCGTTTTTATCGGGGCGGTGTTGAGTTGTGAGGCTCGACTCCGCCCTTTTATGCTTTCCGCCAGCAGCCCAGGGGTGGCCAAGATTTCTCTCCCATGCCTGCCCGTCTGCTGAAAACGGACCGCCCTGGTCCAGGCGTATCCGCCTGACCGGCGCACAGAAATTGGAGGTAGATGCCTATGGAAATTGAACCAATTTATTTTCCAGAGCCTCTTATCGAAGGAGTGGTCCTGGAACGAAAAAACCCTTTTATTATGATTGTTAACCTGGGCGGAGAGTCGGTTGCCTGCCACTGCCCCACCACATGGCATATTGGAAATCTGGAGGTAGCAGGCCGGCCCTGCCTTCTCTCAAGAAACGATGCATCAGACCGGAAAACACCCTACACGGTGGAGGCGGTGTCTATCTGCCGCCCGGAGGATCCGGAGAAACAGTGGATTGGGATTAACCTGACCGCCGCCAACCGGTATGTGGAATACTACCTGGAAAACGGCGGCTTTGCCGGGATGGTAGGCCCTGCCAGTAAAATTCATCGGGGGCGGCTCTCCGGCAAGGCAAATTTAGACTTCATTGTGGGCGGCTCGTCTATCGCCATCAAGGCTCCGCTCCTGTCTCTGGGACTGGATATCCCGCACGAAATGCGCGTCAAGAAGGAAAAGCCCTTTCCCTCCACGGAACGCTTTCTCAAACGGATTACAGCCTTGCGGGAGGGCCTTCCCACCTGCAAACGGACCATATTGATTACAGTTTATCTATACGACCGGCCTGACTTCCATATATCCGAGTACCGGGACCATCACGACGCGGTCATGCCCGTGGTGGCCAAGAGCGCGGCCCTGGGCATTGAAAACTGGCAGGCCAATTTTATCGTCACAGAATACGGGGTGCGGCTGGACCGCTGCGTCCCTCTGAGTACCGCAGAATAAATTTTTATCATATCCCTATCGTCTGGTCTTACACGATAGGATTCCGTACAAAAACATGGGCGAAGAATGGAATTTTATCCATTCTTCGCCTGTTTTTCGTACAGAGTACGAATGTACGATATTTTATAAGGGCAGTTTCTTACGGCGGTACTCTTTAACGAATATGCAGCAGCTTCGCCAGCTTCTCTCCGTGGGGGACCATTTTCAGGTCCTCTCTGGTAATCAGCCGCAGGGCAATCACCAAAACAAGATAGACCAGAGCCGCCAGTCCTACGGAGGCCAGGGTCCGCAGGGCCTCCATCATATATCCGCCGGAAAGGAAGCTTTCCAGCAGTCCATAGACCGCCCAGGCTGCCGCCCCCATCGCGGCGGCGGCTACGCAGGGACCCGCGAAGATGCGGATATAGTTGGGCTTGCGCTCCAGGAGGCCGTAGACAATAGCCAGATTGATGACGGCGATGATGGCGTAGCAGGCGAGCGTTCCGACGGGCGCGCCCTTGATGTTGACGTCCGGATTGCCTACCAGCACGTAGTTAATAGCCACCTTTACCACGCCGCCGGCCAGCATGGTGTAGATCGGCAGCCGGACTTTTCCGTGGGCCTGCATAATGGAGTTGGTCAGCAGCATGATGCAGACGAAGATAGAAGCAACGCCCAGCAGCTGAAGGTGATAGGTAGCGGCGGCGGCGGTCTCCTGGCGGGCGGGGTACAGCAGCTGCAAAATGGGTCCCGCCAGCACGGACAGTCCCACCCCCGCCGGGACCGCCAGCAGAGCGATGAGCCGGAAGCTGGTGGTAACTACCCGGTGGACATCCCGGTGATCCTTGCGGATTACGGCCACGGATACGGCGGGAATCAGGCTGATAGCCACCGCCGGGAGAAACGCCGCCGGAAGATTGAAAAGGGTACTGGAGAAGGTGTACTGGCCGTAGAGCCGGGCGGCCTCGCGCTCTCCCAGTCCCAGCACGTCCTGAAGCTGCCCCAGAATGATGGTCTGGTCCAGCAGGTTCAAAAGGCTCATGCCGGTCTGGCCGATGGTGATGGGAATCCCCAGCCCCAGCAGCCGCCGGACAATCGTACCGTGGCTTTCCGGCACGTCAGTCCCCCAGAGGATGGGCCCCCGGCGGCGGCGGTAGTCCCGAATCATATACAGCATTGCGAGCACCGTACCGGCGCTGACGCCAACAATCGCTCCAGCGGCGCCTACCTCCAGCGTTTTGCCCGCGTGGATGAGATACCAGGCCAGCGGGAGACCCACCACCAGTTTAAAAAACGCCTCAATGAACTGGGAAACCGCTGTGGGAACCATGTTCTGCCGTCCCTGGGCAAATCCCCGGTAGGCGCACATGATGGATACGCACACTACCGAGACGCCCAGGGCCTTAATAGGCCAATAGGCCATAGAGTTGTTCATCCAGGCGGCCAGCTGCTCGGTGAAGAGGAGCATGGCGGCGGTACCCGCCGCGCCTACGGCGACGAAAACTGCCATAGCGGTGTTGAAGCAGCGGCGCATCTGGGTGCGGCGGCCCGTAGCGTCGGCCTCGCTGATGAGCTTGGAGAGCGCAAGGGGCAGGCCGGCGGTGGAGAGCGTCAGGAGGAAGGCATAGATATTGTACGCGCTCATGAAGTGGGTGACGCCCTCGTCCCCTAAGATGTTGTTCAGGGGGATCTTGTACAGGGCCCCGCAGATTTTGACGAACACGGTGGAAATGGCGATGACCGTGACGCCGCCCATAAAGGACTGCTTCTTTTCTCTGGACATGGAATACCTCACTCACTCATGATATCGGCCAACCCTGACCGCCCTTTTAGTATACGAGCCTCCCGGTCAAAGCATGACTCGTAGTGAAAAGAGCGTTTTACCCGCCGGGCTGGGACAACGCCTTGCCGCAGGTGCCGCAGTACAGGTTGGCAGGGTCGTTGGACGCGCCGCAGGCAGAACAGACCAGCAGTCCCCGGAGAACGTCCAATTCCTGGCGGCAGGCGGACAGCTGGCCATGGAGGGTATCCAGCTGTTTCATCACCGCCTGCAACTCCGCGCCTCCGGGGAGACCGGCGCAGTGGGCGGCGTAGGCCAGTTTTCCGGCTTCCTGGGTTTGCAAGATAATTTCCGCCTCCAGGTCGTGAATCTGCCGGGTCAGCTGGGCGCGGCGGTGGAGGCCGCCGGATTTTACAGAAAAGGTCATGTGCTCATCTCCTGTCTCCCTGAAAGGGGGCCATGCCGCCTCGGGGGATTAGTCGTCGTAGATGCCGCCGCCGATGAACTCGCGAAGGAGGGAGTCGGCGGCCACATATTTTTCGTCCATGGGCTCGAATTTGGGGTAGGCTTCCGCCAGATGGCGGACCTCCTCAAAGCGCTCGTAGTCGTTGGAGAGGTGGAGGTGCTCAAAGGCGGGGTAGGCGAACGGGCGCATGACGCTGACCTCGCAGGGCTGGGAGCTGTCGAACATGATGTCGGCGTTGTCTTTGAAGGGGGAGATATAGAGCTTTTCACCCCGGCGGACGTTCGCCCACATTTTAACGGTGATGTCGGGTTCCCAGGCGCGGAACTTGGCGTCGCGGACAGTGCGGCGCGCCAAGCGCATCCAGGTATTTTTGAAGATGATGCCGCCGTCCTCGTCCAGGACGTTGGAGCGGGCGGAGATGTAGACTTTCATCGCGCTGCGGTTTTTTCCGGTGATGATGTCGTTGAGGGCGTGGATGCCCTCGAAAATAGCCACCTCGTCCTGACCGAGCTGGAGAGGGCGGGTTTTGACGGCGGAGCGCATCTGGCGGGCGAACTCAAACTTGGGGATGAGGATTTTTTCCCCCTGGTCCAGGAGCTTGAAGTGCCGGTTGAGCAGGTCCATGTCCAGGCAGAAGGGGGATTCGTAGTCGATCTGGCCCTCCCGGTTCCGGGGGGCGGTTTCGGGGTCTACGGTCTGGAAGTAGTTGTCCAGGGCCACCGCGTGGGAATGGACGCCCAACTCCTCCAGCTTGGCTTCGATTTTTTTAGCGGTGGTGGTTTTGCCGCTGCCGGAGGGGCCGCTGAGGAGGACAATGCGGGAATTTTTGAGGTTATCCATGATTTTGCGGGCGGCGGCTTCAATTTTCTTGTTGTAGGCCGCGTCGCATTCCTGGGCGAAGCCCTGGGGGTCCGAGCGGACCGCGTCGTTGATTTGCTTGAGGGAATAGGCCATGGTTGTTCTCCTTTCTTTACACCGTACGCTGTCAGGTTACCTGCTTATAAAACGCCCGAACAGCCTGCTGGTTTGCTTGAAGCTTTTCGGGGCGTTGGATATACTCCAGGGGGTATTTCAGGTTAAATACCCGTTCGATGCGGTTGCGGGTGGGGTCTACCAGCTTGGTTGAGCCTCCCGCGCCAAGGCTTAGGATGGTGTGGAGTTCCTCCATGATATAGATATTATACCAGCCTGTGCCGCCGGGCCTGCACCAGCCAACGTTTTCGAAGCTGCCGGACATGTATTTTTGCCGGTAGAGGTAGTAGGGGCCGAAGCCTGCGGACCGCAGGGAGTCGTTAGCGCAGTCCAGCATTTCCCCCACCTCGGTTTCCTCGGGGAGACGGACGCCCTCCAAGGTGATGCGGCTTCCTTTTTTCAGGGAGAGGGTGTGGACGGTGATATTGTCTGTGCCAAAGGAAATTACTTC
>CAMSIF010000114.1 GCA_947058885.1 uncultured Clostridia bacterium
ATCTCCCTCTGCTCCATTACCTGCTTGACCTGTTCCATGTTCCAATGGGGCCCATGGGTGCCGTCGCTGTTCTCCATGTCGCGGGTCCATTCCACCGCCATAGCGCGGGTCAATAGCATATATCCTTCGCTTTCTTCAAGGGAGTGTGCGTCGAACTGCTTCGGGGTCTGTCTGTAAGCCGCCGCACCGCTGTGTCTGGTCATTCCGCTGCGCTTTTGCGCGGGCTCTCCAGGGACACGGACCGGTTTTTCATCTGCCATGCACAGTGCTTCAAAGGCCCCATGATAGGCGCTCAGCTTGGCGGCAACTGCCTCGGTCATTTTTTCATTGCCGAGTTTTTCCATTTCATCACAAAGAATTTCCTTGTTTTTTTCTATCTGACTTCTCAAATTTTGCACCTCCAATTTCTGATTTGATGGCTTCCAGCCGGGATATAATCTCCTTTTGCCGGTTGTCATACATTGTCTGATACCGCTCCTGCCTCATGTTGGAATAGACATTCCATAGCCCAAGGCAGAAATTAGCCAATATCACAACCGTCCCCAACGGTTCTGGAAGATTGTTCTGCGGGTTCCTTTGCACGATCCATTACCTTCCTGGCTTGAGACAGAGCAGCCTCTCCCAACTTGTTCCCCAGCTCACGGCCCCTGGCGGTAAAAGCCATTGCCCCCAGGGCAAACCCCAATAATATACTGCCCATCAGATACGCTCCACTACAACCGCCACATTGGAAACGGTGGCAGCCGCGCCGGACAGGACCAGGGTCAGGGCGGAATCATCGCCGCAGCAGAACTCTCTCACCAGGGCCACAATGGGCAGCGCAACAGGGTTTCCCGCAGTTGATACGGCAGCGGAGGCGGCAGCACCGGGGACGGCAACGCCGTTGCGGAACAGGGTAACCGTAACGGTCCCGGCGGCGGAAGGAGCGGCTGTTACAGACGCTTTTACATCGTAGTAGCCAGCGTCATTGCAGCCGTTAATCGTAATGCTGCTGCCGTTCAGATTCAGGTCGCAGCCATAGCGCCGGATAATAGAACCCAGAGCAAGCGTGCCGCCAACCGGTACGGTCTGGGCGGTCGTGTTTGCGGTAAAAATTGCAGATTTGCAGCTCATATTTTTCATCCTTTCTTGTGTTGTCTTTTTATGAACAGACCTTCCCATATGGAAGAAAACAGAAAAAGGGCGGAACTGTCAGCCCCGCCCATATCCCGGCCAGCAGGGCCTGAAATCAGATGCTGCGATTTCCGCCGCAGCCATTGCCGCAGCCGTTCAGCAGGTTGAAACCGCTGGGGATGGTCTGCCCGGAGCAGGTAGCCGCCACGCCATACAGATTGGGCTTGGTCAGCATGTTGCACTCAATGCCGTCCAGACGGCGGTTAAACGCGCAGCAGCAGTCGGAGAGCTGTTTGGACACATCGTCAACCAGTCCCTTGGTAAAAATCTGAGACTTCAGCGATTGGTTCTCCATCTTCAGGTCGAAGATCTTTTCGGACTGCTGTGCCTCATAGATGCGGCTGGCCTGCCCCATTACAGCGTCCCGGCTGTCCCGGATGGCAAGCCGGGTGGTCTCGCCCTGCTGCTCAGTCAGATACTGGGTACGCGCGCTGTCGATGATCTCCCGCTTCTCCACCTCGCAGTTGGATACCCGGTTACAGCCGCCCTCAGGGGCGCAGCCGCCGCGATTGCCCCAGCCGCCAAAGCCGTTACCGAACCCGCCACCCAAGATGGCCCAGATCACCAGAATAACGAACAGTACGCCGATCCAACTCATGCCGGTCTTGGAATCTTCCATTTGGTTCACCTCTTTTTTCATATGTATTCCAACGGCTTATTTCAGCCGGGGGAATTTAGTTTTTCCATGCCCAACGTTTTTGGTGCCCTGGAATAGAGTCTGGCCGCCGCCCAATATCTTTTCCGCGTCAGCCTTTAACGCTTCCGGCGTGGTGCCTAAAACACCGCACAAGGCGCGTCCCTGCATAGTGCCGCCGTATTTGCGGTAAATCTCATTGACTGCCTGAGACGTAATCCCCAAGTTTTTGGCGGTGACGCTCACGCCGTCAAGGCTGTTCTTCGTCCCGCTGATGGCCGCCTGCGCTTTCTCCACCGCTCCGTTTAGATTTGCGCTGGGGAACATTTTCTCCACAACTGCAAGAACACTGTTTAGATCCATTCTCTTTCAGCTCCTTTATTTCGCCGGACAGTGAGGCAATTATCCCAGACATCTCCAGCATTGACTTCTGCATCTCCGCCATGATTTCTTCCTGCGATTTGGGAGGAACAATCACGCCCAGTTCTACCAATTTGTTGTAGTACTCCGTTGTGGTTTGCTCCAGTTCGTTATAGGTGGACAGAGTTTTTCCTATTATCTGCCGGTTTCCGGCGTAGTCCGTTTGATAGATGTCTGTTCCATCCACCACACACGGAAACAGTCCAGACGCGGAAAATCCAGAAAACGAAAATTGATCCATTTTGCTCCTCCTCCTTTTCTTTGACAATATCGTAGCACAAAGCTTATCAGGCAAAAGGTCTTCTTTTGGTCGTTTTTTGGTCACAAAAAGCCGCCCCTGCCAGATGACAGAGGCGGCGGATCGTTTTCAGAGATATCCAGTTCTTGATTCCATTTTCATATCATTCAGCTCATCCGCGATTTTCGCGTAGGCCCGCTGCCTTCGGCGTTTGATGGCCTCCGGGGAGATGTTGTTCTCCAGGGCGGCCTGGACGTAGCTCTTGCCCCGCACGTCGCATTCTACAAGGAATCGCGCCTCCTCCTCCGGAAGACCAAACGCGTTGATATATTCCATGGCGCGGCGCGGAGACATGGATTGCAGCAGGGCACGGATGGCCCGGTGCTGGCTGTTCAGAAGCCGTCACCGCCTCTTCTTAGGCCTGTTGGTAGGGCGGCGGGGCCTGTTTGCCCGCTTCGCGCCGGTTTTCATGCGTTGACGCTGCTTTGCCAATGCTAGTTACCGTTCGTGGCCCCTTCGATGTAAGACTGCGTCTGGTGCTGTGTTGTAAGATCTTGCTCCTGCGACATCTCCGCAGGGGTCATATAGGCGAAATATACCAGCATTGCCACAATCACAGCCCAAAACAAATTCGTTCCGATAATCGCCCAAATAAGATGCTTGACGGTATCCTGCCATGGTTTCGACATTCTTTCTGTTGCCGATACCATTTCTCCAAAGCTTTGAATCTTTTCCTTATCATCCATATGAGCCACGCTCCTTTCTTTTATATTTTACAGGAAACGCGCTGGGAATGCAAGTGTTAAAACCCGCTGACGGCCACCTGTTTGCCGCTTCGCTGGTCCCACCTGGACTTGGCCGCGCGGACGTCCACATGGGTAAAGGTCTTGTATAGACCCACCCCGCCCCGGTTGCCCAAAAGCGTGTGTGCGTACCGCGATACCTCCAGCGGCGCAACGTCCTTTACCGCAATATCCGCCGCGATGCCGTATTTGTGCTGGGAATACGCCGCCCCGCTAACCTTCTTGTTGTGCGCCTCTGTGCGGTAGGCTGAGTTGATGGTCACCGCCTTGCCAAAATGGTCCCGGATTTTTTGAAGTGCGGACACCAGCTCCGGCGATACGAAAATGGTGTCCGTGCCGTCCTGGCAGCAGAATTCCCGTACCTTGAAGTTGGCGGATAGCTGCTTGCCGCCGTCCTTGGCCTTGCTGTAGACTTTTACCGCCGCGCCGTTCATCTGCCGTTCACCTCCAAAGCGTCCTGGACCTTCTGGCTCTGGGTGCCGAAGTAGAACGCGATGACTACCGCGTACACCGTCATGAAATCCTGGCTGATTTGTCCGGTGCAGGCCATGTAGGCAAACACAACCGTCAAAATCAGCGTTACCAGGCTTTTCACGCTCAGCAGGTTCCCCAGCCGTTTGACAATGCTTTCGTTCATGGTTCGTCCTCACTTTCTCGGGGCTTGTCCCCAGTAATTACTTTTGAAACCTTGATGCCCGCCAGCAGCAGCGCCTCCACCCCGCCCGCGCCCATTGTGTACTGAATCAGCGTATCCGGTACCGCGCCTTTGACGCAGAAAATCGCTGTCATCGCCGCAATGAACGCCAGCAGAAACACCCCCAGCAGAACAAGAATCCTATTGGACGTCTTCACAGTCCCACCCGCCCCAGCAGGAAGGCAATCACGGCGGCGCACACCGCCCAGACCGCCTTTTCTACCACGCTCTCCCAACGTTTGCCGGGCTTCTCCTTCAGCTCCTGGACCGTTTCCTTGATTTCCTCCGTGTCCCCTTTGATTTGCGTCATGCGCTCCTCTATCAGGGCCATGTTGGTGTGGTGCCGCTCCAGGCGGTTGCAAAACTCCTTGTGCGCGTCCTTATTGTGCTCGTTGTCCTTCTCCAACGCCTCTATCCGGGGCAGAAGCGGACAGTCCCGCGTGTTTTCTGTGCAGTTTTCGTGCATGTTCTTTCACCTCATTTCCAGCGGCCTGTGATATGGGCGCATACCGTACCCGTCCGATTGCCATTAGCGGCAGAAAAAAGATAGATGTAGCTAAGTGTATTTTTCATTATTTTCGATTGATACAGGCTTACCAACGCCCCGTCAGAAAGTTCCGTCATGCCAATACTTTCGCTGTAAATTACAGCGGGAATTACCGGATATGGCTCGTTAATGCCGGTATTTGCGTAAAATCCGATGCCTGCGAAGGAATTAGAAAAGGTAACGTTCACTTCCTTCTTGTAACTCATCTCCAGATATCCGTCGCTCCATTTTCGTACATGCCACCCATCCTCTGTATCATACTCCTCCAGGACCGGCTCAGACGGCAGAGCCTTGACGCAGTACAGTACCGCCATATTGACGGGACGGGGAATAATATATGTAGGCGTTTCACGATATGAATCTGTGTTTGTGCTGTGGTACCCACGATATCCAGGTGCGTTTCTGATTTCATCAGCGTGCATCTCCCCATATTCCTGGAGCGGCATTCCTACAACCGTACTTCCGAAAATATGGGGGATTGTGACTACGGTGCCCTCCTGCCTCTGCCCGATTTCTCCAGAAAACTGCTCCTCCGCTTCCCCGCGATACCCGCGCAGAAACAGATTCCGCAGGTCCGGAACAGCAAAGGTTGTGGTTCCGTCGCCGCCAAAGTAATTTTCCGCGCCAAACTGCGCCTTGAAGAAAAACGCTAATTCCGTGTACTCCGCGATATCATAGACCCCTCCGTCGCACGCCAGATAGCCCGCCGGGGCAGTCAGTCCCATAAAGGAGATAATCGTTCCCAGCGGATTGCCGTCCGGCCCAGAGGGTCCCCGCTGGCCTGTAATGGGCCGGTCTTTGTAATAAAACATCTCGTCACCTCACTTCCAGCGGCCCGTGATATGCGCTCCGATTGTATAGCTGTGGACGCCTTTATCCGTCGCCAAAAGATAGATGGAATCCGGCCTGTTTTCCGTTGTCTTTGACCAATAAATGCCGGCTAATGCTACGGTCGTAACGCCAATTATTCCAACATTTGAGCTGTACACTGCCGTTGGGATGATTGGGTACGGCTTATCAATGCCGCTATTCTTATAAAACCACATGTTGCCCAAAGCGTTATTGACCGCAATATTGACCGTCTCCCGGCAGCTCATTTCCAAATATCCATCGCTCCACTTCCGCACATGCCAGCCGTCTTCCGTTTCATAGTCCTGGATTGACAAGGTTTCCGGCAGGGGGGTCCACGGCGGTTCCGGGACGCCGTACAGTGTTTCGGATCGCTTCTCCTCTTCCGGAAGCGCGGCGTATTCGTCCGCACTCAGAACTTCTACCGGCAGGGCTACGTTAATCTTCCCCTCCTCTATCGCAACCCCTTTTCCCGCCTCCAGCTGTTTCATATTACCAATTTCCTGACCTTCAAACGCAATCTTCAAGCTGTGTCACCTCACTTCCAACGCCCCGTTATTGAGGCGCAAAAATATCCGTTCGGCTTGTTGGGGGCAGCTGTTGCTGACAGAATTAACTGTGAGATTGTTCTAAAATCCGGGTCTGCGCTGTTTCCAAGCCAAAGCGCGTTTCCGAAATTCAGAATGCTGCAATTCACAGAATACTGCATAATAATGCACTCCGGAATCGGTACCACTATCCGCGTACTGCACAGATAGGAATTCCCCAGCGCGGTCCAATTCGCAGCGGATAGATCATACTGCTTCCGATAAGATGCCTCTGCGTATCCGTCAGACCACTTGCGTACATGCCACCCGTCTTCTGTATCGTAATCCTGGACCGTCACGCCCTCCAGAGGCCGCGCCTCCACGTCCGTGATGACAAACAGCCTGCCCGCCTTTTCCTCCTCGCTCAGGCTGTCGTACTCCCCCTGCGTTACGCTCCGGGTCGGCAGGCGAACAGAAATGGTGGCCTCTTCTATGCTGATGCCGTCCCCTGCCTCATAGGCTGGTCCCCCTTCTCCGCCGCCTGCCGGGCCAGGAGGACCCTGGGGGCCGGGTGGGCCTGCTGGTCCCTCCGCTCCGGCGGGGCCCGGAGGTCCCTGCGGACCAGGATCGCCCTTTTCTCCCTTCACTGCTCCCGCCCCTTTCAGGCTTTCATCTGTGTACTGGTTCGCGAGTTTTAACGTTACAGCGTCCATATAGTTGCTCCTTTACTGTA
>CAMSIF010000115.1 GCA_947058885.1 uncultured Clostridia bacterium
ACAACCGCGGACACTCTTTCCCTACACGACGCTCTTCCGATCTTCCTCTCCGTTTCTGCGCATATGGTAGCAGAAAACCATATGGTTCAGTCCGCAGGCGGTAAACTGGATTTCCTCGTGGAGAAGCTCCAAAAAACGCGCCGCCCGGCGCACACCGTTCTTCACACCGTGGCACAGCCCTATTACCGGCACACCCGTAGCCCGCCGCACAGCCATGCAGTTCATGGTCATGGGGTTGGAATAATTGAAAAACATTGCGTTGGGACATAGACGCTCCACGTCTCTGGCAATCTCAATCAGCTGGGGAATCATCCGCATGGCGCGAGAAATTCCGCCTGGTCCAACTGTGTCGCCCACTGGCTGGAACACGCCGTATTTCCTCGGAATAAACACGTCCTGTTCCCAGGCGCGGCGTCCGCCCACGCCAATTGTACTAACCACATAATCCGCGCCGGAGAGGACATCTTTTCGCTCTACACTGGCGGTAAGTTCTACATCAGAATCCATTTGGACAATCATTTTTTCGCATATACGGGTAATTATCTTAAGCGTCCGCTCATCCGTGTCAACCAGGGCAACCTTCCACTTTTCGTTTTTCCGCTCAAGAATGTCCATCATCAGCCCTTTTGTGAATACGGCGCTGCCCGCGCCAATCAGAACCATTTTTTTGCACATAAAATTACCTCCTTGAAATCTCCAGGTCCGTCCAGCTGCTTACTTCCCGGTTTATACCGGGCAGCGGCCATAACGCTTCCCTCCCCCCTTCCGATTCCCCCGGTCAAACGCAGCTGCAAATCAATCGTTTTTCGGTCTATATCTTTTTATATCAATCAAACTTCAATCATATTATCATATATCTTTTTGTCTGTCAACTTATTTTTGACCCATTTCAATCAAATTCCATTTATTCCTCGAATTGTTTCTTGTAATTTCAGTCAAAATATGTTATACTCTTCCTAAAAGGGCCTATTCGTGCGCTTTAATTGCGCGAAATATGGAAAGAGGTATAATTTATGGGTACTCTTCCGCTCACTGACCGTCAGAAAAAGGTTTACGAGCTGGTCAAACTGCGTGACAGTGTTGGGCTGGACGACATCTGCCAGGAGCTCAGTATGAGCGAAAGCACTGCCCGGCGAATTTTGTCCACGTTGGAAAAACAAAGCTATATCCTGCGTTTTCGTGGCGGCGCTATGATGCCTCCTGCCGAAAACTCTCCGGAACCCCCCGTTGTCCACCGCGCTCAGGAATCCCTGCGTGAAAAGCGCGCCATCGCCCGGACCGCCGCCTCGTACATCCATAATGGGGATACTCTCCTGCTGACCTCCGGTTCCACAGTTCTGCAAATTTGTCCCTTCCTGGAAGACTTTAAAGGGCTGACCGTTTTGACGGACTCCCTTCTCGTCCAAAACGCCCTGGCCCACAGCGGGGAAATCTGCGTAGTTCTCCTGGGCGGCATCCTTAACGCGGATGAGCAGTGTACTTACGGCTTTCTGACTACAGAAAACGCCTCCCGTTTCAAAATTGACCTGATGTTCTCCGGTACCAAGGCCCTGAATATCCAGCGCGGCTGTATGACGGACGACATGCAGCATATGCCGTTGTACCGGAATTTTATGGAGCTGTCCGACCGGGTTATTATTTTGGCAGACCACACAAAGCTGCACCAGCGAGGCTCCGTAGTCCTCTTCAGCTATTCCGAAATCAACCATCTCCTGATGGACGAAGGCGTCCCACAGCACTTTGTCCGCGCACTGACGGACAGCGGCTGCCCTGTCTCTCTCTGTCCCCTTGTTTAGGACCGCTCCCCCTTCCCGGCTGGTTCCAGTTCGCGCCGGCTGAAACGCTCCTGGTATGCCTAACAGCGGTCTGGAGGTATTCAAATGTATAAAATTGTGATTGTTGACGACGATATGGACGTCCCGATGAGCCTGAGCAACTACTTCCCTTGGGAGGAGAACGGCTTTGAGGTGGCCGCTAAGTTCTTCAACGGCTCCGAAGCGCTCAAGTATCTGGTGAATCACGAGGTTGACGTAATTATCTGCGACATCTGTATGCCCGGCATAAGCGGCATTGATGTTGTCCGCGAACTGCGGGCCAAGGGCATCGCTTCACAGATTATTCTTCTAAGCGCCTATAAGGATTTTCAATACGCTAAGGCGGCTATGTTTTACGGTGTCCGCCACTATATCGTCAAGCCGGCAACCTACTCTGAAATCCTGAGAACTCTTAATATTGTAAAAGAAGATCTGCGCGGCGAGGGCCGCGTCAAAATGAGTCCGCAAAAAGGACAGGTCTCCACCTATCACGCCAAAATTCTCTCGCAGATTAAGGCGTATATTGACGAGCATTATGATACCGCCACACTGGTCAGCGTGGCGGATACGGTAAATATGAACGCCTCCTATTTAAGCCGCTTCTTTAAGGAGAACGCGGGAGAAAACCTCTCCACGTATATTACCCGCGTTCGGATGGAAAACGCAATCCGTATGCTCCGGGATGTCCATCTGAAAAATATCTATGAAATCGGCGACAAGCTGGGGTACGGAAATTCTAAAAGCTTTACGAAGGCGTTCAAGGCCTACTACGGCATTACCCCCCAGGAATACCGCAACAGCTTTTCCGGAGAAGAATGAGGTCTTCTATGGAACATTTTGTGAAACGGGCGATGATTGCGCTCTTTTTAGGCCTGTTCTCTACCGGCGTGCTGGCCTGCGCTGTATTTCAATTCAATTTGAAGGAACAGCTCTGCCAGGAAAACCGGCTCCGTCTGGAGGACGTACAGCAGAGCCTGGACGCTATTTTCTCGCCGGAGGAGAGATACGGCCTCATCAACACGGACAAAGCTTATCTGGCGCGGATTAAGCCGATTCTTCTGACGGGATATTCCTCCAACGACGCGGAGATTACAACTCTGTCTAATTCTCTGCGGTTCCTCGCTTCCGCCAAGGGGAACACCGGCGCGGTCTATTCCATCTATGTCGCGCTTCTGGACGAGGAGGCCGCATATCTCCTTACGGACACCGGGATGAAATGCAAGAAATATCTCCGTGACAGCTCCTGGATCGCCTCCTGCGGTCAGACAGTTAAGGAGGACTTCTGCGAATTCAGAAGCATCGGCTCCGCCACCTCCAGCAGCTCTGCCGTCACTAACGTCCTCACGGTTTACCACTATATCACCTCCACCCATTGGGAAACCGGAGAATCCATCGACGGATGTATTGTTATCAACTATTACCTGTCGCCTATCATGATGCAGCTCCGGGGGGCGCTGCCCAGTTCGAATTCCTGCTATATTCTGAAGACAGAAAATGGGCAGATTGGTACAAACCAAACCAGTTACGTATTGACGGGCCAGGACGGTTCTGATTCTGCGGGAGCGGCCTATCAGGACAGACGGTTTGAGTATTTCCACCAGCGTTCCGGCTGCCTGGATATAGAATACCTGCTTTTGTGTCCCAAAAAAGAGCTGTACCGGCTGGTTCATGAGCAGAATATTGCCATGATTCTGCTGGCTGGAGCCATGTTGATTGTCTCCATCTATTTTTTCACCATATACCAGAACCAACACAAGAAATATTTCAACAATATCCGAAAAATTCTTCAAATCACCACCGAGGACGACGCCAGCAGTCTTGCGCTGGAACTGCCAGAGGGCAATTACAGCGATTTGGCGAACCGCGTACTGAAACATACGGTAGACCGTATTGAGATGAAAGAGCTGCTGGCGGAGGAGCACTCCAAGCGCGCGGAAATGGAACTGCTGGCTCTCCAGTCCCAAATTAATCCGCACTTTCTTCTCAACACAATCGACTTTATTTATTGGAGCCAGATTAGTGATTTCGGAATTGAAAGTGTGCAAGCACAGATGATGGAGCATCTGTGTCAAATGCTGAAATACGCTTTGGATACATCCTCCATTATCGTTCCGCTGCGGGAAGAATTGGAAAACGCCGTCAACTATATCTCCATTCAAAAAGCCCGGAAACGCTGCTTTGTGGAATTCCTTCTGGAAATCCCGGAGGAGCTGGAGGCGATGGGCGTAATGAAACTGATTTTGCAGCCGGTTTTAGAAAATTGCTTCCAGCACGGGCTTCGCGGCAGCAGCGGAGGCGAGATTCGCGTCCGGCTGACCGCGCGCAAAACGGGGGAACTTCTGGAAATCCGCGTAAGCGATAATGGACTTGGCATAGACCCAGACAAAATGGAGCAGATTAATCAAAATCTGTCTCTTGGCAAGGTCAAACGTTCCCATATTGGTATCCCTAACATTAACCGCCGTCTACAGCTTTATTATGGTCCTGACGCGGGCGTCCGTTTTGAACCGGCTCCCAGCGGCGGATGCGTGGCGGTTTTGCGCATGAAAGCCATAGAGCTTGAGACGTGAAAGCGTCCTCCCCTTTCTCGATTTGCCCGCAAAAAGCGGCCCATCCGGATATCCGGAGGGCCGCTTTTCCATATGACGCAGACCGGCAGGGTTCGGTCCCCGTCCGAAAAAGGATTACTTCTTAAGTCTTCTCTCCCGGTCGAAGTGATCCTTTGTGGCCTTAGCCACAACGGGGCTCAGCGCGATGACGCCGATCAGGTTGGGAATCGCCATAAGGCCGTTCAGGGTGTCGGCGATGTTCCAGGCGATGTCCAATTTCATCATCGCACCAACAATAACGACGAGAGCGAAGATGATCTGATAGACCTTTACAGCCTTGTGGCCAAAGAGGAACTCAAAGCAGCGGGAACCATAGAGTCCCCAAGTCAGAACGGTGGAAATCGCGAACAGCGTCAGACAGATTGCCACGACTACGGCGGGGATAGGACCGCCAAATACGGACTTGAAGCCCGCGATGGTAAGGCTGGCGCCCTGGTCGGTGCCATAGGGAACGCTGTTCACGCCTACACCCAACAGAACTACCAGAGAAGTCATGGTACAAACCACGATGGTATCCATGAACACCTCAAACACACCATAAATGCCCTGCGCCACGGGATCTTCCACGTCGGCAGCGGCGTGGGCGATAGGAGCGGAACCGAGACCGGCCTCGTTGGAGAAGATGCCGCGGCCCACGCCCTTGGTAATCGCGGTTTTAATGGTCGCGCCGACAGCGCCGCCGGCCACCGCCTGGGGATTGAACGCGCCCACAAAAATGGCGCCGAAGGCGGCGGGAACCGCAGTAATGTTGGCAAGAATAACAATCAGAGAGGCAGCGACGTAGATAATCGCCATTACGGGCACCAGCAGGGCGCACACATCGCCGATACGCTGAATGCCGCCCACCAGAACGACGAACACCACAATGGCGCAGATGATACCTACCACCAGGGCGATGATCTTCTGCTGGTCCTCGGTGGTGGCGATGAAGCCGCCAATGGCCTCGTTGACAGTACCGGCAATGGTGTTGACCTGAGTCAGGTTGCCGATGCCGAAGGATGCCAGGCCTCCGAAGAGGGCGAAGATAACCGCCAGCCATTTCCAGTTCTTACCAAGACCATTCTTGATATAGTACATGGGGCCGCCGACCCATTCGCCAACCTCGTTGCGCTCGCGGTACTTGACGGACAGGGTGACCTCGGAGTACTTGGTACACATACCCACCAGGGCGGAAATCCACATCCAGAACACAGCGCCGGGGCCGCCGATAGCGATAGCGCCGGAAACACCGGCGATGTTACCGGTACCAATGGAAGCCGCCAGAGCGGTACACATGGCCTTGAAGGGGGAAACCGCGCCAGCCTTGGACTTGCCCTCGGACTTCTTCAGGGCCTTGCCCAAGGTGTTCTTCATAATATAGCCCAGCTTGGTAAACTGCGGGAATTTGCACAAAACGCTCAGCAGCACGCCCGCGCCCAGAATCAGCACCATGGCCGGGATACCCCAGACGATGTCGTTGATGGTACGCTCAATACCATCCGCGCCCAGCAGACCGCCTACGCGGACGCCATCCGCATTCAGAGTGCCTAACAACCAATCCATAAACTCTCTCCTTTCAATATCCACACACCAGAAAGAAATGCAGAGCGCCGTCCCAGCGGCGCTCTCCAAAAAAACAGATACCCCGGTCCACCCCGTCCCTGCTTTGCCGGGGGAACCAATTGGTATTCTGTCCTTTTGCCTGAGAGATTAACGGGGGGTCGGCCGCTTGCACCTTCGGCATCCGCGTCTCCGCGGAGTTCTCCAGAATTTCGTCCGCCCGCAGTCTCAGCCCTACGGCACCCGCACGTTTTACGTCTTAGGCTGGAGGGAAATGGTACTCCCCTCCACTCTCCTGCGGACATCCTCCGATATGTAGTTGATGACTCATTGTAACATACTTTCCCGGCATTTGCAAGAAAATTTTTCCTCCCAAGGTCCCCATATTTGGGCAGGACGTATAATTTTCAAAAAACCGCTTGACAAATCCGCGCAAACGTTCTATTATTTTGTTAAAACGTGTGTTTTGCATAGGAGGGCTGTGTATGGACGTTATGGAGAAGCTGACCATATTGACTGACGCCGCCAAATACGACAGATCGGAAGAGCGTCGTGTAGGGACAGAGTGTCCGCGGT
>CAMSIF010000116.1 GCA_947058885.1 uncultured Clostridia bacterium
CGGACACTCTTTCCCTACACGACGCTCTTCCGATCTCGGGAGTAGTCCCCCCAAATTGCGGCTTTTATCTGGTAAGTGATAAATTTCTGAAGAATTTCCCCGGCCATACCGGAGCTGAGAATAAAGAACTCTTCCGCAAACAGCGTCTTGCTGAGCGCGATTCTGGAAGCACCGGTCTCGTGCCGGACCGTCATCGCCATATCCAGAGCGGATTCCGTACTGGTAACTACCTTCTCATCGCTGGATACTACCGCAAGATGAATTCCATTTTCTATGATGTGTTCTATATGCATATAAACCTCCTGGTTCCTTCCCGCGAAAATTCCAGCTGCGGCGCAGTATAACAGATTTTCCCCAAACTGTCAAACAAGCTTACGGTGGACAAAACGCCCTGTTGTGCGGAACATCCTGCCGTCCTCCGCCGCCAGAACGCCCCGCAGGTACACCCGCTCCACCGCTCCCCGCGTTTGAATGCCCTCATAGGGGGTATAATCCACGTTCTGGCTCTGGTCCTCAGCGGTGATCCTTCCCTCTGCCGCCGGGTCAAAGACCACGATATCGGCGTCGCTGCCGGGGGCAATCACTCCCTTTTGCGGCCAGCATCCGTACAGCTTCGCCGGATTTTCGCTGAGAACCCCGCACATATCCTCCGCCGAAATGCGTCCCGCCGCCACGCCGCAGGTATAGAGCAGAACCGCCCGGTGCTCCACGCCAGGCAGACCCCCAGGAATTTTGGTAAAATCATACTGTCCCGCCCGCTTCTGAGCCAGGGTAAAGGAGCAGTGGTCCGTGGCGACAGTCTGAATCTCCCCGTTTTTCAGGGCCTCCCACAGAGCTTCACAGTCCTCCCTTTTCCGCAGCGGCGGCGCGCAGACGTACTTTGCCGCCTCCAGAAAGTCCGGGTTGTCATAAACGCTGTCCTCCAGCAGCAGATAATGCGGACAGGTTTCCACATATACCGTCTGTCCCCGCCGCCGGGCGGAGCGGACCTCCTCCAGAGACTCCCTCGCGGACAGATGGACAATGATCACCGGCACGTCCGCCACTTGAGCCATGCGCAGCAGGTGGCCCACTGCCGCCGCCTCCGCGGGGGCAGGCCGGGTGCGGGGATGAGACGCCGGGGACAGACGGCCCGCCGCTTTGGCCTCTCCGGCCAGTGCGCTGGTTATGCCATTGTTCTCACAGTGAACCCCCGCCAGTCCTCCGGCCTCCTTCAGCCGCTTGAGCGCCCGGTACATGTCCTCTTCTGGAAGCATCATAGCGGGGTAGGTCATATACATTTTAAAGGTGGGAATCCCCTGGTCCAGCATATCTCCAATCTCCCTGGAAATTCCCGGGTTCCAATCGTCGATTGTCATATGAAAGCCGTAGTCGCAGGCGGCTCTGCCCTCCGCCTTTTCCCGCCATCGGGCCAGTCCCCGGGCCAGGGTTTCGCCCTTATCCGGCGCGGCGAAATCAATTACCATCGTGGTCCCTCCCCGGAGGGCCGCCCGGGTTCCGGTGGCAAAATCGTCGGCGGTGATGGTGCCCGCTACCTCCAGGTCAAAGTGGGTATGGGCATCAATAAAACCAGGAAAAAGCAGCTTCCCTCCGCAATCCACCGTCTGAGCGTCCGCCGCAGGCAGCTCCGGCCCTACAGCGGCGATTTTTTCACCCTCCAGCAGTACATCCGCCTGGGTGGTCCCGCCGCCGGAGACGACATACCCGCCTTTTAACAATGTTTTCATCCCAAGAACCTCCTTATCCTATAGGGTGCCGTTGGGGAAAGTATACCATATTTTTAAAATTAATGGACCTGTTCAGAGGAAAAATATCCAAAAATTACGTCCGGAGCTGGCAGGAAGGAAACTTTTTCTCCCTTCAGTTTTGAAAATCAAAAAAAGTATAGGGAAATACTGAAAAAGGGCTGGCAAAATGGAAAGTGTTGGGGTATAATACAAGCCATGTAAGAGCAGACAGAGGCTTTTCTCTCTGCCTGCGGACGGAAATCCGTCCGCAGAACCTCTGCTCAAAAAAGAATTTAGGAGGAACCTACCAATGAGAAAGTGGAACAAGCTGCTTGCTCTGCTGCTGGCGATGGTTATGGCCCTTGGCATGACCTGCGTTGCGCTGGCGGACGAGGAAGGCGGCGACGCGGAGGAGACTGTCCCCGCGTTTGAACTGACGGAGGACGTTGACGGCGCAATCGTCATCCTCCATACCAACGACGTCCATGGCGCGGTCGACGGCTACGCCAAGGCCGCCGCGCTGAAAGCGATGTACGAGGAAGCCGGCGCTGCCGTGTATCTGATGGATGCCGGCGACTTCAGCCAGGGCGAGACGTCTGTGAGCGTCTCTCAGGGCGCCACCGCCATTGAGCTGATGAACATGGCCGGTTACGTGGCCGCCGCCCCCGGCAACCACGAGTTCGACTACGGCTATGAGAACCTCACCACGCTGGCTGGGGCCGCCGAGTTCCCCATCCTGGCCGCTAACGTCACCTATGAGGACGGTCTGGCCTTTGAGGCCAACCTCACCCTGGAGACTGAGGACGGCGTAAAGCTGGGCGTGTTCGGTCTGGACACCCCGGAGACCGCCTCCAAGGCCCACCCCGGCAAGATTAAGGGCGTCAGCTTTGCTGGCGGCAAGGATCTGTACGCCGTTGCTCAGGCGCAGGTGGACGAGCTGACCGAGGCTGGCTGTGACTATGTCATCTGCCTGGGCCATCTGGGCATTGACGACGAGACCGCCGCTACCGCCAACCGCTCCATCGACCTGCTGGGCGAGGTGACCGGCATTGACGTGTTCATCGACGGCCACTCCCACTCCACTCTGGAGCAGGTTCTTGAGGCTACCGAGGGAACCGGCAAGGTGGGCGAAACCTACCTGACCTCCACCGGCACCAAGCTGGCAAACGTGGGCGTGGTCACCATTAAGGACGGCGGCATCACCGTTTCCAGCGTCGCTGCCGAGTCCATCACCGTGGCGGAGGACAACGAAATCGCCGCCCGCGCCGCTGAAATCATTGCGGAGATCGAGGAAGAGTACGGCGCAACCTTCGCCACCTCCGAGGTCAACCTCAACGGTGAAAAGGCCCCCGGCAACCGCACGGAGGAGACCAACCTGGGCGACCTTATTACCGACGCTATGCTCTGGTACGCCACCAAGGACGGCGAGGACCTGGGCGTCCCCGCTGAGAACGTCATCGCCGTTACCAACGGCGGCGGCATCCGTGCCCCCATCGCGGCCGGCGACATCTGCAAGAACGATATTAACACCGTTCTGCCCTTCGGCAATACCGTGGCTTATGTGACCGTTTCCGGCGAGGCTCTGCTGGAGGTTCTGGAAGCTTCCACCTTCTGCACCCCCACTGCTGTGGGCGGATTCCCCCAGGTCGCGGGCATCAAGTTTACCATTGATACCATGAAGGCCTACGACCAGGGCGGCCTCTACGGCGAGACCACCTACTATGCCCCCAAGAGCATCAACCGCGTGACCATTGACGAGATCAACGGCAAAGCCTTTGACAGCGAGGCCAGCTACGTGGTCGTTACCAACGACTTCCTCGCCACCGGCGGCGACACCTACTACGCTCTCACCGAGTCCCCCTCCATCGTCGATACCGGCATGGCTCTGGACGAGGCTCTGATGTCCTACATCACCGAGGTTCTGGGCGGCAAGGTGTCCAGCGATTACGCCGAACCCGCCGGACGCATCACCATCACCGGCTACAGCGACGTCACCTCTGACCGCTGGTTCTTCGGCGCGGTGAGCTACGTTCTGGAGAACAAGCTCATGGACGGTCTGACCGCCGGTACCTTCGGCCCCAGCGAGGATATGACCCGCGCCGTACTGGTGGAGGCTCTCTACCGCTTGGCCGGTTCCCCCGACGTGACGGGTGAGAATCCCTTCTCCGATGTGGCGGATGACGCTTCCTACAAGAACGCCGTGATTTGGGCCAGTGAGAACGACATCGTGGGCGGCTACGCCGACGGCACCTTCAAGCCTGAGGATTCCGTCCAGCGTCAGCAAATCGCCGCTATTCTGTACCGTTACGCGGGTTCCCCTGACGCGGACGCCGTTGATATGAGCGTTTACGCCGACGCGGACAGCGTTCAGGCATACGCCGCCGGCGCTATGAACTGGGCCATTGCCAACAGCCTCATCAAGGGCGACAACAACGGCAATCTGACCCCCAGAGCCACCGCTACCCGCGCCCAGGTGGCTACCATCCTCCAGGCGTTTGCTCCTATCGCTCCCGAGGCCCCCGCTAACACCGAGGCTCCTGTTGCGGACAAGGCCGCCTGAGTTATTCCACACCATATAGTTAAGAGAGGCGTCCGCCTAACCGGCGGGCGTTTCTCCTTTAAAAACAGCACAGGCGCAGCTTCTTTTCCCCAAAGAGGCTGCGCCATCAACATCCTTATTCATGTTACTGAGGTTCCAGCGCGCTGTGCAGGCGGTCCGTGATGGCCCCCTGGAACAGAACGGTGGAGTGGCCGTGAAGCGTCTCCAGACCTTGGGCGGCAACGCTGGGGTCCAGCTGGCCTCCCATGTACAGGTCCATATCAAAAATAAATTTGACCTCCATATCTTGCGGGGCGTTGGGACGGTTCTGCTTGACCATGCCGGGACCGGCATGGAGCTTGGCGCGGCAGGTATCGTCCAAACTCAGCTCCACATCCACGGAACATTTCCGGGCTGTGCGCTCGTCCACATCCTCGGCGGAAAGAACCCCCAGGTAAGGCGTGGTAATCAGCTCTCTCCAGGGCTCCTCCTCCAAATCCAGGTTCTTCCGGGAAAAAATGTTGACATACCGCAGGCCGATTCTCTCAAAAAAAGCGGGCTGATAAATCCGGATAAACTGCGCCAGGGGCAGGTCAAAATGACTGCAAAATTCCTCCCACCCCGGATAGGCCACCGTGCTCAGAGAGATGAATGTGTTGGTAAGATTCAGCTTCCACCGGTTGTCGGCCGAGACGAAGTTGTGGTTGATAACAGGCTTTTGGGCCTCCAGCTTCGCGCCGGGAGTCCCCAAACCGGTGATTTTGGGACCGGGCCGTTCCTCCTTGGCGGCGTAGCGCGGAAACATGGAGCGGACAGCCTCCTGGAAATCCACGGGTTCCCGGGCCCCGATGGACAGAATGACGGGGAAACGGAACTGGCAGATAACCTCCGCCAGTTGGGTTTTGTTATAATGGACACGGGGGTGGCCGGAATACAACATGGAACACGCCTCCTTACTGTCGTTTTTCTTATTGTAGCCCCAAAAGGCCAAAAAGTCAAATGCAACCCGGGAAAAAGCATATGAAAAAGCTCGGGGCCCTCCGCGAAGCACGGAGAGCCCCAGAAAATCTAACGGTAAAATCTATGGCAGCCAATGGTTGTAAAATACGTACAATTCTCCCGGATCCAAGTCCCCTGGGACAGGGCGGGACTGAAAAAGTACATACAGTCGCCGATTACCCGGGTACCGTTGAGGACCATCTGAGCCGCCAGCACGCTCTGGGCTGTAGGCTCGTCGTAGATGGTGCCGTTGGCTACCGGCTCGAACTGAACGGCGTCCTTGGTGTCAAAGACCACTTCTTTGATGGTGTTAGGGAACTGGCTGGAGGCCACGCGGTTAAGCACGACGTGACCCACCGCAAGCTGTCCCAAAAGGCTCTCGCCCCGGCTCTCGGCGCTGATGACCCGGCTGAGCCAATAGAGGTCCTCCTCTGTGTACTTCAAGGCGGGAACCGTGGATACGGCTATGGGCGTACTCCAGTTCACAAATTCCACTTCCGCCCCCAGCAGGTTCGCCACAGACCGCAGCGGCACGTATGTACGTCCAGAGTAGAGGAAAACGTCCGCGCCGGTATCAAAGGCGTACCCGTTTGCCAGCACATGGCTGCGGCGTTCTGTAACGGACAGAGAGAACAGACCGGTGTCCGCGGAGGCAGTGCGCTCCTTCTGGTTCCATTCGGCTTCCCAGCCGCCCATGGCGTCCAGCAGCCGGATTAACGGGACGTAGGTAACTCCCTCTCTGGCCAGGACTTCGCCGGGCAGCTCCTGGCCGTCCACCGTCACTGTCACGTAGGCCGCCTGGGCGGTCTGGCAGGCCAGTACCGCCGCCAGCAGCAGGCTAATCAGCATCCTTCATTTCATAGACATTTCTCCTTTCTTGTTTGGGGGAAGAACGTCTCCCTCCTGGCACACAGTATAACGGAAAATCAAGCGGTGGGGCAAGGTGTAATTTCTGGTAAGGGCGCGGCATTTATGCCAGCCTGGCCTTTATTTTAGTTGACAAGCGGTGTATGGTTGGTTATAATAAAACCGGAAATGAGAACTGCTCTCCAGATGAGCGGCGGCTGATTGCCCGCCGAAGCGGCTTCTGATATTGGTCCCGATAGCCCGACAGGAGCGTATTAAGTAAATAGGCCCCCGTAGCTCAGCAGGATAGAGCGTTCGCCTCCTAAACGGAAGAAGGAACGTTTCCCCTAAATCGTATATCTTGCGCATACAAGTGAATATGCCCCGATAGCTCAGATGGATAGAGCGGTCGCCTCCTA
>CAMSIF010000117.1 GCA_947058885.1 uncultured Clostridia bacterium
CGCCACCCACGCCAGCGACTATTTTACCAGCAATACCATGAACAGTTATCCGGAATTCTACCGCTACGCTACCAGCTTTGCCGAGGAGTTTGCGGAGCGGGATTTGATGGAACTGCAATTTATCGGGCCTACCAGGAAAATTCTGGTCAGCTCCTACGGGCTTACGGCGGGTACCGCTCCTGGGACCCCAGATGTTCTGGCGGTGTTTCAGACGAAGAAAATCGAGCCGTACCGGGGTGTGGACCCCAATACTGGCGAGCATATTATGTCAGTGTGCGTACCTCTTCAGCTGGACGACCAAGTGGTGGGGGCGATGCGGTATGTCACCTCTATGAGCGCGGTGCAGAGAGAGCTGCTGATTACGGTGGGCGTGGCGGTAGGGCTGCTGGTGTTTATCAGCGCTATGGTGTATGTGTCCAATATGGTTTTTATCAACAATGTGGTAGAGCCTGTAGCGGAGGTGACGGAGGCCGCGAAGAGAATTGCCGGAGGAAGCTACGGCACGCAGATGGAGAATCCGTACCGGGATGAAATCGGGCAGCTGATTGACGCTATCAACGACATGTCCAGCCAGATTAGCAAGAGTGAGAAAATCAAATCCGAATTTATCTCCTCGGTGTCCCATGAGCTGCGCACCCCGCTGACCGCCATCAACGGCTGGGGGGAGACGCTGCTTCAGGACAACGACCCGAAGCAGCTGGAACGGGGCGTGGAGATTATTCTGAAAGAGGCGCGGCGGCTGACGAATATGGTGGAGGAGCTGCTGGACTTCTCTAAGATGGAGGACGGACGGTTTACGCTGCGGATTGAGCAGACGGATGTGCAGGCGGAATTTGAGGACACTATTTATACCTACATGGAGCTTTTCAAGCAGGAGGCCATTGAGCTGCGGTATGACAGCTGGGACGAGATGTTTCCGCTGATTCCGGCGGACCCGGAACGGCTTAAGCAGGTGTTTTGCAATGTATTGGATAACGCCGCCAAGCATGGAGGGGCGGGGAAACGGATAGACGCCGCGATTACAGGGGACGGAGGACAGATTGTGATTACGGTGCGGGATTATGGGCCTGGGATACCGGAGGCGGAGCTGCCGTTTGTGAAGCAGAAGTTTTATAAGGGCTCGTCCAAGGCGCGGGGGAGCGGGATAGGTCTGGCGGTATGCGAGGAGATTATCCGGATGCATGAGGGGTGTTTTGAAATCGGCAACGCGGAGGGCGGCGGCTGCATCGCCACCATCACGCTGCCCGTAGGGTAATAAAGTTCTTTTGATACTTTTCTTTCAAGAAAAGTATGACTACCGAAAACGAAAGGCAAATTGAATGGCAAAGAAACAGACTTGCGCGTTCCGCACGACCATCGGCGGGCAGGCGCTTATCGAAGGCATTTTGATGCGGGGACCGGAAAAGCAGGCGATTGTGGTCCGGGGGCCGGAGGGGCTGGTGGTCAAGGAAGAGGAGCTGAGGCTTATTAAGGACCGGTATCCTCTTTTGGGCCTGCCGCTGATACGGGGGAGCGTGACGTTTTTGGACAGCATGTACAAGGGCGTGAAAGCGTTGATGTTCTCCGCGGACTACTATCCGGAGGAGACGGGGACGGAGGAGCCGTCGAAATTTGAAAAATGGCTGGACGGGAAGTTAGGGAACGAGAAGGTGGAGAAGCTGGTGATTGGGATTTCCGTGGTGATGGCGGTGTGCTTTTCCATTGGGCTGTTTATGCTGCTGCCGACGTTTCTGGCCAGCTTTGTGGAGCGGGTTACAGACAGCGTGCTTATCCGTAACCTTGCGGACGCGGTGCTGAGAATCGCCATTTTTATGACCTATTTGATTGCTGTGTCACGGATGAAGGACATCCGGCGTACTTTTGCCTATCATGGGGCGGAGCATAAGACCATCTTCTGTTACGAAAACCGGCAGGAGCTGACAGTGGAGAATGTGCGGGTCCAGCCGAAGCACCATCCAAGATGCGGAACCAGCTTTCTGCTGGTAGTGATTGTGGTGGCGATTCTGGTGAATACGGTGGTGTTCGCGCTGTTTCCGGTAGGGAATGTGTTTTTGCGGATGATCATTCAGTTACTTCTGCTGCCGCTGGTGGTGGGTATCACCTACGAATTCAACCGCTATGTGGGCGGACACGATAATCCGGTAACGAATTTTCTGGCAAAGCCCGGCCTGTGGATGCAGAATTTCACCACCTTTGAGCCGGACGACGCTATGATTGAGGTTGCCATAGAGGCGATGAAGCTGGTGATACCTGCGGAAGAGGGCAAGGACGCCTGGTGAAAAACGCCGAAAGGAGGTACTGCCAATGATGACGTATAATAATTTATACTTGGATATCCGCCGGAGGCTGAAGCAGGAGGGATACCCTGGAGCGAGCCTGGAGGCGCGGGAACTGGTCTGCTGCGGCAGCTGTAAGACCAAGGAGGAATTCTACCGGGACGCGCCGCTGTACGTACCGCCGGAAGTGGAGCAGGCGGTGCGGGATTTGCTGGAACGGCACCTTCACGGGGAGCCGGTGGCGTATCTGGTGGGGGAGTGGGAGTTTTATGGACTGACTTTGGATGTATCCGAGGCGGTATTGATTCCCAGGATTGACACGGAGGTGCTGGCCGGGGAGGCCATCGAATATGTCCGGGGCGCCGGAAGGTGCCGGGTACTGGATCTCTGCGCCGGGAGCGGATGCGTGGGGCTGGCGGTGGCCGCCAACGCCCCCGAATGCCGGGTGCTGTTGGGAGAGGTGTCCGAACCGGCGGTGCGGGTGTGCAGGCAGAATATCCGGCGGTGCGCGTTGACGGCTCAGGTGTCCGTAATGGCCATGGACGTACTGAAGCCGCCTCCCAAGTCCTTGGGGGAATTTCAGTGTATCGTGTGCAACCCGCCGTACATCCCCAGGGCGGATATTGCGGGATTGGAGATATCCGTAAAGAAATTTGAGCCCTATCTGGCTCTCTGCGGCGGTGAGGACGGCTACGACTTCTATACCGCCGTTTCTCAGATGTGGAAGGAGCTGCTGGCGCCAGGCGGCAGGCTGTATTTTGAAGTGGGCGCGGGACAGGCGGATACAGTGCTGCGGATTATGCGGGCAGAGGGGTTCGGGGATATAAACGTGGTTCCGGATACCCAGGGAATTCCGCGAGTGGTTTATGGAACTTTGCTGGTGGAGGTTTAGTGTCCGGACTTACGGACAGGAAATGTGTTATAATGGTCTTGTGAAGGAGGAGTGAACATGAACCGGACTGCCAGCAAAGGCAAACAGTTTGCAGCCGGACTGCGGAATTCAGGATGGATTCTGCTGCTGGGCCTTCTGCTGGGCGCAGTGGGCAGATGGTCGGCATACCACGCTCCGTTCCTGGCGGAGCTGGCCAGCGGTATTCCGCTCTGGATTTTATTGGGCTGTTTGGTATCGCTGGGAAGCCGGTCCTCTTGGCGGGCGGGATGCAATGTGTTTTTGCTGCTGGGAGGTATGGTGTGCGCCTCTTATTTCACGACAGAGCTGATGAGTGCGCCCCAGTCCTGGAAGTTTCTGGCTGGCTGGGGCGCGGCAGCAGTGTTCTCGCCCGTCCCGGGATTTTTCGTCTGGTATGCCAGGGGCGGGAGCTTGCAGGCTTGGATTCTGCGCCTGGGGGTGCTGGCGTTCCAGACGCTGGCGATGCTGGCGGCGTCCGGCGGTGCGCGGCTGCTGGACGTGCTGCTCATTGCCGCCACGGCGGCAGTGCTGCTGTGGGATAAAGCTGTGGAAAGAAGACCTCTGTGACGCGGCCTGTTTTAGTCTCTGAGAATCCCCCGCACGGCGGCAGAACAGCTGGAAGAGGCTTGCTGCCGCCAGAGGCCCTTGCAGAATACAAGGCGCAAAAAAACGCGCAGTTACCAGACATTACATACACAAAAGGAGTAAGAAAGCTATGGCTGACAAAGACAAAAAACTGACAAAGACCGCCGCTATCGCCAGCGATAAAAAAGAGGCGATACAGACCGCCATGAAAAACATCGAGAAGATGTACGGCAAGGGCTCCATCATGCGTCTGGGGGACCACATGAACCAGATGAACGTGGAGGCTATCTCCACCGGCTCTCTGGCCCTGGATTTGGCGCTGGGAATCGGCGGCGTACCCAAAGGACGCATCGTGGAAATCTATGGTCCTGAATCCTCCGGAAAAACCACGCTGGCCCTCCATATTGTGGCGCAGGCCCAGAAGGCCGGAGGCGAGGTGGCTTTCGTGGACGCCGAGCACGCGCTGGACCCCGCCTATGCCCGGGCGTTGGGTGTGAATGTGGACGATATGCTCATCTCCCAGCCGGATACCGGCGAGCAGGGTCTGGAAATTACCGAAGCTCTGGTCCGTTCGGGAGCTCTGGACGTGGTGGTGGTGGACTCTGTGGCGGCTCTGGTGCCCCGCGCCGAAATTGAGGGAGAGATGGGCGACAGCTTTGTGGGAATCCACGCCCGTCTGATGAGCCAGGCTCTCCGAAAACTGGCGGGGGCGATTAACAAAACAAACTGTATTGTCGTTTTCATTAATCAGCTCCGGGAAAAGGTGGGCGTCATGTACGGCAACCCGGAGGTTACCACCGGAGGACGGGCCCTGAAATTCTACGCTTCGGTCCGTATTGACGTGCGCCGTATCGAGGCGCTCAAGTCCGGCGGGGAGCTGATTGGCAACCGTACCCGGGCCAAGGTGGTCAAAAACAAGCTGGCTCCCCCGTTCCGGGAGGCGGAATTCGACATCATGTACGGCGAGGGCATCAGCCTCTTGGGCGAGCTTATCGACTTGGGCGTAAAGCTGGACCTTGTGCAGAAATCCGGCTCCTGGTTCTCCATGGGCGAGACCCGTCTTGGCCAGGGCCGGGACGCCGCTAAACAGTATCTTAAGGATAACCCGCAGGCCGCCGGCAGCCTGGAGGCCGCCATCCGCCGGGACTTTTTCAAGCTTATGAGCAGCCAGTCCCAGATTGCGGCCAAGGCAGCGGGCCGCGCGGTGGATGTTTCGGCGGAGGACTTTGACGATACAGACGAAGGCGGAGAGCTGAATGCGGATTGAGGAGCTGAAAAAGTCCCAGAGAAAAAGGGGACGGTTCTTGGTAAAAATGGAGGACGGCTCCCTCCTTCGGATAACGGAAAACGAGGTGGTGCGCTTCGCACTGCGGCCTGGTTTGGAGCTTGGCCTGGAGGACCTGGAAGCCCTCCAGGCCAGTGCGAAAACCTCCTCTGCCAAGGCCGCCGCCGCCAATATGGTGGGCAGCCGCGCACTCTCCAAAAAGGAACTGACAGACCGCCTCCTGCGTAAGGGCACGGAGGAGGCTGAAGCCCAGGCGGCGGCGGACTGGCTGGAGGACCTGGGGGCGGTGAACGACGGCGAATACGCCGCCGCCCTGGTCCGGCACTACGGCAGCAGAGGCTACGGCCCCGCCCGGGTGCGGGAGGAGCTGCGCCGGCGGGGAGTCGGCAGAGAGCTCTGGGACACCGCCCTGGAGGAGCTGCCGGACCCCGCGGAAGTTCTGGACGGACTCATCCGAAAAAAGCAGAGGGCGGCCCTCTCGGACCGCCGGGAACTGAAGCGCCTCAGCGACAGCCTTCTCCGCCGGGGCTTCTCCTGGGGAGACGTGAAGGCCGCGCTGAGGCGGTACGCGGATATTGAGGAGTGCGACTGACTACGGACGGAGGAGCTGCTCCCTGCCCAGTTCTACATAGTGGGCGGCGTTTTGCAGGGTCCCAGCGGCCTCCTCCTCCGTCACGGCGCGGACCTCCCTGCCGGGCACGCCCATAATCAGCGTGCGGGGCGGGAAAATTTTTCCTGGCGGCACCAGGGCCCCTGCCCCTACGATGGAACCGGCCCCAATAACGCTGCCGTCCAGCAGAATCGCTCCCATGCCGATCAGGCTTCCGTCCTCAACTGTACAGCTGTGGAGGATGGCTCCGTGACCTACCACCACGTTTTTGCCTACCACGGTGGGCACTTCTCCGCAGTGAAGGACGCAGTTATCCTGGATATTGCTGCCGTCCCCCACGCGAATGGAGCCCGCATCCCCCCGCAGGACCGCGCCGTACCAGACGGTGACATTTTCTCCCAGAGTGGTGTCACCAATAACGACTGCGTTGTCCGCCAGACGGGCGGTAGAGGCGATGGAGGGAGTTTTTCCGTTTGATTCACGAATAGTCATGGGCATAGTACTCCTTTTAGTTGATCTGTGCTGAGATATAATGTAGTAGGTGGTTGTGCACCGGGCGGAACTGCGCCGATGCACTGGGGGCTTGGGGGGCCGCCGGCCACCAACAAGCTGCGCCAGGTATATACCAAAGCATAGCTTGCTGCTACTAGCAGGGGCTATAAAAGGGGGGTGAACGTCGTTCGGACTGGTGGTATACTTGGGTCAAGTCAATTCAACAAATGGGGACGTATGGGAGAGAATATGAAAGTTGAAAAGTGCATAAAAGAATCTTTTGTTGTGATAGGGAAAGAAGGTTCAACTTTAGACGGAGAAGGTTTTATTCAAAGATTATGGA
>CAMSIF010000118.1 GCA_947058885.1 uncultured Clostridia bacterium
CACAACCGCGGACACTCTTTCCCTACACGACGCTCTTCCGATCTAAAGGAGGACGAACGCGGCGGTGGTCCACTCCCGCTGCTGCCGCCGTCTATGGCGGCGGCGATTGCGTCCAACGGCTCGGGAACTGGCCTTTCTATTGGGTATGTGGACGCTGGTTCAGGAAGGCTTTCCGCCCAATGGCTGGCAAAGTAAACGGAAAAGGAGGGCAACGCCCTTGGAGACCTACCGGCTGAAAAATATCGCCATTCTGATTCTCCTGCTGCTCAACGGCGGCTTGCTGCTGCTGTTAGGCTACCAATTCCTCCAGGCCAAGCGCACAGAGGAAGCAGCTGCCGCCCAGCTCAACGTCCTCTGTCAAGCCAATGAGCTTTCCCTAAGCGGTCAAGTGGACCTGGAACAGCAGCCTCTAAGCCCATTGGCCCTCTCACGTGACACGCAAACAGAAACGGCAATCGCCGCGTGGCTTCTTGGCGGCGGCGCGGCAGCGGCCAGCCAGGGAGGCGGTATCTACAGCTATGAGACGGAAAACGGGACAATCCAGTTCCGCTCCGGCGGAGGCTTTGACGGCGGCCGGTTGTCCTTAGAGGTGGAGGATATTGCCGGATTTTCCTATCAGTTCTTCAAGCAGTTCGGCTACAAAAATCCGCAGATCCAGACAGACAGTCTAAGCGGCACTGCCGTTGCTGTCCAGGAGGTGGCGGATGTCCCCGTCTATGGCTGCGACGTGACACTCCGTTTTGATAATGGAACTCTTGTCTCCGTCACCGGAGCGCACGTCAGTCTGGAGAACGCAGTGGTAGAGGCCGGTCCGGGTATGACCTGTGTTACCGCTCTGGTGCGTTTCCTGGACTACCGCAACGCTTCAGGGGTGGTATGCAGCGAGATCCGAAACGTCCGCTGTGTCTACGAGCTTCAAAGCACCGCCTCCTCCCTGCGCTTACTGCCAGCATGGCGGATTGATACCGACACATACACATATTTTGTAGACTGCTCCAGCGGGGAAGTTACGCGGAAATAGCCAAAAAGAGGTATCCGGATTTTCCGGATACCTCTTCCCTATTTTCCGACGCAGAACCGCTCAAAAATGCGGGCAGTCAAGTCCTCCCGCAAAGTGCGGCCCGTCAGCTCACCCAAGGCATTGACAGCCCCCTCTGCGCCGGTTAGCGCAGCGTCCGGGGTCAAGCCGCTTTCCAGGGCTTCCCGGGCCCCACGAAGAGCCTCCAAAGCCCGGGCCACCGCGTCCGCCTGCCTCGCGTTGGTAAGAATCTGCCCCGGCGGGACGTCTCCGGCAGGAAACAATGCCGCGACAGCTTTCTCCAGTTCGTCCAGCCCCTCCCCGGTGACAGACGATACGGATACCGCCGCTCCGGGGGCTGTGCCGGGGCCAACTGTGCCCACAGAAATGGCGCACGGCGGAGAGAGGTCCCGCTTGGACTCCACGTAAATCCATGGCTTGCCCATTTTGGCGGCCTGAAGCAGAATATCCCGGTCCTCCTCCGTTACGGGCGCGGAACCGTCCACGACAACCAGCAGCAGCTCCGCACGTCTCATGGCTTCCCGGGAACGCTCCACCCCCAGCTGTTCCACAGCGTCCCCGGTATCCCGGATACCGGCGGTGTCGATAAGCCGCAGCAGCACGCCGCCAGCTACCGCTTTCTCCTCCACCGTATCCCGGGTGGTGCCGGGAATGTCGGTGACAATCGCCCGCTCATAGCCCAGCAGGGCGTTGAGCAGGGAACTTTTCCCCACATTGGGCTTTCCCAGAATTGCCGCAGGCACCCCCTGCCGGAGGATTTTCCCCCTGTCAAAGGTGGCAAGAAGCTCCTGCAAACTGCGTTCCGCTTCCAAAAACGTCCGGAGAATATCTTCACGTTGGATATCCTCAATATCCTCATCGGGATAGTCTACTACCGCGTAAAACTGACTGGCAACGTTCAGAATACTTTCATAGATACCCTGGATTTTTTCGCGTAAAGACCCTCCCAGCTGTTCTACTGCGTTGCGGGCAGCGGCGGCGGTTTCCGACTCAATCAGGTCAATGACCGCCTCGGCCTGAGTCAGGTCCAGATTTCCATTCAGGAAAGCCCGCTTGGTGAACTCCCCGCGGCCTGCCGGTCTGGCTCCGGCGGCGGCCAAGGCCGACAGGCCTTCGCTGAGAACCACCGGGGAACCGTGGCAGTGGAACTCGGCGCAGTCCTCGCCAGTATAGCTGCGCGGTCCCGGGAAACGAACTGCCAATACCTGGTCAATTGCCCTGCCCTCCTGGTCCAGAAGGGTACCCAGGACCATCTCCCGGGGAGGCAAGTCCTGAAAGGCTTTTCCGTTGGCGGCGCGGAAAACCTGGCCGCAGACAGCAAAGCAACCGTCCCCGGAGACCCGGAGGATACCAATGGCGGAGAGGGTGTTTCCAGTGGAAATAGCGGCAATAGGGTCCATGGGACACTCCTTTCTGGAAAAAGTCAAATTTAGATGTTTCTCAAGGAAACCGCAGTAAAACCGGACGGGCCGCTCAAGCCCGCCCGGTTGACGCTTTTTTCTACTTAACAACCTCGCCCCGGGCCTTTTTCTCCTCAATTTCCCGAAGGGCGTCTTTATGGGACAGATTCACTCTGCCCTTCTCGTCAATCTCGGTGACCTTGACCCACATCATATCGCCAATCTTACATACGTCCTCCACCTTTTCTACCCGGTGGTTGGCCAGCTTGGAAATGTGGACCAGTCCGTCCTTGCCGGGGGCCAGCTCCACAAACGCGCCGAACTGCATCAGACGCACAACCCGGCCATAGTAGAGGCTGCCCACCTCGGGCACAAACACAATCGCATCAATAGCCGCCTTGGCCGCGTCGCAGGAGGCGGAATCAGCGGAGGCAATCCGGATGGTACCGTCGTCCTCAATGTCAATCTTAGCCCCGGTATCGGCCACAATCTTTTGTATCACGCTGCCGCCCTTGCCAATAACGTCACGGATGTTATCGGGGTCAATGTGCATGGTAACCATCTTGGGAGCCCACTTACATACCTCGGGCCGGGGCTGAGCGATGCAGGGCAGCATAATCTGGTCCAGAATTTCGCACCGGGCGTCGTAGGTGATGTCCAGGGCGTTTTTGATAATCTCCATGGTAAGGCCATCGTTCTTCAGGTCCATCTGGATGGCTGTGATACCCTTCTTCGTGCCGCCCACCTTGAAGTCCATCTCCCCGTGGAAGTCCTCCACGCCCTGGATATCAATGAAGGTGGTAAAGGAGCCGTCATCGTCCTGAATAAGGCCGCAGGAGATACCTGCCACGGGGGCCTTGATGGGCACGCCCGCATCCATAAGGGCCAGAGTGGAGCCGCAGATGGAGCCCTGGGAGGTAGAGCCGTTGGAGCTGACCACTTCGCTGACCACGCGGATGGCGTAGGGGAACTCCTCCTCGCTGGGCAGTACCGGCAGCAGGGCCCGCTCCGCCAGCGCGCCGTGGCCAATCTCCCGGCGTCCGGGAGAACGGGAGGGCTTGGCCTCGCCCACGGAGTAACCGGGGAAGTTGTAGTGGTGCATATACCGCTTGGTTTCCTCGGGCCAGATGGTATCCAGCTTCTGCGCCGCGCCCAGCATGTCCAGCGTACAAACGCTGAGCACCTGTGTCTGTCCGCGTGTGAAGAGGCCGGAACCGTGGACGCGGGGCAGGATACCTACCTCGGCGGCCAGGGGACGAATCTCGTTCTTCTGGCGGCCGTCTACCCGATGGCCCTCCAGCAGCCACGCCTTGACAATCTTCTTCTGGAATTTATAGGTGAACTCCTCCAGGTACTTGTCCATGTCGGGGTATTCTTCCAGGTACAGCTCATGCCAGTGGTCGATGAGCTTGTTCCAGCGGGCCTCCCGGACATTCTTATCATCGGTATCCATGGCTTCCCTGGCCTCGTCCATGGTGGCGGCGACAACCTTGTCGAAAAGCTCCTGGTTAAAATCGGCGTGGGGGTAGTCAAACTTCTCCTTGCCAATTTCCGCCACCATCTGGTTAATAAGGGCAATCTGCTTCTGGTTTTCATTGTGGGCCAGCTGGATAGCCTCGAACATGACGTCGTTGGGGATTTCGTTAGCGCCGGCTTCAATCATGACCACCTTTTTGCCGGTGGAGACCACGGTCACATCCAGGTCGGAAATATCCGCCTGCTCCTTGGTGGGGTTCACCACCAGCTTACCGTCCACACAGCCGATCTTCAGCGCACCCACAGGGCCGTTCCAGGGGATGTCGGAGATAGCCAGAGCGGCGCTGGTGCCGATGAGGGCGGCGATTTCGGGAGAACAGTCGTGGTCAACGCTCATGACGGTAGCCATAATGGCTACGTCGTTGCGGAAATCGCCGGGGAAAAGGGGGCGGATGGGGCGGTCAATAACCCGGCTGGTGAGGATACCCTTCTCGCCGGGACGTCCCTCCCTGCGCATGAAAGAGCCGGGGATACGGCCAACAGCGTACATTTTCTCCTCAAAGTCCACGCTGAGGGGGAAGAAATCAATGCCGTCCCGGGGGCGGGCGGCGGCGGTGGCGGTGACCAGCACCACAGTCTCGCCATAGGTGACCATCACAGCGGCGTTGGCCAGCTCCGCGATTTTACCGGTCTCCAGCGTCAAGGGCCGGCCGGCTAAATCCATGGTGTACTTTCGGTAGTTCGGAAACTGCTTCTTTTTAATAATTGTTGACATAGCTTTCTCCTTTTTCATTCTTCTGCCATTCCGGGATTCTACCTTTTAGCACCTGATTTCGCCGCTGAGGGATGGTTCAACGGTAAAATCAACTGCTAAAAGGCAACCCCATTGCTGTCAAGCCGGCGTTCCGGCGGCGGGAAACGAAAGGCGGGGAAAAGAGACACATCCCTTCCCCCCGCGCTGTTCACTTACTTACGGATACCCAGCTTGGCGATCAGGGCGCGGTAACGCTCAATATCCTTCTTGGCCAAATAGTCCAGCAGGCTGCGGCGCTTACCGATCATCTTGTACAAGCCGCGGCGGCTGTGGTTGTCGTGGGCATGTACCTTCAAATGCTCGGTCAGCTGGTTAATCCGCTCGGTAAGAATCGCCACCTGAACTTCGGGGGAGCCGGTGTCGGTGGGATGGGTACGGTTGGCCTCAATAATGGAGGTCTTTTGGTCTTTCAGCATCATAGTCTTTCACCTTCTCATAAAAATTCTCCGCACGCTGGGCCGGGGCAGGTGCCGCCAACCAGCCAGGCGTGGGAATCTGCTTTCAGCAGTCTTGCTTACTATATCACAGTCATTTGCACTTGTAAAGAAGAATTTCAAAAAAATCTCCCATTTTTTCACGAATTAGGCTCTGTTGGCGGCTTCCATAAAAGTCTGCGCAAATTTGCGCGGTCTCATGCGGCGGAACAGGCCCGGAATCCAACGGACTCCGGGCCTGCTTCAAAGAGAGCTGCGGCTTTTACGCCATCAGTTTTTCCATATGGGCGGCCCGCAGGGCCTTCATGAGAGCCACGCCCAGAATAGGCGCGAAGATGATGGCAATTACGCCGTTGGTGATAGTCGCCGGTATCTTGGAAACAACCACCGCCCAACACTGAACCGGCTCGGTGAGACTGCCCAGATACATCGCATTATAAAAATAGTTTTTGAAGACATACAGCACCATATAGCTAATAGCCGCGCAGGCAGCTGCCGCCACTTGGGGCCCATATTTCTCCTTGGCATCCTTGAAAAGGTAGTACAGCACCAAACCGGCCACCAAGCCGTATACTCCCTTGGTGAGGAGCGTAATGGGGGCTTCCATTACGTAGGCCGGGTTGGTAAAGTCATACAAGCAGCTGCCCAATCCGGCCGCCAAAAAACCGTACCACGGCCCCAGAAGAATTCCTGACAGAGCGCACAGGATATTGGCCAGCGTGAAGGCCGTTACCCCGCCTATGGGTACAGGCATGGTGATACGCAGAAAGTTGCCCGCGAAAACGATGGCCGTCATCATAGCGGCGGCGCACAGCTTTACCAGTTTCTGGTGGCTTTGGGATTGACCCGGCTTCTGGTTATTCAGGGATTGATCCATAAGTATGTCCTCCTTTTTGCCGTATGGAGTTGACGGCTGGGATTGATAATGCTATTATACAACTATCTGGCACTATTGAAACTTCCAGAATATAATTTTTTTATGGTATCAGTTGGAGGAAGACTATGTTGGACCTGACCTTATGCCTGGACCCTTCGGCGTCCCGGCCCCTTTACCAGCAAATATACGAAAGCCTCGCCCAGCAAATCCGAACGGGCCGCCTGCGTTCCGGGGACAGGCTTCCCGGTAAACGAAGCCTTGCCGTCCAACTGTCCGTGGCGGTAAATACGGTGGATA
>CAMSIF010000119.1 GCA_947058885.1 uncultured Clostridia bacterium
GATATCTTAGTGTGACTGGAGTTCAGACGTGTGCTCTTCCGATCTATAAACTGGAAGTTGAATAATTGACAAACTATAATATTTTCCGTTGCCCATTCTTGTCAAATGCCCTTTTAAGTGCTATTTCAGTTGGAATAATGGAACCTACAAGTGGCACAATCTGAGCAAAACATACCACAGTGCCAACAGCCGCAATACGTTCAATCTCTCTTCCCAGCACGCACAGCAATGGGATGATAGATACGGGCAGTAGTATCAGTCCACCAATGAACCACAGTCTGCCACAATACTTGTGCGCAAATCGCCAAGTATCCTGATTCTTCATTGACATGGTTGTTCTGTAACCAAATGTGTAATTGATATTTTGGGGTGTTTTGTTCAAGAATAGCTTTCCAAATCCAATCATCGCACATGGGATGAGTAAATCCGTAATTAGCATGAAAATCCAAAAACCGATCATTACAATCTCCTCCTCAAAATCCTGATCTCCTTTCTGATTATATCACGTGGAGCGGTACCTTTCAACCTTAAAGTTAGTCAAAAAGTTCAGAAGCGGCGTTCGGCGGCGCAGAGTCCCGAATCAGGGCCGCGAAAGAAATCCCCCTTGTATCCCGTGTCCCGGCGGATTATAATAAAGCTATCTTTTTCTTGAAAGGAGAACCGCCATGCCCGCGCCCCGCGCCGCCGCCGTCCACGACCTCAGCGGTTTTGGACGCTGTTCTTTAACCATTGTCCTGCCCACCCTCGCCGCCATGGGGGTCCAATGCTGCCCCCTGCCCACCGCGTATTTATCCACACATACAGGAGGATTTTCCGGGAACACATTCCTGGACCTCACAGACCAGATAGCCCCTGTAGCCGCCCATTGGAAACAGGAGGGCGTAACTTTTGACGCCATTTATACCGGCTTCATGGGCAGCGAAAAACAGCTGGGGCTGACGGCGGATTTCATCCGCGCTTTCAAGACCACGGATAATCTGGCTGTGGTTGACCCGGTGATGGGGGACCACGGCAGACCCTACCGGACCTATACCCCGGAGATGTGCCGGGAGATGGCGTCCCTGGCCCTGCTGGCGGATGTCCTCACCCCCAACCGCACCGAAGCCGCGCTGCTGCTGGAAACAGAGTATGCCGCGCTGCGTCTGGACCAGGAGGAGGCGTGCCGGATGTGGGCGGAGCGGCTGAGCCTGGACGGATGCCGTTCTGTTGTACTGACCGGCGTTCAGCTCTGTCCGGAGTCTGTGGGGGCCGTTTGCTTTGACCGGGAAACCGGCAGGACGGAATTTGCGCTCGCGCCCTGCGTCCCGGGACAGTTTCACGGCACGGGAGACCTTTTCGCCAGCGTCCTCACCGGGGCGCTGGTCAAGGGAAAACCGCTTCTGGCGGCAGCCAAACTGGCGGCGGAATTTACCAGTCTGTGCGCCGCCCGCACCCGGCGGGAAAACGCGCCGGACCGGGAAGGCGTGGATTTTGAACCCCTGCTGTGGCGGCTGGGCGGGGCGTTAGAGACAGGGAGGGACGTTGTCCATGCTGGATCTGAGTACTGATGTCCGCTATATCAAGGGGATTGGAGAGCAGCGGGCAAAAGCCTTGGCGAAGCTGAACATCCGCACGCTCCGGGACCTTGTCAGCTATTTTCCCCGGGCCTATGACGACCGGCGGGAGTATCAGAAGATTCGGGACCTCCAGCCGGAGGATACCGCCTGCGTGGAAGTTATGATAGCCGCCGCGCCTACTCTCAGCCGTATCCGCCAGGGCCTGGAGCTGGTGAAGCTGCGGGCTGTGGACGAGACCGGCGCGTTGGATGTCACCTTTTTCAATCAGGCCTATATGAAGGACCAGCTCCATGCTGGAGAAATCTATACATTCTTTGGCAAAGTGGAGGGCACTGGCCGGCGGAAATCCATGTCTAATCCTGTGGTGGAGCGGGAGGGAAGCCGGGTGGTGACGGGACGCATTGTCCCCATTTATCCCCTTGCCGCTGGCATCAGCCAGTCCCTTTTGATAAAAGCGGTAGGGCAGGGACTACAGGCCTGCCGGGATTTGCTGCCCGACCCCCTCCCCAGCGACATCCAGCAGAGCCGCCAGCTATGCCGGACAGGCTACGCTTACAGCCAGATACACTTCCCCGACAGCGAGGAAACCCTGGCAATCGCCCGGCGGCGGCTGGTGTTTGAGGAGATGTTCCTGCTGGCTATTGGCCTCAGACAGATGAGAGGCCGGAGGGACGTTCTGACCTGCCAGCCCTACAAAAATATGGACCTGTCCGATTTTTATGGAAGCCTGCCGTTTTCGCTCACCGGAGCCCAGCGGCGCGCGGTGGAGGATGTTCTCTCCGATTTCTCCGCCGGACGTCCCATGAACCGGCTGGTCCAGGGGGACGTGGGCTCAGGCAAAACCATGGTTGCCGCCGCCGCGATTTTCTGCGCGGTCCGCAACGGAGCCCAGGCGGCGTTAATGGCGCCTACGGAAATTTTGGCGGAGCAGCACTGCCGCGGGCTTGCGCCTCTGCTGGAGGGGTTAGGCATCTCCAGCCTTCTGCTGACGGGAGCTATGCCTGCCAGAACGCGCCGGGATGCGCTGGCAAAACTAAAAAGCGGCGAGGCCCGGGTGGCGATTGGCACCCATGCCCTCATCAGCGCGGATGTGGAATATGAACATTTGGGGCTGGTGGTGACGGACGAGCAGCACCGGTTCGGCGTCAACCAGCGGGCGGCCCTCTCCGCCAAGGGAGAGCGGCCCCATCTGCTGGTGATGTCCGCCACGCCTATTCCGCGAACCCTGGCCCTCATGATTTACGGGGATTTGGATGTGTCTGTCATCGGGGAGCTTCCGCCGGGGCGGCAGAAAATTGATACCTTTGCCGTTACCGGGGCCTACCGCCAGAGAATCTACCGGTTTCTTGGCAAGGAGATTGCCGCTGGGAGGCAGGCGTATATCATCTGTTCCATGGTGGAGGAGAACGACGCCGTTCCCGACGACAGGAAAGCGGCTGCCGGATATGCGGAAATGCTGCAAACAAAGGTGTTTCCGGAATTGCGGGTGGCGTGCGTTCACGGGCGGATGAAGGCCAGGGAAAAGGACGCCATAATGGCCTCTTTTGCCGCCGGGGAGATTCATATTCTGGTTTCCACCACTGTGGTAGAGGTAGGGGTAGACGTGCCGAACGCCACGGTGATGGTGATTGAGGACGCGGAGCGGTTCGGCCTCAGCCAGCTCCATCAGCTGCGGGGCAGAGTGGGACGCGGAAAACACAAATCTTATTGCATCCTGGTTTCTGACAACAAAAACGAGGAGGCGCAGGCCCGGCTGAAGGTAATGGCCCAGACCGGGGACGGATTCAAGATTGCGGAGGAGGACCTTCGCCTGCGGGGGCCTGGCGACTTCTTCGGGCAGCGGCAGCATGGACTGCCCGCGTTGAAGGTGGCGGATTTGACCTGCGACGTGGCTCTTTTGAAGGAGGCGCAGGCGGCAGCGGCAGAGCTGCTGGAGCGGGACCCGAACCTGGAGAGCTGTCCGGTTACCGCGCAGCGGGTCCGGGAGATGTTTGAGGCCGGCGGGGATACCCTCAATTAAACCGGCGGCGCAGGCTTGCGCTTCAGACGTTTCGTCATCCACTGTTGCGCATAACCAATTCCCACTCCAGAAATTTAGAGCGGGCGGCCTCGCCCCGGAGAAGGCTGAGCATCTGCTCGGCGGCGGCCCGGCCCATGCGGCTGCGGTGGCTGAGGGAGGTGATGGAGACGGGGCCCAGCTGGCTTAGATAGCTGTTATCAAAGCTCACCACCGACACCTCCTCCGGCACCCGGCGGCCCGCCTCCAGCAGAACCTGAATCAGACGGTAGGCAATCTCGTCGTTATAGCAAATCACCGCTGTGGCGTCCCCCAGACGCTTCTGGAGGAAATCTGTCAGCGGCTGCCTGTCCTGCTCCTCAAGGAGACGGCGGCGGTCCTCGGTGTCGTACCAGGCAAAGCGGCCGTCCCGGATGGGCAGTCCCGCGTCCCGAATCGCGGAAACAGCCCCATGGTACCGCAAAAGACCTTGGATATCGTCGCTCTTGAAGATACCGGCAATTTCCCGGTGCCCTTTGTCCGTCAGATACCGGGCCAACTGGTAGCCGCCGCCGTAGTTGTCATCCGCCACACAGGGAATCTGCTCCAGTCCGGCGTAGGCGCCGTGGAGAAAGACGATGGGGGTTCCAGACTGTAGCAGGCGATGGTAGAGGCTGGCGTTGGGGGTGGGCAGGGCGGTCTTGGCCCCCTCTATCAGAAGCCCCCTCACCGGTTCGCCCAGCAGCCGGAGAAGGATTTCCCGCTCTGTGCTGACACAGTTTTTCGTGGCGTAGACAGCGGTGGAGTATCCCTGCCGGGAGAAGACGCCGGAGGCGTCGTGGAGGATGGCGGGGAAGATATAGTCGTCCAGGAAGGAGGTCACCACCGCGATCTGCCGGGGAGCCGCCCCGGGAAGAAGGCCGGTGGCGTAGGACCCGCTGCCCTGCCGCCGCTGGATGAGTCCCTCCTCTTCCAGAAGGCGGAGGGTGTGGCGGACGGTCTGACGGCTTACCTGATACTGCCGGGAGAGCTCCAGTTCCGTAGGCAGCTTGTACCCGGCATGTCCGCTGTTGCGGCGCAGCTCATCCCGGAGCTGGTCCGCCAGAAGTTGGTATTTTGTTGCCATATCCACGCCCCCTTTACATCATTTTCTCCTGTATTATATCAAACGTCAACGGTATTTTGACCAAAATAAACGTTGGCGTTTTTTGAAAATTAGGAGGTCTGTTCAAAAGAAAACACAAATCCCGTCCATTACTGCTGAGACATTCCGGTCCGGCAGAAAAAATTTTTACCCTTTTGCCCCAAAGGAATCAACGAATTTTTATAGTTTAGGCAATCTGCCGGAGGAAAAAGGCTGCCCCATTTTTTACTGGGTCGTAGAAAAACGAAAAAATTAAAAGAACAAATCATAAAATTTTCTACTTTTAATGGGATTCTTTCTATAGCTGGCGTGAAATTTGTATCATATATTTTTGTTTCACACTATTTTTGTACTATTCACTCGCACAAAAATGGTTAATTTGTCTGAAATGTATTGACTTTGAGCAGGAAATCGTTTTTAATGCAGCTATGGGAAGCTGGATGGAACGGTCCCATCGTACCCCAAATATTGAAAGTGAGGACGCAATCATGAAAAAAGTTATTTGTCTCCTGCTGACTCTGTGCATGGTCCTGGCCCTGGCCGCCTGCGGCGGCAGCGGCAACAACGCGGGCAAGAATTCCGGCGGACAGGACGCCGGTCCCGCCAACAGCGGCGACCCCATTAAGGTGGGCGTTATCAACAACGACCCCAACGAGTCCGGTTACCGTACCGCCAACGACAAGGCTATGCGCGACACGTTCACCGCGGATAACGGCTACGAGGCCACTTTCTACAACAACAACGACGCCGCCCAGCAGATTGCCACCGCCCAGCAGATGATTCAGGACGAGGTGGACTTCCTGCTCCTCTCCCCCGCCTCCACCACCGGTTGGGACACCGTGCTCAAGGATGCTCAGGACGCGGGTACCAAGGTTATCCTTTTTGACCGTATGCTGGACGCTGACGACAGCATGTACGCCGCCGCCGTCGTCTCCGACATGCCCAAGGAGGGCGAGACTGCGGTAGAGTGGCTGGCCAGCCAGGGCTTGAGCGAGTATAACATCATCCATATTCAGGGCCATATGGGTTCTGACGCTCAGCTGGGCCGCACCGGCGCTCTGGACGAGAAGGTGAACGCTGAGGCCAACTGGACCTACGTCACCCAGCAGACCGCCGACTGGGACGAGGCTACCGCTAAGACTATCACCCAGTCCGTCATCGACTCCGGCAAGCCCTTCAACGTTATCTATGCCGAGAACAACGGCATGGCTCGCGGCGCCGCCGCGGCTCTGGACGCCGCTGGCATCACCCACGGCAAGGGCGGCGATGTCATCATCATGGGCTTTGACAGCGATAAGTGGGCTTTTGAGGAGGTACTGGCTGGCCGTTGGAATTACATGGGCCTGTGCAACCCCCTGCAAGCTGAGACGGTTGACCAGATTATCAAGGACATGGTGGCCGGGAAAGCTCCCACTGAGAAGATTATCTACACCCCCGAGCAGGGCTTTGACGCGGATACCCTTACCCAGGCCGACGTGGATAAGTACGGCACCTGATTCCGCCGTTTGGAATCTTACATCATGTGACCCGACACGCGGCGCGGCATGTCAGCCGCGCCGCGCGTTCTAAATCTGAAAGAATGGAGGCGTATCCCTATGCAGGAAGGCGCGGTTTTAGAAATGCGCGGCATCTGCAAGTA
>CAMSIF010000120.1 GCA_947058885.1 uncultured Clostridia bacterium
TCGTGGAGGAAGCGGCGCAGCACGTCCTTGCCGTAAGAGACGGACTCCGTCTTGAAAGCCATATCCGTGATGACTTCCTTGCGCTCGATGATCTCAAACTGCTCCTTGGGCAGGCTGAGGAGTTCGCTGCTCAGGGGCTGGCCGTTTTCCATCGTGATAGTTTCGTTACGCATCCTTGCCACCTCCCATGCGGATACGGGGGTCCACAACGCCGTAGGACAAATCCGCCAGAATGGCCATCAGCAGGCCGATGAGGGTATAGAAAATGATACATCCCATGGTCAGCCAGTGGTCCTTGCCGTTAATGGCCTGGAGCATGGTTTTGCCCATACCGGGAACGCCAAAAATCTGTTCAATCACCAGCGAGCTGGAGAGGACGCCCAGGAACAGGTACAAAAATGTGCTGGCCAGGGGTACGCAGGAATTTCGCAGCGCGTGCCACATGATAGTTTGCCGGTAACTGAGGCCCTTGGCCTTCGCCAGCTGCATGAAGTCCATGGTCAGCACCTCCGCCAGCTCCGCGCGCAGGGTACGGGCAATACTGGCGATGCCGCCGAAACTCAGGGCCAGGATAGGCATAATCATGGAGTAGAATTTGGTCCAGGTTAGTTTTGTCTCCGGCTCCAGGATCAGCGGGAACCACCCTAATTTGAAGCCCAGCACGTATTGCATGAGGGCCGCCAGAACAAAGGACGGCACGGCTATCGTCAAAATAACCAGACTGCTCATCACGTTGTCATAGATGCTGTCCTTTTTGATAGCCATGGTGATGCCCAGAATCAGACCAATGGGCAAAATCACGAAGGCGGAGAAGTAGTTCAGCTGGATAGTGACGGCGAGGCGTTCCAGAATAACGTTGAACACCGGCACGCCGGGACGAACCTTCAGGGAGTAGCCGAAGTCAAAGCGGAGATAATCTTTCATCGTGTAGCCGAACTGCACGATGAGGGGATCGTTCAAATGATATTTGTTGCGGATAACCTCCCGGATAGCCGGGTCCAGTTTGGGGGAGAAGTCGATAATATCTCCCGGCATCAGGTGGAGGACGAAGAAGACGACCACCAATATTGCAATAAAAGTAAAGAACGCGGCGATCAGCCTCTGGATGACGTATTTTACCACATGCTCACCTCTTTTTTAGTAGACCGTGCCCGGGTGTGGCCCCGGTTTTTCCCCGCGCTGAATAGCAGAGGCAGGCAGACGGCGGGCCGTCTGCCTGCCCCGAAACGCCATGAACGCGGAAAGCGATGGGTGGGTGCTATGCCGGAGAGTTCAATTTCATGTCCGGAACCCTCCGGAGGGGACAACGCTTAGTTGAACTTGGCCTGGAACAGAGCGAAGCCAAGCTCAGGCTCGCCCATCTCAGCGATGGGGGTAATGCGCTCGCTGAAGAAGTACCGGGTGCCGCGGAAGTAGCCGGGGATGAAGCAGCAGTCGTTAAGGAGGATTTCCTCCATGCGGGCCATGGACTCCAGCTTCTTCTGGTCGTCGCGCTTGTAATCGTAGAGGGCGCACTTGTGGAAGAGGTCATCCCACTCCTCGCGGGCCTCCACGCTGGCGATGGAGCAGTACTGGGTGTTGTAGGTCCAGGGGCCGCTGTAAACCCAGTTGGTGTTGTTCCACGCCTGGGTGGGGTCCATGTTCCAGCCGCAGCTGACGATCATGTCGTAATCCATCTTATCGCGGGTCATCTGCTCATAGAGCATGGAGTAGGGCGTGGCCTGGAGGGTAATCTCAAACTTGTCGGTGCCGAAAAGGGTGTTGTAGTTGGCCTGGAGCGCCTCGGCCCAAGCCTTCAGGGAGTCGCCGCTGTCGCCGTAGTAAGCGACAATCTCAATCTTCTGGCTGCCGTTGGCCTCGTAGGCCTTCTGGAAGTACTCCTTGGCCAGGTCGGGGTCGTAGCCGGACTTGGTCAGCTCGTGGCCGTCCATACGGATGGCCTGAGCCTCCGCGCTCTCGCGGTAGTTGATGACCTTGTTCTCGGGGTCGGCGGGGTCAGGCATGGTGGCGAAGTCCATGTACATGTAGGAGGAGGGGTCAGAAATGGGATAGACCGCCTTCACCACCTCGTCGCGGTTAAGACCCCAGTACAGGGCGTAGCGCAGGTTGACGTCCTTCAGGGCGGCCTGCTTGGGGGACTCGCCGTTGAGGTAAATGCCCATGTTGTCCTTCTGATACCAGTAGCGGGCACCCTCGTACTCGTCGTAGGCGGCGGCGTCGGCGGCAACGCTGTCGATCTGGCCCTGCTCAAAGAGCTGGATCTTGGCGTTGGTGTCGGTGACCTCGGACCAGGTCACTTTGTCGGGAGTAAATACATCCGTGATGGGGGCGCCGGCGTCGGTACGCTTGGTGATTTCCCAGTACTGGCCCTGAATGAGCTCGGTGAGTTCGTAGGGGCCGGAGGAGACGAAGGTTTCCTTGGAGGAGCCGTAGGTACACTGGCTGCCGTCCTCGCTGATGCAGGACTTGTACATCTCCGGATGGACCACGCCGTTGCCGGCAAAGGAGAAGGTGAGCTTAAAATCCTTGGCGTTGACGGGTTCATAGTCAGGCAGGTAGTGGACCTGGATGGTGTTGGCGTCAATGGCCTTGTAGCCCACGTCCTCCCACTCGCACTCGCCCAGCAGATATTCCTGGCCGTTCACAACGTTGGTAACGAACACGTTGCGGTTGGCCAGCTTCGGGTCGTTGAGCAGCTTCATGCTCTCCTCGAAGGTATAGGCGTCGATGGGGGTGCCGTCCACGAAGGTGTAGCCGGACTTGACCTTAACCTCCCACAGGGTCACGTCGTCGCCAACCATGTAGGGATCGCCGTCAGCCAGCTCCTCGATGTAGGTGCGGGACTGAGAGGCTTCATCGTAGACCATGTGGTACAGCTTCGCTACAATTTTATCAATGTTGTAGTAATCTGTAGACATCTGGTGGGGGTTCAGGGTTGCGGGGCACTCGCCCGTAGTCAGACGCAGGACCTTCTCGCCGGTGTCGCCGCCGCCGGTAGTGTCGTCGGGGGTGTCGGTGTCATCGGGGGTGTTGACATTGTTACCGCCCTGGGAGTTGTCGGGCGTGTTAGGGGTGCTGCCCTGGTTGTTCCCGCCGCCGCAGGCCGCCAGCAGGGACAGCAGCATCAACGCAGCAAGGAATGTTGCAAGAAAACGTGACATTCTCCTCTTCATGTAGTGATTTCCTCCTGTTTTTATAGTATGTATAATATGCTTGCCGCCTCAGCGCAGCCAGCTGGCGGCACAGGCAAGGAGAGCGGGCCGTTGGAGCATTCTGCTCCAACGCATACAAGGGGGGACCCCTTGTATGACACACCTTGCCGGTCCCAGCGGTATGCAGTGCCGGCAAACCTATTATAAAAAAGGGGGGCTCGCGCCCATCCAGGAAGAGAGTTCGGCTCCTCCCTTCCTTACGCGGAAATCCAGTTTGTAACGGCTGGCAGCCGTCAGGTAATCACCATGGCCGTCAGAAACGACGCGGCGCAAAGCAGCAGGCCTGCCCCCAGGGGCCACGCCACAGGCCGCTGGTTGGCGTCGTTAAGGATTACGTTCACTGTATACTCGGCCAGACTCATAGGCCGGGACTCGCCGGAGTGAACGTGTTTTTTCCATCGCCGTTTGTAAGACATGTAGGAAAAGGTCTTAAAAAGGCCTACGTTTTTTATGTAACGCACCGCGCCCACCAGGATGTGGAGCAGACCGGTCAAGAAGAGCCAATCGGAGAGGTTCCGAAGAAGACCGGGCGCATGATGGACCAGCTGCATAACTGCGGCAATCAGGGCTGAAATCAGCAGGATTTTTATTTTATCGTTATTCAAGAGTCGTTTTATGCGGTCCATCGGTGCCTCCCTGTTCGCGTGCGGACGGATGTGCCGCCATCTTATTTCCAAAATTATTATAGCAATATTTTTACACATATTCCACAATAAAATTTAACAATCCCTATCGATTATTAACGACATTTCATGCCGGTGATTTTTTCAATCCAATTCCTCTATGAATATACCAGATTTTTTCATTTTTGTGAAAAGGTTTGTGGATATTGTGGTGTATATACACGGTCAAATGTCACAATCCGTCCCGTCATATTTACCGCCGTTCCCATGAAGATGGAAAGAACGCTGCGGACGGGGGTGTCCACAGCGTTCTGAAATTACGGCAGTTCTTCCAGCGAGGCAAAATGGAACCCCATATCCTCCCATTTTGTCAGCAAACTGTCCAAAATCTCCGCGTTGGTTTTTGAGGTGGAATGCAGCAAAACAATTGCGCCGTCATGAATTCTGGGCAGCAGCTTGGCATAGGCCTGTTCCGGCGTGGGCTGCTTGTCCACATACCAGTCCACGTAGGCCAGACTCCAAAACACGGTTTTATATCCCAGCGCCTGGGCCTGCTTCAGGTTTTCTACGCTGTACTTTCCCTGCGGTGGACGGTAGAATTTGGAGAGGGGCTGTCCGGTAGTCTGGCGGTAGAGCCCCTCCAGGCTCTCCAGCTCCTTCTGGAACGCTTCCTGCTGAGATATGCTGGACATATCCGGATGATGGTAGGTGTGGTTGCCCACCACATGGCCCTCTGCCGCCATACGCCGGATGATGTCCGGGGCGGTTTCCACCATGTTCCCCACCACAAAAAAGGCGGCGGGGGCGTTGTGTTTTTTCAGAGCGTCGAGAATTTGCTCTGTATAGCCATTCTCATATCCGCAGTCAAACGTGAGGTAAATCACTTTTTTTGAGGTGTCGCCCAGAAAACAGGCGTTGTACTGGGCCAAATCCGACACACTGGCGTTTCCCGCAGGCGGCTGCCCCTCGGTCTGGAAGGACAGTCCCCAGTCTGCGGCGGATACCGGGACAGCGGCGGATGCGGACGCGGGAGCGGCCTCGTCCTCCACATCCAGGGCCAGTACGGCGGCGGCAATGAGCGTCAGCGTGAAAAGCGCGCCAAAGGTCAGCAGGGACCGGCGGTTTGCGTGAGACATTGATAAAACCTCCTTTTGCTTTGTCTTTGCTCTCAGTTTGCGCCGCGCGGCCTCCCATTATACGCGAGGGAGAGCTGGACACTCCCTGGAGAAAATTCCCCTTGACAAACGGCCGTCCTTGGTGTAGACTATCCGCAAAGTGAATCAGAAAAGCGATGACGAAGACGGACGAGGCGGTTAGGCTCACAGAGAGCCGGGCAGTGGTGGAAGCCTGGCAGCGCAGCTCCTCAAAGTCCCATCCCTTCCGAGCTGGAGGTCCGAACACGCCGTTTGGAGCAAGTAGACGCCTCCCGTGACTGCCGCGTTAGTGCATAGGGCTTGCCGGAGCCTGAAGGGGCGTCCTTTGCGGACGCAATTTGAGTGGTACCGCGGGTACATAACGTAGTTTATGGCTCGTCTCAAAGTTTTAACTTTGAGACGGGTTTTTCTTTTTTCGCCGCCAGTCCCCCGCCCGGCACGGTTCGTCAGCTTCTGAATTTGCGCCTTAAACTTGCTTGCAGGAGGAACATTTTATGGACACGACCCACATGAACGCCCAATTGCTGGAGGTGGCCTACCGCATCCGCGAAATGCGTCAGATTTGCGGCTTCACCGAGGCCGAAATGGCAGAAAAAACCGATACTACAATCATGGAATACTCCGCCTATGAGGCAGGTAAGGCGGATCTGCCGTTCACCTTTATCCACAAATGCGCACTGGCCTTCGGCATCGGCATTACGGATTTGCTGGAGGGCCACAGCGCCCATCTGGCCAGCTATACCGTTACCCGCAAGGGCCAGGGCCAGCAGACCGCTAAAGAGCCGGGAATCGAAATCAGCAACCTGGCCCCCTTCTTCCGCAACAAGCTGGCGGAGCCCTACTATGTTACCTACGACTACAGCGAAGCCCAGCAGCGCCGGCCCATTCATCTCACAACCCACGCCGGCCAGGAGTTCGACATCGTACTCTCCGGCCAGCTGAAGGTCCAGGTGGGCGAGCACACCGAAATTTTGGGCGAGGGCGACAGTATCCTTTATAATTCCTCCACCCCCCACGGTATGATTGCCGTTGGCGGCCGGCCCTGCGTGTTCTGCGCGGTGGTGGTGGCCGGTGAGAAGGCCGACGAAATGACGGTGCGCCGGTCCATTGTCCAGGCCCGCTCCAGCGAAGAATACGTATGCAAAGACTTCTTTGATGTAAAAGAGGACGAGCAGGGCGCACTGCGGTCCCTGTCCTTCCCCAACGCGGAGAAATTCAATTTTGCCTTTGACTGCGTGGACGCTA
>CAMSIF010000121.1 GCA_947058885.1 uncultured Clostridia bacterium
GAGATATCTGAGTGTGACTGGAGTTCAGACGTGTGCTCTTCCGATCTCAACTCCTCCGCATCCTCAGCGGACATATCTATGAGCCGGTCATTCAAAACGCCCTTAATGCCGTGCTCCGCACCATACACCTTCGTAATGGCCTCATTGTCCAGGGCTGTACGGATAACCCCGTATGCACTGGCGTTAATAACGGAAGTGGGGCCGCCGGACTGTCCGATAATGCAGGCGCCTTTCAATACGTTCATTGTTTGAATCCTCCTGATAATAGAATTTTTAACATACTGTAGTATAGCAAGTTCTTTTCCGTTTGTAAACAGCTTTTTTCAGCACAAAACGCCCGCAGTCCCAATTTTCCGGGGCTGCGGGCCTCCATTATTCTTTTTTCTCAGGACGAAGGAGGAAGTACAGAACCGCTGCGGCGGTCAGCAATCCAATGAAATCGCTCATATGCGTACCTCCGCTTTCCGGTAGAATAGTCCGCTGGCCAGTACCAACGCCAGCACCAACGCCGCTCCAGCGGCTATCAACATAGCCGGACTCATAAGGCCCGCCAGGTACAGTACGCCCCGCCCAATCATGGCTAGAAGACTGGAGCCGCCGTCCTTGGCCGCTTTAAGGCCGGTGGTCAGGATACAGGGACCGAAGCAGAGTGGGAACCAGACTAAAGCAAACCCTTTTGCCCCAAACCGAAGCTGTATTGCACCCAAACAGAAGTCCGCAGCACAGATTAGCACGGTGAAAAGCAGGACGGCCCACCACTTATACACGCCGGAGATGTCAAACTCACAGGACCAGCCGGGGTAGAGGAGGCCGTAGAACCACAGCTCCAGACGGTTGAGCAGCCACGCCGCCCCAAAGCCCAGGAGACAGTTGATGGCCGTGATGAGTGGGTCCGCCAGCAGATAGGACCGGCGGGTGTGGCCCATGGAGACCGCCATGCGGTAGCGGCAGGTGGCCCCGCTGCCCCGCAGCAGGCCTCCGAAGATAGTGCCCATCAACGCCATCATAGAGCCAATAGCTGCGTAGTCCTGATCCTCGTTGAGGAAGATGTTGATGCACACTACCATGATGACGCCCATCAGGAAGAGACCACCCTGTACAGCCAGCATAACCAGCAGGCCGTTCCGGGTGGCCCGCAGGTGCGTGATAAAGAATTTCATCTTCAACCCTCCTCACAGGCGTACTTCCTGCCGCCGCAGGATAAGCCACTGGAACAGCAAGTCCAGCCCCACAGAGACAAACGCCGTCAGAATCATCCAATGGGGAAGCTCTTTGAGATGAGACACCATCGACAACGCAGTGGAAAACAGAGTTTCCATTGAGGCCGCCATGCCGAGGAATCCCACAAGCCCTCCTAAACCGCCGCACAGGAGGATAATCATGACGGTACCCGCCCACTTCCACTTCACGAATATTGTGCCCACTATACTTCCGTAGGAAGCAGTAATCATCAGGATACAAATCAGTGTGGGGAGGCTGCGCAGGCCAACGGAGGACACCTCTCCCGGTACCGCCAGCCAAATAATGGCACATGCCGCCGTGGCTACCGTGATAAGGAGGGCCTGATAGTAGCGAAAGCCCAGAAAGACATTCCTCCGGGTTTCTCCCATGGACAGCAGCAGAGGCACGTAGATGGAATGCGCACCGCTATTGATCATCATCATACCGAAGATAGTGGCTATGCACAGAAAGTAGGGCGCAACCGTGACAAACAACTTCAGATTTACTCCCTCAGCACCAAAGACAGCGAAGAGGGAGATTAGAGCGGCGATGGCCAGGTCTACTCCAGCAGTTTCCCATGTAAACCGTGTCCAGAATTTCAGATTCCGCTTCACTTTGCCTCCTCCTCTCCGCATAGGGCCACAAAGGCCCGCTGGAGGCTCACCGGCTGTACGGAAACGTCCCGGGTTTCGTCCACCTGCTGGCCTGGCTTGAGAAATACCGTCACACCCTTGCTGCGGCCTATGGTCTCGGGATGGTGGGTCTCCAGGCCTGCCGTGGCGGCGTCCACCTCTTCTGCCTTGCCGCTGACGTAGCAGGCGCTGTCCACAAAGGTCTGGGTATCACCCTCCAGGATGACTTTTCCGTCGTGAAGGATGATGACTTCCTCCAGAATGTCCGCCGCCTCCTCAATGATATGGGTGGAGATGACGAAGGTCCGGCCCGAGGCGGCGTACTCCTCCAACAGGAGTTTGTAGAACTGTTCCCTGGCTACCACGTCCAGCCCCGCCACAGGCTCATCCAGAAAGGTATAAGGGGCCTTGGAACAGAGGGCAACGATAATGGTAATCATGCTCAACATGCCCTTGGACATTTTCCCCATCTTCTTTTTGACGTTCAGGTCAAAAAGCTTCACCAATTTCTGCTCCATCTCCTTATCCCAATCCTCGTAGTAGGTGGAGGCGATGCGCAGGTACTCCTTGGCTTTCATGGCTGCCAGTCCGCTCTCCGCATTGGCGTTCAGTTCCCGGGAGAAACAGAGCCTGGCAAGGCTCCTGCGGTTTTCCCATACCGGCTGGCCGTCCAGGGAGACTGTACCGCTGGTGGTGGGATTCTGGGCGGTCAGAATGGACAAAAGGGTAGTTTTACCCGCGCCGTTACGGCCGATGAGGCCATAAATGCGGCTTTCCTTCAGCTCCAAGGATACGTCATGGAGTACCTCTTTGCCGCTGTAGGTCTTTACGATTTTCTCACAGATCAGACTCATACCGTTCTCTCTCCTATCATGTTCAGTAATTCCTCTTTTGAGATGTCCAGGCTCCTGGCCTCTGCCAGGAGAGGGGCAATGTGGTTCTCCGCGAAGGCGGCGCGGCGTTTTGCCAGGATTTTGTCCCGGGCCCCCTTGGCCACGAACATACCGATGCCCCGGCGTTTGTAAAGGATGCCGCCGTCTACCAGGAGGTTTACGCCCTTGGCGGCGGTGGCGGGGTTGATGGTGTAGAGCTTTGCCAGCTCGTTGGTGCTGGGGACTTGCTCCTCCTCCAGCAGAATACCCCGGAGGATGTCCGTCTCGATCATTTCGCTAATTTGTAGATAGATGGATTTCTGCTCTGTCAGGCGCTCATTCAAACAGGTCCCTCCTTCCTTCTGGACCATACCAGTCAAGCGGTTCATTACTTGTGTAATTAACCATACAACAAAACAGGGCGTTTGTCAAGAGGGGGCGGAGAAAATTTTCCAGCAAAGAAAAATCCCCCGCCGTCCCGGAGGAGGGCAGGGGAGTGGGCTATTTCAAATGTTGGATGGATACTGCGGCGCGGTGCTGGATGGGCTTCCACTCGACCTTCCGGAAGAGGGCCATAATGGTCACCGGGATATACGTCATCATAAACAGAGGGAAGGTAAAGGTATAGGCGACCTTCTTCCATCCGGGGGCGCGGATACGCCGCCACTGGGTGGCTGTGGTCAGGGCTCCCGCCGCCAGTACCAGCAGGCAGGGGGCGGCAAAGGAAAAGGCCGATGTCACCAGCAGGGGCAGGATAGGCCCTCCGCCAACCAGCTCCAGTACCGTCGCGGGAACGCTCACCACTATGCTGCACACTGTCAGGACAATGGCAGGGGGGATAGAGAGCAGCAGGTCCAGACAGCTCAGACTGTTTTTTCCCGCAAGGCCCCGTGTCAGCCGCCAGCCTTCCTGGAGGAACACTGTGGCGTTTCCCCGCACCCAGCGCATACGCTGGCGGAAGGACTGTCCAAGGCCGGTAGGCTGTTCGTCGAAAAACTCCGCCTCGCCGCAGTAGCCGACCCGTTCGCCCTCCAGAATATTGCGGACAGTGAATTCAGTATCCTCACTGAGGGAGTGGAAGGGCCAGCCGTTCCAGCGGAGCATGACTTCGCGGCTGAAAAGGAAGCCTGTGCCCGCTACCACCGCGCTGATGCCCAGGCGAGTCCTGGGTTCGTTGAGGAAGGCGGCGTCCCGGAGGAACCACAGGCCGTAACCAGCGGAAATCCAGTTGTCGCCATAGTTTTTAGAGTTGCGGTAGCTGGTAACAATCTGACAGTCTCCGCTGAAGGATTCGTTCATACGGGTCACATAGTCCGGAGCCAGGAGGTTGTCGGCGTCAAAGATAAAGTACCCCTCAAAATGTTCGTCGCCGTAGTCCTCCCGGATGTGGTCCAGCAGGTAGTTCAGAGCGTAGCCCTTGCCAACCAGGCGCTTGTCGAAACGCTCGTAGACCACCGCGCCAGCTTCGCGAGCCTTTTGGGCAGTTGCGTCAGTACAATTGTCCGCCACCACAAAGGCGGTGATATATTCCGCTGGATAGTCCTGGGCGCGGACGCTCTCGATGAGCTGGCCGATAACAGTCTCCTCGTTTCGGGCGGAGACCAGCACCGCGTAGCGGCGGATAGGGGCGGAGGGGGACTGCTTTTTCCGCCGTTTCCGCCAGAGGGCCACCAGCACATAGAGAAACTGGTTGGCGTAGCAGAGAACAAACAGAATACCAATAACCCGGCTCATAAATTGCAGAATGTTTAATGCGCTCATAATTCCTTCCTTTCCCGCATCCGGCAGATGGAGCGGTAGGCCAAGAGGCCCAGTCCGCTGATGGCTAATGTAATGATGAAAACGATAACGGCGAAGCCGTAATTTCCCATACCCAGGGCGTCGCCACCTATGGTGGAGGTCACAATAGAGGGAATGGGGGCGATGGCACTGATGAGAAGCCAGCTGCGCAGGGGAAGCTGGGTCAGACCAACTATATAACAGAGCACATCTTTCGGCGTCCCTGGCAGGAAAAAGAGAAAAAATACCCAAAAGAAGAGACGCTGCTGGTTTTGCAGAAATTTCAGGGACTGGAGCTTATCCAGAGGAAAGAATACCTCCACCGCTCTGGTACCGAAACGCCGCACCAGCAGGAATACCAGCACCCGCCCTACAAAAGCTCCGATGAGACATAAAAGCGTGCCTTCCACCGCGCCGAAAGCGTAACCTGCCACAATCTCCAGCGGTTCGCCGGGAATAACTGCCACTACAATTTGCAGGATAATCATTCCCATGAATAGAATAGACGCCCAGATTCCTTGGCTGTCCACCCAGGTGCGGAAGCGTTCTGGGTCTCCGGCAAACTGGATGAGGGGGCGTCCCGCAAACCAGCAAACCAGAATAGATAGGACGATAAATAAAAATATTCCGGTACCCGCAATCCATTTTTTCTGGTTCTCTTTCAGTGGACGGTTGCTGCTCATGGCGGAATTCCTTTCTTGATTCGTTGGTATGGTGCCATTTTATAATGTATCCCTTTAAAATAAAAGCGGGTAAATTTATAAAATTTCTTTAAGATTGTGTGATTTGGAGATTTGTGGCGGGAACGCTTGTAATCGGAGAAGAAACCTGTTATACTAGAGCGGCAATACAAATCGCGGGAGAAACTGGATTATGCTGGGTTACCTACATACCTTTTGGGAACAATTCGATTGGGCCGGGCTGCTGAGCGCGTTGCAGCGGGTGCTGGGAGTGCTGTTGTGCCTGACAGTCCATGAGACTTGCCATGGGCTGGCCGCCTATGCGCTGGGAGACCCCACGGCGAAACGGATGCGCCGTCTTAGTCTGAACCCGCTGCATCATATTGACTGGCTGGGGCTGGCGTCCATGCTGATTTGTGGATTTGGATGGGCAAAGCCAGTTCCGGTGGATATGCGGTATTTTAAAAATAAAAGAGTTGGAATGGCCCTTACGGCGTTGGCGGGGCCGTTATCCAATTTCCTGCTTGCGCTGGCGGCGTTGTTTTTCGCCTCTCTGATCTACCGGATGGAAGATAGGAAGAGCCAACGTCTGTACTCCAGTAACACAAAGATATCTCGGATTCCGTGGTGTGGGG
>CAMSIF010000122.1 GCA_947058885.1 uncultured Clostridia bacterium
AATATTGCACAAAAAAGAATTTTAGATTTTTCTGCATTTAACCCTTGACATTTTCATCAAATTCAAAAAGACAACCAGCGGTTTTCCGGTCCCGGGCTGCGCGGGCCAAAAATTGAGCAGACACGGGGGAGAGGTTCCCGTCGGAACCTCTCCCCCACCGCTGGTTATTCTGCCCCGGCTCAATCGGAAAAGCCGCCGGCCTATTTCAGCCTCCAGGCCAAATCGGACAGGAACAAATCGTGTTCCAGGCTCTCCACGGTTGTGCTCTTGGTAATATGTACAAACTCAATGTCCAGCATAGCGCACCAGTCCTTCATCTGCCCGGCGGTGACGTCGTAGCTGAGGACCGTGTGGTGTGCGCCGCCGGCGGTAATCCAGCACTCCACGCCCGTGGCCAGGTCCGGCTGGGCCTGCCACATCACCCGGGCCACCGGCAGATTGGGCATGGGCAGAATGGGCTTGACGCAGTGGATGTCCTGGCAGATAAGCCGCAGGCGGCCCCCCATATCGACGAGGCTGACCACAATGGCGCCGCCCTCTTTTCCCTCAAAGACCAGACGGGCGGGGTCCTTCTCATTCATGCCGATGCCGAGATGGTGGGTCTCAATCCGGGGTTTCCCGGCGGCACAGCAGGGACAGACCTCCAGCATATGCGCGCCCAGACTGTACTCCTGGCCCTCCGCCAGATGGTAGGTGTAGTCCTCCATGAACAGGGAGCAGCCGTTGCCGCCCTCGCCCATGGCCTTCATGATGGCGGTCATGGCGGAGACTTTCCAATCCCCCTCGCCGCCGTAGCCGTAGCCCTGCGCCATCAGATGCTGGGCGGCCAGGCCGGGGAGCTGTTCCATGCCGTAGAGGTCCTGAAAGGTGTTGGAGAACGCCTTGCAGCCCTCGGCGTCCAGCATTTTCTTCATGGCAATCTCTTCCCGGGCCTGATAGCGGATGTGGTCTATCTTGCTGGTGGCGACGTCGTAACTGGCCTGGTAGATTTCCATCAAAGCGTCAATCTCCGCCTCAGTGACGGCGTTCATCTCCTTCACCAAATCGCCTACAGCCCAGGTGTTTACCTGCCAGCCAAGCTTGGCCTGGACCTCCACCTTGTCGCCCTCGGTGACGGCCACCTCCCGCATGTTGTCGCCGAAACGCATAACCTTCATAGATCTGGAGACGGCCACGCCAACAGCGGACTTCATCCAGTCGCCAAGACGTTTCTGAACCTTCCCATCCTGCCAGAACCCGGCGATGACCTTCCGGGGCATCCGCATCCGGGCGGCGATAAAGCCGTGTTCCCGGTCCCCGTGAGCGGCCTGGTTCAGGTTCATGAAGTCCATGTCAATCTCTTCGTTGGGAATCTCCCGGTTGTACTGGGTGGCGAAGTGGCAGTAGGGCTTCTGAAGATTGGAAAAGCCGTTAATCCACATCTTGCTGGGGCTGAAGGTGTGGCACCAGGTAATAATCCCGGCGCAGGAGCTGTCATAATTGGCCTCTTTGACCACGTTGGCAATCTCCTGGTTGGTCTTGGCGGTCACTTTGTAGATAAGGGGGTAGGGCAGGACCCCGCTGAGCTTTTCCGCCATCTCAGCGGCACGCTGGGCCACGGTCTCCAGGACCTCCGGGCCGTACAGGAACTGACTGCCCACCACAAACCAGAAAGAATACTGTTTCATTCTTAAAAATCCCTCTTTTAAATCAGTTCCACAGCAGCCCGCTCCACCTGGAGCAGAGCCTTATACCGCTGGATATAGGTTTTGAATCCCGCCGCCGCGGCCTCGTCCGGGGCCGCCACAGAGCCGGATACCCCGGCGAAAACACGGTTCGCCAGATAGTCTTCCAGGCTCTCGCCCTCAGCTTTCCGGAGCATGTACCATGCCAGCAGAGCCATGCCGTAGGGTCCGCCCTCTCCGGCGGTATCCATACACGTCACCGGGGCGTTGCAGGCCGCGGCCATGTAACGCTGTCCCACCACCGGGGTTTTGAAAAGCCCGCCGTGGCCGGTGAGGGAGTCGATAGCCACGCCCTCTTCCGCCAGAATGTCCATACCAATTTTCAGGGTAGCCATGGTGGCGTAGAGCTGCGCGCGGAAGAAATTTGCCAGATTAAACGTGCTGTCCGGCCGCCGGACCACCAGGGGACGGCCCGCGTCCATATGGGTGACCCCCTCCCCGGCCAGATAGTTGCACACCAGCACTCCGCCGCAGTCCGCGCCGCCCTCCAGGCTCTTCTCGTAGAGCTTCTGGTAGAGTTCACCGGCAGAGGGGCTGGCTCCAAACAGCCGCGCCGCCTCCCCCAGGACGCCTACCCAAGCGTTGGTGTCGTTGGTGCAGTTATTGCAGTGGACCATAGCCACCGGCTTTCCAGCGGGGGTGGCCACCAGGTCAATCTCCTCGTAGACCTTCTTCAGGGGCCTCTCCAGCACCACCATGGAAAAGATGGAGGTACCGGCGGACACATTGCCCGTCCGGGGGGCCACGGCGTTGGTGGCGGTCATACCGGTGCCCGCGTCGCCCTCCGGCGGAGCGAAGGGGATTCCCTCCCGCAGCAGGCCGTCCAGCAGGCCGGAACCCGCCGGGGTAAGCCGTCCGGCCTCCTGACCGGCCACCAGAACCTTGGGCAGCAGGTCCGCCAGACGCCAGGGCAGTTTCCGGGCGGCTGTAAGATTGTCAAATTTCTCCAGCATGGCGGCGTCATAAGCCAGCTTCTGACTGTCAATCGGGAACATGCCGGACGCCTCGCCGATCCCCACGGCGTTGACGCCGGTGAGCCTGTAGTGGACGTAGCCCGCCAAGGTGGTGATATGGGCCAGGCGGGAGACGTGTTCCTCGCCGTTAAGCACCGCCTGGTACAGATGGGCAATAGACCATCTCTGAGGGACGTTGAAGCCAAACAGGCTGGTCAGTTCCGCCGCCGCCTGTCCGGTAATGGTATTCTGCCAAGTCCGGAAGGGAACCAGCAGATTCCAGTCCTTATCAAAGGCCAGATAGCCGTGCATCATGGCGGAGACGCCGGCGGCGGCGATATCCTCTCTGTTCTCCACCTGGGAGAGAGCCTTCTTCAGGCCGGTCCAGACCTCATCCAGGGAATAGGTCCAGATATTGTTCTCATAGCTGGAGGACCACGTGTAGTCCCCGGAAGATACTGGACGGTAGTCCTCGCCGGTGCTCACCGCCTTAATCCGGGTGGACCCCAGCTCAATACCCAAACAGGTTTTCATGGCGTTCCTCCTCACTTTTTATTCCTGCGCAGCAGGACCACGCTCTGGACCATCAGGAACAGGCAGAGCATTGCGGCCACGGTGATATTGGACCACCACGCCTCGTCAAACCCCAGAGAGGAGACGACCCGCTTGATGGTATTCAGGCTCAGCACGCCGAAGAACGTACCGGCAACGTTGCCCACGCCGCCGGTGAGCAGGGTGCCGCCGATGATGGAGGAGGCAATGGCGTTCATCTCATCCCCCGCGCCGTTGGCCACGTCGCCGCTTCCCACATGGAGGAAGTAGAGGATGCCGCCAAGACCCGCCAGCAGGCCGCACAGTACATGAGCCAGAAATTTGGTGCGGCGCACGTTGATGCCCAGCATGTTGGCGCTCTGGCTGCTGCCGCCCACAGCGTAGAAACTGCGGCCCAGCTTGGTCCAGCGCAGCAGGCAGAAGAGGAGTACTACCGCCAGCAGCGCGATAACAACGCCCACCTCCACATAGGCCGGGATATACTCGCCCAGCTTGTTGGTGGAACCAAGGCCGGGTACCGTAATACGAATCTCCTTTACCGCCAGAAAGCCCTCGTTGGTCACGCGCACTGGTTCCTTACTGACAATGGTTGTCATGCCCTTGGCAAAGAACATACCTGCCAGCGAGATAATAAAGGGCTGGATGCCCAGGTGGGCCACCAGGAAGCCCTGGACCACGCCAAAGGCCAAACCAATCCCCAGACCAATCAGAATAACCGTCAGGATATTGCCGCCCTGCCGCTCCAGATTTACCGCGCAGGTCATGCAGACCAGACACGTGACGGCTCCTACGCTGATGTCGATGCCGCCGGTAATCATCACCACGCTCATGCCGCAGGCCAGGACAATCAGAGAGGCGTTGTTATTCAGGATATTCAGGAAATTCTGCGGTTTGGCAAAACCGCCGCCCAGAAACAATACGGCGGAAAGATACAAGACGAAGAAGACCACAACGGTGATGGTAAGCAGCAGGTTGGTGTCGCTCATGGCCGCCCGTTCTTTTATCCGGCCCTGTTTGTCAACTGCAATTCCCCTTGACATTTCATGACACCTCCTTCGCAGTCTTGGCAGGCGTTTTCTTAATGCCTGCCAGCTTCTCCTGCACCACCGGCGCGCTGAGTACTACCAGCAGAATAACCACTACTGCCTTATAGGCGGGCAGGGCCGTGGACGGCACCTCATACTTATAGAGGGTAGTGGTAAGGAACTGAATGACGTATGCGCCCACGATGGAGCCGTAGATATTGAACTTGCCGCCAGAGAGGGCGTTGCCCCCCAGGGCTACCGCCAGAATGGCATCCATCTCGATGTTCTCAGCGATACGGGAGTAGTTGATGGAGCCGCTGCGGCTGACGCGGATAAACCCGGCGACAGCTACGCACATGCCTAAAATGACATAGGTGAGAAGCTTGATGAGTTTGGGGTCCAGGCCGTTGAGGCGGGAGGAGTTGGCGTTGATTCCCACCGCCTGGGTATAGAGGCCCAGATTGGTGAACTTCAGCGTCAGCCAGAACAGCAGAATGACAAAAGCAGTAATGAAAATGGGGGTAGGGACGGGAATGCCGGGAAGGAACGTCCCTGCGTATTTGAAAGATATGTCGTTCATGATGGGCAGCTGGTTGTTATTGATCCAGGCCGCGATGGAACGGCCCGCGGTAAACAGAATCAGCGTAGCCACCATGGGCTGGATTTTAAAGTAAGCCACCAGCGCGCCGTTGAAGGCGCCAAACAGCATACTTACCAGGATGCCGATAAGAACGGCCAGAAACAGCGGCATATACAGGGTATCCGCAGCGACCTGGCCGCCGCAGACCATCCGGAGGATTACGCTGCCGGCAATAGCCATAGCCGCGCCCACGGAGATGTCCTGCCCGCCGGAGGAGGCGGTCACCAAAGTCATGCCAATGGCCAGAATGACCAGCTCCGAGGCGTTATCCAGAACAGAGATGATATTGCCGCTGAGCACGGGATTGCCCAGACTGTTTTCCTTGATGGTGACCGCGAAGAAGGATGGGTCAGCAATCAGGTTGAACAGCACCAGCAGCGCCAGAGCCGCCAGAGGGATAAAGAGCTGATGCCGGGTGAGCCGCTTCGGGAGGCTCTCGCCGGGCTTCCTCACCGGGGTTTTCGGTTCTTTCACGGGAGCTGTCATGCCTCGTCACCTCCTGCAATGGTAGCCATAATCTTGGTCTGGGTCAGGTCCTCGTCCCTCAGTTCGCCAACCGCTTTCCGGTCCCGCATGACGATAAGCCGGGAACAGGTGCGCAGCATCTCGTCGATTTCCGAGGAGATGAAGGTGACGCTCTTTCCCTCCGAAGCCAGCTTGAGGACCAGCTTTTGAATCTCAATCTTGGTGCCGATATCAATGCCCCGGGTGGGCTCATCCAGAATGAGGTATTTGGGGTCGGTGAGAAGCCAGCGGGCCAGGATGCACTTTTGCTGGTTGCCGCCGGAGAGAGACTTGATGGGCGTATCCGCCGAGGCGGTTTTAATCTCCAGCAGCTTGATATATTCACTGGCAAAGGCTTCCGCCTGGGCCCTGGAGAAGGGCCGGAAGAAGCCCTTCATCACCTGGAGGGCCA
>CAMSIF010000123.1 GCA_947058885.1 uncultured Clostridia bacterium
TTCGGGATTACTCCCGGGGGATTCTTGCGGGCTGGCTCCGGGTCTCCACCGGACCGATACTGTTTATGCAGCGCTTTTGGATGGCGTTTTCACAGATTGACGGGGCGGGTGGTACAGATGAATGACAAAATATCCATTATTCTTCCAGTTTATAATGTAGAACCATATGTGGGAAAATGTCTGGAGAGTGTCCTTGCGCAGACGCACGAGAATCTGGAAGTTATCTGCGTTGACGACGGCTCTACAGACCGGAGTGGACAGATCTGCCGGGAGTTTGCGGAGCGGGACAGTAGAGTAGTGGTTCTGCATAAGGAAAATGGCGGCTTGTCTTCTGCGCGCAATGCCGCCCTAAAAACCTTCACAGGGGATTATGTCAGTTTTATTGATTCGGATGACTGGATAGAGCCGGATATGTACGAGCTGCTTTTAGGTGCGCTGAAGAAATGCTCAGAAGTAGATTTCTCAGCAGGCGGCTATTTTATGGATTACCCGGACGGGCGGAGTATCCCGGCCAGGAATGCGGTTGAAATCAAAGCGCAGGCGATCTCGCCTTCCGACTATCTTTACTATGCCTACCAACGCGATTTGTACCGCGGTGTGGCAGGCTTTGGATGCGGAAAGCTTTTTAAGCGAAAATTTTTTGATAGTCCGCTTAACCTTCGTTTTGACGAGGCGTATCCAGTAGGAGAAGACGTCTATCCGCTCGCTTTTTGCGCTTTACATAGCAAAAAGATATTCTATACGCCAAAACCGCTCTATCATTATTACCAGCGGGAGACGTCTCTGAGCCATGACATCAGAAAATCTTTATCGTTTTCTGACGCTGACGCCTATGAGCTGGTTGTGGAAAGCCTGGAAGGAAAGCCTGAATACAGAAATGCCTGCGCTTACGCCAAGCGGTTTCTGGTGTATCACGCGAGTCTGATTATGGAGCATACAATTTCCGTTCGGAATAAGGAGAAAACGGCAGAGTTGCGGGAGAAAATCCATAGATATCTGGACGTTTATCTGGAGACAAACGCAGAGTATCCGGATAGAATTCAGCGTATTCATCAATTATTAACGGAAGCGGACGGGCTTCTGAATGAGTGAGGAAAAATAGTGAAACGGATTTTGATGATATGCAACTATTTTGCGCCGAGAAATGAGATTGCATCCATTAGGATTACGAAATTTGCCAAATATCTCATAGAAGCTGGATATGAGGTCGAGGTGGTTACCGAGAATCCAGGGACGGACACAAAAGACACCATGCTGCTTGAAGGGGTGCGGGATATTCCTATGCACTATGCGGAAAAGGGAGCGGGATATCTGGCCCTGGAGCGGTTCTACAATAAATTTGTCAAACCCTTCAGCGATAAAAAGTACGCCGATCTCTCCAGCCCCAAACGGTACTATATCGATAAGATTACAGGCCGCAGGGAGTTTCTTCCCTTTACGGTTGCGTATCCCTTCTGGGGTACGCTGGACCATATCCTTTTTGTATCCCGGCAAAAGAGCCTTTTTCGAAGCGTCAAAAAATATCTGCGGGAAAATGCCGGAAGGTATGATGTCTGTTTTTCTTCCTATGGAGAACACTTTAGCCATTTCTGCGGCCTGTACGTAAAGAAGCTGTATCCTCATATTCGCTGGATCGCGGACTTCCGGGACCCGGTTTATCAAGTTAAATTCAATCCCGCGCCTGTAAAGGCCTATGCCAAAAGTTTTGAAAACAAAGCTTTTCAAAACTGTGATGCCATCGTTGCCGTAACGCGGGGTATTCTTCAGCTTATACCGGAAAAATACCGCAGTAAGGCATGTGAGCTGACAAATGGCTTTGATGCGTGCGACCGAAGGCCAGCTATGCCGTCCTCTGGCTTGTCCAAGTTTTCCTTTTGCTATACGGGGAGAATGTACGGCGGCATGAGAAAGATAACCCGCTTGTTTGAGGCGGTTGCGGCGTTGATAGACGAAGGGAAAATCCAACGGAGCGACGTCGAATTTCACTATGCCGGTACCGGCTATGAGGTTTTTGCAGAGCAGGCGTCCGCTGCCGGACTGCGCGAACAATGTATAGATCACGGCGCTGTCTCACATGAACAAGCCATGAGCCTACAGGGTTCTTCCATGTTTTTAGTGCTGTCGTCATGGGAATTCAAGGCGGAACCAGTAGGAAGCCTGACGGGAAAAGTCTACGAGTACATGACGGCAGGAAAACCGATTATCGCGCTGATTGACGGGGACATGCCGGGAACGGAGCTGACAGATATCATCCGGCGCGGAAAGCTGGGAGTTGCGTACAATGAGGTTCATTACGAAACCGATTTTGACGCGTTAAAGGACTATCTGCTGGGGCAATACCAACGGTATAAAAACGGTGAGCCTATTGAATTTTCACCTGATGAGACTGTGCTCGCACAGTTTGACTACCGTAATCTGACCAAACACCTTATTACGTTGATGGAAGATACTTAGATTCCCGCAAGGAGGAGACGGAAAATGAAGGTAGTTACCGTCGTGGGCGCAAGACCGCAGTTCATTAAGGAAGCGGCTGTGGCCCGTAAGCTGCGCCGCGCATATGACGAGATCCTCGTCCATACAGGGCAGCATTACGATGAAAATATGAGCGATGTGTTCTTTGACGAACTGGACATCCCGCGCCCAGATTATAATTTGGGTATTTCCGGCTCTTCCCACGCAAAGATGACCGGCTCAATCATGGCTGCGGTGGAAGAGGTCCTTCTCAGGGAAAGACCGGACAGGCTTCTGGTTTATGGAGATACAAACTCCACTCTTGCCGGAGCTTTGGCGGCGGTCAAGCTGCATATCCCCGTCTGCCATGTGGAGGCGGGCTTGCGGCTGGGGACGCTGTCCAATCCTGAGGAAATTAACCGGATCTGTACGGATCATGTGTCCAGTCTTCTGATGTATTGTACGGAGTCGGCCGCGCCGCACCTGAAGGCGGAGAGCCTATTCGACAGGTCTGTTCTGGTGGGTGACCCGATGTACGACGCGTTCATCTATTTTTCCCAGTACGCGGGGAGGCGGCAGCTTAACGAAATCCAAGCGCCGGAGAAGTTCTACTATTTGACCTTCCACAGAGAAGAAAATTGTTCAATAGAAAGCGTAACCGCTGTGCTGGACGCGGCAAATTCCCTGGACGCTCCTACCGTTTACCCGGTACATCCACGGAATAGAAGCCTTGTGGAGGAAATTTGTGAACAACATGGATTCCAGAATGTCCTGCGCGTTCCGCCGGTAGGATATTTGACCAGTTTGGCGCTGACGCTGAACTGCGAAAAGGTGCTGACTGATTCCGGCGGATTGCAGCGGGAGGCATTTTTTGCCGAAAAACAATGCGTACTGCTGTTCAACTACATCTGCTGGCCAGAGACGATGGTGGACAACCGCAACCAGCTGGCAAACTGCGAGAAAGAAGATATTTTAACAAAGCTCTCCGCGCCGATGAAGGTCGATAGAAGTTACCAGCCCTTTGGAGATGGGGACGCGGCGTCTAAAATTATTGCGGCAATGCAACATGTGACTTTGAAATAGGCGGTATGTTTGGAATGAAGCAGACACTATTGAACAAAATAAAAAACTATGACATAACGGTCGGCGTGGTCGGATTGGGCTATGTTGGCCTTCCTCTGGCGGTCGAGAAGGCAAAGGCGGGCTTCCGCACGATTGGTTTTGACGTGCAGAAAAAGAAAGTAGACATGGTTAACAGCGGCGTGAACTATATTGGCGACGTCGTTGACGCCGACCTGAAGCGGATTGTGGAGGAGGGAACGCTGTCCGCAACCAGCGATTTCTCTTTCATAAAGGACGTGGACTTTATAGCGGTTTGCGTCCCCACGCCGCTGGACAGCCATCAGCAGCCCTATTTGGGGTATATCCGGAAATCGGCTGAGGACATCGCTGGGCACTTGAAACGCGGGTCCATCGTAGTTTTAGAGTCCACCACCTATCCCGGCACCACCGAGGAACTTCTCAAGCCCATCTTAGAGGAGCGGTCGGGGCTGGTATGCGGCGAGGACTTCTATCTGGGCTTCTCTCCGGAGCGGGTAGACCCGGGCAACCTGATTTACAAGACGAAAAACACGCCGAAGGTGGTCGGGGCTGTGGGGCAGGACGCGCTGGAGGTAATCGCCGCCATGTACCGGGCCGTACTGGACGGGGACGTTCATACGGTTTCCAGCCCCGCTGTGGCGGAAATGGAAAAAATTCTCGAAAATACATACCGTAACGTTAATATTGGCCTGGTCAATGAACTTGCAATGCTCTGCGAAAAAATGAAAATCAACCTATGGGAGGTCATTGACGCGGCAAAAACGAAGCCCTACGGCTTTCAGGCGTTCTACCCTGGTCCTGGCCTGGGCGGCCACTGTATCCCTCTGGACCCCTATTATTTGTCGTGGAAAGCGCGGGAATATGGTTTTCATACGTCCATGATTGAGAGTTCCATGATGGTCAACGACCGGATGCCGGAGTATGTAACCGGGCGGGTGAGCAGAATCTTAAACCGCTTTCAAAAGCCGCTGAACGGCTCCAAGGTTTTGATACTTGGCGTGGCGTATAAGCAGGATATTGACGACTATCGTGAAAGTCCCGCGCTGCGGGTAATCGACTGCCTGGAGAGCGAAGGCGCACAGGTTTCCTTTTACGATCCGTACATACCGGAGTATAAGCAAAACGGTGTTTTGCACAAGGGGATTGCTGTTCTAAGCCAGCAGCTGCTTGAGAGCGCGGATGTTGTTGTGATTACGGCGGCGCATACAAATGTTGATTACGATTTGGTGGGCCAGTACGCGCGGTGCATTTTTGATACAAAAAATGTGATGAAAGATAGCGTTTATCGGGAAAATGTGGAGGTTTTATAATGAGACCGACGGCGGTAATCTTCGGCTGTGGATATTGGGGCCAGTGCGCCAGCGCAAAGCTGAACGCGGACTTTGACGTCGTTGCTTATGCCGATAACAACGATAATCTCTGGGGCGGCGAGTTATTAGGCAAACCTGTTATCCCGCCAAGCGAAATTAAACGGTATGGTGATGCGACAGTTTTTATCTGCGTCAAATCCGGGTTTGCAGAAATTGCAAAGCAGCTGGAGGAGATGAAAATTCCCAGCGTAATATGGATGGACGGCGTTTGCTATATATATCGGGATACGATTCTGCATCCGGTTTCCTTCTTCCAACCAAACCCCTATAAAAAATCAGACGATACATTTTCTGTACTGTTCGTACAGGATGCCCCGTGCGGCAGGACGGACAAAATCAGCAGCGTTTTGAAGGCCATGGGTGTGGTGACACAGAATGCTTTCTTCATCGGTCCGTCGCGAATGCCGGAGGCTTACTGTAAACAGAATGCGTTTTATTCCTTTGATAGTTTGCTGGAATTTGTGGATAACAGCGATTTTGACATTGTTCACTGCTCTAACGAACCGGATATCCTTGCAAATTTGCTGCTGCACTGCAATAAGCCGGTGGTTTTCGACACTCATGATTTAATAACCGCGAGGGATACCAAGTCGTCATTTCAAACATATTTCCTCGAATATACCGCCAATAAGTTTGCGGCGGGCAATATGTATGTGGGAGCCTATTACCGCGACTTGCAGATCCAACGCTATGGGGTAGCTCCGGAGAGATGCTTTTTACTCCCCAATCTGCCCTTGGA
>CAMSIF010000124.1 GCA_947058885.1 uncultured Clostridia bacterium
ATAGGGAAAGAAGGTTCAACTTTAGACGGAGAAGGTTTTATTCAAAGATTATGGACTGATGCAAATTCTCATTTTGGAGAAGTTCAGCATTTAGCTAAAAAGGATGAAAATGGGAATATCGGCGGCATATGGGGAGCTATGTCTGATTTCTCGCATTCATTCTATCCATGGGAAGATTTCAGAAAAGGTCTTTACCTTGCCGGAGTAGAATGCCAGGATGACGCGGAAGCTCCCAACGGTTGGATAAAATGGGTTATTCCTGGTTATGAATATATTTATGTGGAATGTGAAGATGATGATACCTTTTCGAAAACAATAAAATACCTGGAAGATAATTCTATTCCATTGGCGGGGGCAGTCCATGATTTTACTTGTCCACAGACGGGGAAAGGTTATATGTTTTTTCCCATTAGAAAGTTATAAATAAAACTCAATTTGTAGGGGGATTTCATCTTTTGGGTGAAATCCCCCTACAAATGCTCTCTTGTCATTATACTCCGGGGAGGAGGCGTTGTAAAGTCCATGCTGCCGTTTTTAGATTTTTTTTGTAAAAATCAAAATATAGTCAGAAATCCTGTTAGATTTTTCCACAAAATCAAATATATCTGAAAAAATATTGTAAACCAGTTGAAAAGGCATGGTTTTTATGGTATTCTAGTGTCGTATACCTGGTAAAATGGTACTATTTCATTAAGAGAGAGATCGGAGGGAGAATATGAAAAAGGCAACGGAGCCCCGCCACGACGGAAGCGGACAGGAGATTGTCTCAAAAAGCCTGCTGACTGGGCTTCAGCTTCCCCTTGCTTTCATGGAGGAAGCCAGACATTTTATCTGGGAGTCCGCTCCAAATTCCTGCTGTATTGTGGCAATTGATATCGTATATTTTCGTATGTTCAACAAAATCCATGGGCGGTCTGTGGGAGATAAGCTTCTGCGCTATATAGCGGACTGCCTGGAGACTGTCCGAACGCAGTACGGCGGCGTGACGGGATACTTTGAAGGGGACAACTTCTGCATTATTATGCCCTGGAGGATGGAGCTTGTGGAGCGGCTTCTGAACGATGTCCGCAGTGGGATTGAAATCCTGGGGGGTATGGCGGGAGTTGTTCCTCTTTTTGGCGTTTGCCCCATTGATGATATGGAACTCCCTCCGGAATTGTATTACGACCGGGCAACCCTCGCGCTGTCCCAGGCTACCGGCCACCGCCAAATCGCCCAGTATGACCCTAAAATGGAGGAACGCCTGGAGGAAGACATCCGTATGCTGACGGAAATAAACGCGGGGATGGACCGTGACGAATTTGTCGTCTTCCTTCAGCCCCAGTGCGATATTTCCACCGGCAAGGTGGTAGGCGCGGAATCCCTGGTGCGTTGGCAGCACCCGGAAAAGGGTCTCATCCCACCAGGCAAGTTCGTCCCGCTGCTGGAGCGGATTGGCATGATCTATCTTCTGGACCAGCGTATATGGGAAAAGGTGTGTCAGTGGCTCCGCAGCTGGATTGACCGGGGATACCGGCCTATCCCCATTTCCATCAATATTTCCCGCATTGACGTCGTCTCCATAGACGTTCCCGCTTACTTAAACGAGCTGCTGGAAAAGTACCGGCTGCCCGCCAGATATATTAAAGCGGAAATCACGGAGAGCGCCTGCACACAGGAGGACGGCGCCGTCAATCAGACAGTGGACCGCCTGAGAGACGCCGGGTTCCTGGTTATGATGGATGACTTTGGCAGCGGCTACTCCTCGCTGAACATGCTCAAGAGCATCGCGGTGGACGTGCTGAAAATTGATATGCGCTTTTTGAAAATGGAAGAGGTGGAGGAACAGAAGGGCGTCAGTATTTTGGAATCCATCGTCAATATGGCGCGGCTTATGGGTCTCCCCATTATTGTGGAGGGCGTGGAGACGCTCAAACAGGAAAACCTTCTGAGGAACATGGGCTGCCGGTATACCCAGGGCTACTATTACTGCAAGCCCCTCCCCATCGGCAAGTTCGAGGAGATGTTCTCCGACGAGCGGCGGCTGGACTTCAACGGACTCCGCTGCAAGCAGGCGGAGGATTTCCACATCCGGGAGTTTATGGACGGGAACCTGTTTACCGACACTATGATAAACAACATCATGGGGCCGTCGGCCATTTATGATGTTTACGGGAAGCACGTGGAGATTGTCCGGGCCAATGAGAGCTATTATATGTTGTCCGGCCTGGAGTTACAGGAAGACCACACCCTGGACCGAAAACTCTGGAACAGCGTCAGAGACGATGATAGGCCGATTCTGCTCTCCCTCTTCGAGCAGGCCTATGAGAAGTATCCTTCCGGCGCGGAGGGGTATATCCATTATCTGCGGGTGGACGGCAAGGTCCTGTGGGTCAACGCAAAAGTCTTTTTCCTGCGGGAGAAGGATGAGCACCGGGTGTTTTTTATCGTTCTTACGGACTTTACTGCCTTGGAGGTACAGCGGGAAGAGCGCGGAAGCAGAGCGCGGCGCTCCGGTACGCTGTGCGAACAGGAGCAGTCATGGTTTGACCAGTGCTACGGTCCCCTCCCCTGTGGGTTTGGACTTTTCCGGATTACTGTGCCAGAGGAGTGCGGCACAGATGAATACGAAATTGTTTACACCAACCGTGAGATGGAGAAAATGTGCGGCGGTGACCAGAGACGCCTGCGCTTCCTTCTCAGCAAGGCCTTCAGGGAAGAGGACAGGATGGTTTTGCAGCAGCGGGCCCATCAGGCTTCGTTTCTGGGCGATACGTTCACCCACTACGCCTACAGCTCCATTTCCAACCACTATTTCAAGTTCACCTTTTACCAATACTGCTACGGCTGTTTCGCCTGCCTGATGCAGGATGTGACCGATATGCAGGTGCAGAAACGTGCGCTCAGCAGTTTGGTGAACGCTTATCAGGAGGTCTATTATATACAGCTCCATGACAACTATTGCAGAAAGGTCTATCCGGGAGACGATCTGATTATGGACCGGGGCAATTATGAGGGAATGGTAGAGCGGCATTTTGGCACCGGCAGGATTCTGCGGTACGATGAGGACAACGTGCGCCGGTTCCTGTCGTTGGATAATCTGCGCTATGCGCTGAAAGCAGAGGACTCTATATACTACCGTTACCGCAGGAGTTCGGAGGAGAACCCCGACGAGTGGTGCCTGGTCAGCGTAATCGTCAGCGAGCGTAAGGATGGACTGCCTGTAACCGCCGTCCTGACAATCCAGAGTATCGACAAAGCCATGAAAAAAGAGGAGCAGAAACGGCAAATGCGTATGGCGGATACCCTGGCCAGCATGTCGGACGGCTTTTTCATCTATCGCGCCATGGATGACGAGCGTATTCTGTACGCAAACCCTGCGCTGATGGAAATTTTCGGCTGTGACAGTTTGGAAGAACTGCTGGAGCTGGTGGGACACTCCTTCCAAGGCATCGTGCATCCGGACGATCTGAACAGGGTGGAATGGGAGATCGAACATCAAATCAGCAAATCTGAGGATAATTTGGACTACGTCCAATACCGGATTATCCGTAAGGATGGACAAATCCGCTGGGTAGACGATTACGGGCATCTGGAAAATTCCAAATGGGGGGAAGAGCACCGCTTGTTCTACGTCTTCATTCGGGATATTACGGACAGTATTACGGCGGCCCAGAAAGAAAAGCTGCTGCACTTGAACCAGTTTTATGACCGGACGCCTTGAAAGAATACCTTTCGGGGGCGGGAAGTATGATTTCCCCCTCCTTTCACCCCGCATGTTTCATGCGCCCTCGAAAAAATTTGACGGCGGAGTATCCTCTGCGGTATGAGGGCCATTTCGTCTGGCCTTGGAGAAGGGGAAACGGCGTGACATGTGTCACGCCGTTCCTTAAATTTCCGGATGGTTGTCCTATCAAATGGAGGGTCCGCGAGAGGCAGTGGGCTCGCGGATTTATCTTATATAGATGGCGAAGGATATCAGACGTTAAACCGGAACAGGATGATATCCCCATCCTTTACCACATATTCCTTCCCCTCCGAACGGATCATGCCCTTTTCCCTGGCGGCGGACATGGAGCCCGCCTGCATCAGATCGTCATAGGCAATCACCTCAGCCCGGATGAAGCCCCGCTCAAAATCCGTGTGGATTTTACCAGCGGCTTGGGGCGCCTTTGTGCCGCGGGTGATTGTCCACGCCCGGCATTCGTCCTCACCGCTGGTTAGATAGGAGATCAGGCCCAGCAGCGTATAGCTGGCTCTGATTAACCGGTCCAGGCCGCTTTCCGCTACCCCCAGGTCCTCCAGGAACATTGCTTTCTCATCCCCGTCCAGCTCGGCAATCTCCGCCTCCAGCTTGGCGCACACGGGGATAACCTGAGCCCCCTCAGCCTGGGCGCGTTCCGCCACTTGCTGGTAATAGGGCGTGCGCTCGCATCCGGCGAAACCGGCTTCATCCAGATTGGCAGCATATATGACGGGCTTAAGGGTGAGCAGGTCGCTGGTGGCAATAAGCCCTTTTGTGTCCTCGTCGCAGTCGTAGGAGCGGGCGGTATTGCCGTCGTTAAGCCAGGAGAGCAGGCCCTGGAAGACTTCAACCTCGCGCAGAAATTTTTTGTCCCCTTTGGCGGCCTTCTGCGCTTTGTCAATGCGCCTCTCTACCATCTCCACATCAGCCATAATGAGTTCAAGGTCAATAATGTCAATATCCCGAAGGGGGTCCGCGCCGCCCTCCACATGGATTACATTTTCATCATCAAAACACCGGACCACATGGACGATGGCATCCGTCATGCGGATGTTGGAGAGGAATTTGTTGCCCAGGCCCTCCCCACGGCTCGCGCCTTTTACCAGCCCGGCAATATCCACAAATTCGATTACAGCAGGGGTGGTTTTTTTAGGATGGTACATCTCGCTCAGCTTGTCCAGCCGGGCATCCGGAACCGCTACCATTCCAACATTGGGATCAATCGTGCAGAAGGGATAATTTGCGCTCTCCGCGCCGGCATTGGTGATTGCGTTGAACAGGGTTGATTTGCCTACATTGGGCAGGCCCACGATGCCTAATTTCATAATTTTCTCTGCCTCCTGATTTTTCAAGGGTTTGCGGCGTTTCATAGGTGGCCGCCGCGCCAGTTTATACCCCGAAGTGTTTTCAAAACTACTGTTATGATACTCGCCAGAGACGCATCCAGGGTATGGAGTTTTATAAAATATCCTTTGTTTGTCCACTGTTACGTATTGAGGAAAAGCTCACGCAATAAGTTATTGTAGCATACAGCCCTTGATTTCTCAATAGAAACCGTAGTTTTATCGCGGTTTTTATGTGGTTTTTATCCGTGCGCCTCGCCAAAATTACGTTTATTATCACTTATTTTGCTGATTTTCTCACTATTCCGCCGGAAATAACGCGAAAAAGTCCTAAAAATATTTTTAAATTTTATTCGCTTCTTCAGCAAAAATTTTTGTTGACAAATAGGGATGCAGGTGCTATAATACATTTCGTTGGTTATCCTTGGTACAAAAAATGCGAGTGTGCTGGAACTGGTAGACAGGCACGTTTGAGGGGCGTGTGTCAAC
>CAMSIF010000125.1 GCA_947058885.1 uncultured Clostridia bacterium
AGATATCTTAGTGTGACTGGAGTTCAGACGTGTGCTCTTCCGATCTATGATACCGCCGCGCTTGTTAATCTCAAGGCCCTTGGTGGTGGACTTGATAAGGGGATTGGGGCTGGTACCCAGGGACATAATCACACAGTCCATCTCCATCTCGAACTCGCTGCCCTCCTTGACGATGGGGCGGCGGCGTCCAGAGGCATCGGGCTCGCCCAACTCCATCTCCACGCACTTGAGACCATTGACAGAACCGTTTTTCGGATCACGCTTGTCCTCGGGGTTATTGTAGCCCAGAATTTCGGTGGGATTGGTGAGGGTCTTAAAGATGATGCCCTCTTCCTTGGCGTGCTCCACTTCTTCCGCACGAGCGGGGAGTTCCGCTTCGCTGCGGCGGTAAACGATGTACACCTCCGCGCCCAAACGCTTGGAGCAGCGGGCGGCATCCATTGCTACGTTGCCGCCGCCCACCACGGCCACCTTCTTGCCCTGGAGGGGCATAATGGGGGTGTCGGAGCCCTCGCGGTAGGCCTTCATGAGGTTGATACGGGTGAGGAATTCATTGGCGGAGTATACGCCCTTCAGGTTCTCGCCGGGGATGTGCATGAACATGGGCAGGCCCGCGCCGGAACCGATAAACACGGCTTCAAACTTAAACTCCTCCATCAGCTCATCAATGGTGATGGAGCGGCCCACTACGGTGTTGGTCTCAATCTTTACGCCCAGCTCCTTGAGGCCGTCCACTTCCTTCTGGACGATGGACTTGGGCAGACGGAACTCGGGGATACCGTAGACCAGCACGCCGCCGGCGAGGTGCAGAGCCTCAAACACGGTGACTTCATATCCCCTCCGGGCCAGGTCACCGGCGCAGGTGAGACCGGCGGGACCGGAACCAATAACAGCAACCTTATGGCCGTTAGAGGCAGGCTTCTCGGCCTTCTCCGTGGCGTTGGCATTGTGCCAGTCGGCAACAAACCGCTCCAGGCGGCCAATGCCTACGCTCTCATGCTTGATGCCACGGACGCACTTGCTCTCGCACTGGGTCTCCTGGGGGCAGACGCGTCCGCAGACGGCGGGCAGGGCGCTGTCCTGGGAGATAATCTGGTAGGCGGCCTCAAAGTCGCCCTCCGCTACCTTGGCAATGAACTCGGGGATACGAATCTGCACCGGACAGCCGGAGACACAGGGCATGTTCTTGCAGTTGAGGCAGCGCTGGGCCTCGTCGATAGCCTGCTCCTTGGTGTAGCCAAGGGCCACCTCCTGGAAGTTGCCCGCACGGACGACAGGGTCCTGATGGGGCATGGGATTCTTATTCGGACACATATTCGCCATATCACTTTACCTCCTGCTTGAACAGATTACAGGTCTCTTCCCTGGCGTGGAGCTCGAAATCCCGGTACATGGCGCCGCGGGCCATGGACTCGTCGAAGTCCACCAGATGTCCGTCGAATTCCGGACCGTCCACGCAGGCGAACTTGGTCTCGCCGCCCACGGTCAGGCGGCAGCCGCCGCACATGCCGGTGCCGTCAATCATGATGGGGTTCATGCTGACCACAGTGGGAATGCCGTATTCCTTAGTGAGCAGGCAGACAAACTTCATCATGATAACCGGGCCGATAGCGATGACGCGGTCGTACTTCACGCCCGCCTCGATCTGCTCCTTGAGGAGGTCCGTAACCAAGGCCTTTTTGCCGTAGGAGCCGTCGTCGGTGCCGATGATGAGGTTGGAGCTGGCGGCCTCAAACTCCTCCTTGAGGATGATGAGGTCCTTGTTCCGGAAGCCCACGATCAGGTCCACATGGCAGCCGTCGTCATGGAGCTTCTTGGCCACGGGGTAGGCGATAGCAGTACCCACGCCGCCGCCGATGACGGCAACCCGCTTGAGACCGGCGGTCTCGGTGGCCTTGCCCAGGGGGCCGACAAAGTCCTGAATGAACTCGCCCTCCTCCTTGTGGTTGAGCTTCTCCGTGGTTGCGCCCACGATCTGGAAGATGATGGTGACAGAGCCCTTCTCCCGGTCATAGGCGGCGATGGTCAGGGGGATACGCTCGCCGTTCTCATCCACCCGCAGGATGATGAACTGACCGGGTTCCGCTTTCCGCGCCACTGTGGGGGCCTCAATCTCCATCAGGGTAACGGTGGGGTTCAGTACCCGCTTTTTGATGATCCGATACATAGTGTTTCCTCTTTCCACTTGAATTCGGTTGCTTGATGCTGCGTATGTTCTCCGCATACAGTGTTATTCTATCACAGCCAGATGGTTCCGTCAATTTGATTTTTCAGTTTTTGCTTTTCGTGCCGCAGAAAAATTACAAACCCTCTGTACGACATGCCCAAAACGGCAGGGCAGCCGCCTATACAGTGAGAAGTTTTACTTGACAGACCACAGGTAAATCTAGTATTATTGTATAGGATTTTTGCTGGTGGGTAATAAGGGGTATCCGCCGGTTCTTTTCCGCGTCCGGCGGCCAGCTGCCGGACAGCGCAAACCCCCATGCCATACACAAACCTTAAACAGTAGGAGGAAAACCATTCCATGGAAATTGGAATCATCCACCTCGTCCTGGCGGTTGCGGTCGCGGTCGTGGTGGCTGCCGTTGTTTTCTTCTATCTCGGCATCGTCTATCGCAAAAAGATTTCTGAAAAGGAAATCTCCAGCGCGGAGGAGGAAGCGCGCCGCATTATTAACGAGGCCATCAAAAGCTCCGAAAGCAAAAAGCGCGAAGCCCTGCTGGAAGCAAAAGAGGAAATCCTGCACTCCCGCACCGAATACGAGAAAGAAGAAAAAAGCCGCCGCGCCGACCTGCAAAAGCAGGAACGCCGGCTGCAGCAGAAGGAAGAAAATCTGGACCGCAAAACAGAAAACATTGAGCGCAAAGAAGAGGCGCTCGTCCAAAAGCACGCCGAGGCCGACCATGCCAAGGAAGAAATCGACCTCATTAAGCGCAGCCAGACCGAAATGCTGGAGCGTATCTCCGGCTTCACGGTAGAGGAAGCCAAAAACTACCTTATCTCCCAGGTGGAGAGCGAAGTTACCCACGAAACAGCCCTGAAAATTAAGGAGATTGAAGCCCGCGCCAAAGAAGAGGCCGACCAGCGCGCCAAGGAAATTGTGGCAGCCGCCATCCAGCGCTGCGCCGCCGACCACGCCTCTGAAATCACCGTCAGTGTGGTTCCCCTGCCCAATGACGAGATGAAGGGCCGTATTATTGGCCGCGAGGGCCGCAATATCCGCACCATCGAGACGCTGACCGGCGTGGACCTCATCATTGACGACACCCCGGAGGCCATTACTGTCTCCTGCTTCGAGCCTGTGCGCCGGGAAGTGGCCCGGGTAGCCCTGGAAAAGCTGATTGCCGACGGGCGGATTCACCCCACCCACATCGAGGAGATGGTGGAGAAGGCCCGCCGCGAGGTGGAAGCCGTTATCAAGAGCGAAGGCGAACGGGCCGCGCTGGAAACCGGCGTCCGGGGACTGCACCCCGAGGTCCAGAAGATGCTGGGCCGTCTTCACTACCGCACCAGCTATGGTCAAAATGTTTTACAGCACTCCATTGAGGTCAGCCATATTGCCGGTCTTATGGCCTCGGAGCTGGGTCTGGACGTCCACTCCGCCAAGCGGGCGGGGCTTCTCCATGACATCGGCAAGGCCCTGGACCATGAGTACGAGGGTACCCATGTAAACCTGGGCGTTGAGTTCTGCCGCCGTTACAAGGAGAGGGAAGATGTTCTCAACGCGATTCAGGCCCACCACGGCGACGTGGAGTGCAAGACCCTGATGGCCTGCTTGGTTCAGGCGGCAGACGCCATTTCCGCCGCCCGCCCCGGAGCCCGGCGGGAGAATTTGGAGAGCTATATCAAGCGTCTGGAAAAGCTGGAGGAGATTACGAGCTCCTATCCGGGCGTAGAGAAGTCCTTCGCCATTCAGGCGGGCCGCGAGGTTCGGGTTATGGTCCGTCCGGAGCAGGTCAGTGAGGATCAAATGGTCATTTTGGCCAGAGATTTGGCCAACCGCATTGAAAATGAACTGGAATATCCTGGCCAGATCAAGGTTCACCTGATTCGTGAAACCAAGGTGGTTGAGTACGCAAAGTAACAAATAGCAGTTGAAAAGGTCCTCCTTCCATCAGGAAGGAGGACCTTTTGCGTCCTTTATTTTTTCCCCGCTAGGGCGAGTCCCACCGTGTAAATATCCCCGGCCCCTACAGCAAGGATTAAATCCCCTGGCCGCGCCAGTTCCCGGAGTTTCTCCTCCGCCTCCCCCAGAGTGGGGCAATAAATGGAACCAGGAATCTCCCGGGCCAGGTCCTGAGAGGAAATACCGATGGTATTTTTCTCCCGGGCCGCGTAGATGTCCGTCAGCACCACCAAATCAGCGGCTTGCAGCTCCTGGACAAACTCCTTGAACAGCGCGTTTGTCCGGGAGTAGGTGTGGGGCTGGAAAGCACAGATGACCCGGCTGTAGTCCAGACTTTTTGCCATCTCCAGCAAGGCGTGGAGCTCAGAGGGATGATGCGCGTAGTCGTCATAAACAGCCGCGCCGTTGCAGGTCCCCAGCAGCTCAAACCGCCGTCCCGCGCCCCTGAATCCCTCCAGGCCCTGCTTTACCGCTTGAGCGGGTATGCCAAGCACATAGGCGGCGGAGGCGGCAGCCAGGGCGTTATATACGTTGTGTTTCCCGGCTACCTGAAGGCTCAGGTGGGTGTACAGCTCCCCGCCAGCCACCACGTCAAAATCCGGCAGGCCGTGGTTCCAGACCAGATTGGCGGCCCGGCAGTCCGCCGCGCTGTTCATACCGAAGGTGAAAAGCGGCAGTCCCTTCAGGGCGTCCATGGCCCCGGGGTCGTCGGCGTTCGCAACAATACGGCCATCGCCGGGAACCAGCTGCGCAAAGCTGCGGAAGGATTTTTTGATGCCGTCCAGGTTCTCAAAAAAATCCAGATGGTCCTCCTCCACATTCAGCACCACCGCAACGGTGGGGAAGAAATGGAGGAAGCTGTTGCAGTATTCACAGGATTCCAGGATAATCGTATCCCCTTTGCCCACCCGGTAACCGCTGTGAAGCATGGAAAGGGTGCCGCCGATCATCACGGTAGGGTCCGCCTGCGCGGCCATAAACACGTGGGTGGTCATGGCCGTAGTGGTCGTTTTACCATGTGTGCCCGCAATACAGACCGCGTTTTCGTATTGCTGCATGATAGCCCCCCAGGCCTCGGCCCTCTCGAAAACGGGAATACCTTTTTCCCGTGCGGCAGTGATTTCCGGGTTATCGTCGTGGACGGCGGCGGTGCGGATTAAAAACTCCGCGCCCTCTACGTTTTCTCCCCTGTGCCCTATGGCTACGGGAATACCCATCTCCCGCAGGCGTTCCACAGGTCCGCTGCCGGCCTGGTCGCTGCCCTGCACCACAAGGCCCATGCTGTGGAGCACCTCAGCCAGAGGATTCATGGATACGCCGCCGATACCGGATAGGTGGACCCGGCGGCCTGGAGTGATATAATGTTGAATTTTAGTTTCCATATGGGTCATGTAAATTTCCCTTTCCAAA
>CAMSIF010000126.1 GCA_947058885.1 uncultured Clostridia bacterium
ACACAACCGCGGACACTCTTTCCCTACACGACGCTCTTCCGATCTGGATTGGGCGCAACGACCATACAACCCGGGAACTGCTGGCGTATTACGTCCGGGCCTTTCATCAGAAAAAGGAAAACCGGGGTATGAACCTGTTTGTGGACTGCAACGGGGAGGATTAGCGAGAGAATCGGGCGTGAGCCTGCCAAATAATCAGTTTAATCCCGCATGGAGGAGGATACAATAATCATGGGAATCAGGAAAATTGTGGTCCAGGGGGATACCATTTTGCAGAAGAAATGCCGCCAGGTGACAGACTTCAACAGACGTCTTCACATGCTATTGGACGATATGAAGGACACCTTGGGGGAAGCTCAGGGCGTGGGCCTGGCGGCACCGCAGGTGGGGATTCTCCGCCGGGCGGTTATCGTTGTCAATGAAGAGGATGAAATGATCGAGCTGGTGAACCCTGAGCTGGTCTTTCAGGAGGGCGAGCAGACGGACCCGGAGGGGTGCCTGAGCGTTCCCGGCAAATGGGGAATGGTTACCCGGCCTTATCACGTCCGGGTACGCGCCCAGGACCGGTTTGGGGAATGGTTTGAGGTGGAGGGAGAGGGGCTGACGGCCCGCTGCTTCTGCCACGAGATGGAGCACCTAGACGGCCACCTATATGTAGAACATATTGACCGGTTCCTCACAGAGGAGGAGGTCGAGGCATACCAAAGGGAGCAGGAGGGCGAATAACAATGCGCGTAGTATTCATGGGTACGCCCGACTTTGGAGCAGCCGTACTGCGCCGGCTGGTGGAGGACGGATGGCAAATCGCCGCTGCTTACACCCAGCCGGACAAACCCAAAAACCGGGGAATGAAGCTGGCACCCACCCCTGTCAAGGAATTTGCGGTAAAAGCCGGAATTCCTGTTTATCAGCCGGAATCCTGCCGGAGCGAGGCGGTTTTGGAGCAGCTTCGGGGCCTGGAGCCGGACGTCATTGTGGTAGCCGCCTATGGAAAGCTGCTGCCCCAGGCGTTGCTGGACATTCCAAGGGTTGCGATAATCAATGTCCATTCCTCCATCCTGCCGCAATACCGGGGAGCCGCGCCTATCAACTGGGCGGTGCTCAACGGGGACGGGGAGACCGGCGTGACCATTCAGTATATGGCGGCTGAGTTGGACACGGGGGACATTCTGCTGGTAAAAACTACGCCTATCGGTCCCGAGGAGGACGCGGGTGAGCTTTATGGGCGGCTGGCGGAACTTGGCGGTGAGGCGGCCAGCGAGGCTTTGGCCCGCCTGCGGGACGGTACCGCCGGACGCACGCCCCAGGTCTACGGACCACAGTATCAGTACGCGTCGCTGCTCTCAAGAGAGATGTCGCCTATGGACTGGTCCAGACCTGCCAGGGAACTGGTCAACCAAGTCAGGGGCCTGATTCCCTGGCCCTGTGCTACAACAGATGTGGCGGGGGTGCGCTGGAAGGTTTTTCGCGCCCATGTGGGGGAAAAGACGGGGGAAAAGCCGGGCAGGCTGGTTTCCGCCGGCAAAGAGGGAATTGCGGTGGCCTGCGGAGACGGCAGAACGCTGGTTATAACACAGTTGCAGGCCGACGGCGGTAAGCGTATGACGGCGGCGGATTACCTGCGGGGCCACCCAATAGAAATCGAGTAAAAAGGAACAGGTATCATGCCCTTTTATTATGAAAAAATCTACTGGATTCTGCTGATTCCGGTGCTGATTCTGTCAATTTATGCCCAAATTAAGGTCAGCTCCACGTTCAAACGCTACAGCCAGGCCTTTAACCGCCGGAGGATTACCGGGGAACAGGCTGCCAACGAAGTCCTGCGGGCTAACGGTGTGACAGGCGTGCGCGTGCGTCCCTGCGGGGGAAGACTTACCGACCACTATGATCCCAGAGATAACACAATCTACCTCTCAGAGCCTGTCTACCAGGCAGGGACTGTGGCGGCGGTGGGCGTTGCGGCCCACGAGGCGGGACACGCGGTACAGTACGCAGTAGGTTACGGGCCTGTGCGGATTCGCTCCGCGATTATTCCAGCTACCCAATTCGGCTCTAAATTTGCCTTTATTGCTCTGCTGTTGGGGCTTTTCCTGTACTCCCAGCCCTTGTTTGCCGTTGGAATCGTGCTCTTTGCCTTGACGGCAGCGTTCCAGCTGGTAACGCTGCCGGTAGAGCTTGACGCCTCCGCCAGGGCGTTGGGAGCCATTGACGGCGCGTTCCTCCTTGAGCCGGACGAGCGGAAGGGGGCCAAAAAGGTCCTGACCGCTGCGGCGCTGACCTATGTGGCCGCGCTGCTGATGTCCTTGCTTCAGCTTTTGCGTTACGTGATGATTTTCGCGGGACGCAATAACAGGAGAAGATGATGGGCGGCGGGAGAGACGCGGCCCTGGAGGCCCTGACGGCCTGCCGGAGATTGGACGCTTGGTCGGACGGCAGCCTGAAGACGGCTTGCCGGGGGCTGGACCGGCGGGAGGCTGCTTTTGCCGCCAGATTGGCGTATGGCGTACTGCAAAACCGGGCCCTGCTGGATTTCTACTTGGGCAAATTTTGCAGCCAGCCTTTTGAGAAGCAGGAGCCTTTTATCCGAGATGTCCTCCGGATGGGCGCGTATCAGATTTTATGGATGGACCGGGTGCCGGACAGTGCCGCCGTAGACGAGGCAGTGGAGACGGTCAAGGCCCGGGGACGGAAGCGCGCGGCAGGATTTGTCAACGCCGTACTGCGGCGGCTGAGCCGGGAGCGGGACTGTCTGCCAGAGCTTCCGGACAAGAACCCGGAGGAGACTTTGGCCCTGCGCTACAGCCATCCGTTGTGGCTGGTAAAGCGTCTGCTGGAGCTGTTGGGGCAGGAGGAGACGGAGCAATTCCTCCGCCTGGATAATGAGAGCGTGCCGACCATCATCCAGCGCAATCCTCTGCGGTGTACGCGGGAGGAGCTGGCGCGGGAAATGGAGGCCTCCGGGGCAAGACTGGCGGCTCACGCATGGCTGCCGGACTGCTGGGAGCTCAGCGGCGGCGGTGATTTGGAAGCAATGCCTGCCTTTCAGCGGGGCATGTTTCAGGTACAGGACGCCGCTGCCCGGGCGGCTGTGCTGGCGGGAAATCCCCAGTCGGGGGAACGAATGCTGGATGTCTGCGCCGCGCCGGGAGGAAAATCCTTTGCCGCCGCTATGCTGATGGAAAACCAGGGGGAAATTGCCGCCTGCGATATCCATCCGCACAAGCTAGACTTGATAACGCGGGGAGCGGAACGGTTGGGCGTGAGCTGCATCAGGACGTATCAGGCGGACGGACGGGAGAACCGCGCGGAGTGGAACGAAGGGTTTGACCTGGTTCTCTGCGACGTGCCCTGTTCAGGTCTGGGCATCATCCGGAAAAAACCGGATATCCGCTATAAGGACCCAAAGGTCCTGGCGGGACTGCCCAGGGTTCAAGCGGCAATTCTGGAAAACGCCGCCCGGTACGTCCGGCGGGGCGGGACGCTGGTGTACGCCACCTGTACCATTCTGCCCGAGGAAAACGGCGGCGTGACCGCCAGTTTTTTAGCGAGGCACGAGGAGTTTCAACAGGAGCCGTTTTCCCTGCCGGGGGTGGTCGGAGAGACAGACGGAAGTTTGACCCTGTGGCCCCAGCGGCACGACACGGACGGGTTCTATGTCTGCAAGATGAGGAAGCAATAACGATGGAAGCTGGCGATATCAAATCTATGACTTTGGAGGAGATCTCCGCCGCCATGAAAGAGCTGGGAGAACCAGCTTTCCGGGGAAAGCAGGTCTTTTCCTGGCTTCAGCGCGGCGTAGGCTCCTTCGACGAAATGACCGACGTCTCCAAATCCTTGCGGGCGCGGTTGGATGCGGCGTACTACATAGATGCGCCCAGCGCGGCAAGGAAGCAGGCGTCAAAGCTGGACGGCACGGTGAAATATCTATGGGAACTGGGGGATGGCAGTTGCATTGAGACCGTGCTTATGCAGTACCGACACGGCAATACGGTTTGCGTCTCCAGCCAGGTGGGGTGTCGTATGGGATGCGCCTTCTGCGCCTCCACTATCGGCGGTAAGGTGCGGGACCTGCGGCCTGCGGAGATGCTGGATCAAGTGATTTTTACCCAGCGGGACAGCGGCCTCACCGTCTCTAATATTGTTCTGATGGGGATTGGGGAGCCTATGGACAACCTGGATAATGTTCTGCGTTTTTTGGAGCTGGTGAACCATCCCCTGGGACTGAATATCGGGATGCGGCATATCAGCCTCTCTACCTGCGGCGTGATTCCGGGCATTCAGCGTCTGGCGGAGCTGGAGCTGCAATTGACGTTATCGGTCTCCCTCCATGCGCCGGACAGTGAGACGAGAAGTAAAATTATGCCGGTGAACCGGGCTTACGATGTGGAGGAGCTGTTTGCGGCCTGCCACAGTTACTTCCAGAAAACCGGGCGGAGAATCAGCTTTGAGTACGCCATGATTGACGGCGTCAACGACAGCGATTGGCAGGCGGATTTGATTGTAAAAAGGCTCAGGGGAATGCCGGGGCATGTGAACCTGATCCCCCTCAACGACGTGGCGGAGAGCCCCCTGAAGCCCAGCCGCCGGGTACGCCAGTTTCAGAGCCGGCTGGAGAGTCAGGGCGTGACAGCCACCGTCCGGCGGAGTCTGGGCGGGGATATCGACGCCAGCTGCGGCCAGCTCCGGCGCAAGGCCATGGAAAACGGAAAGAAGGGACAGTTATGATGAACGTATGGGGCATGACGGATATCGGTCTGACCAGAAAGGAAAACCAGGACGCCTATGCCGTCCAGTTCAGCGAGGAAACCGGGTTTACCGTCTGTGTGGTCTGCGACGGCATGGGCGGTCCCGGCGGAGGCAAACTGGCCAGCGAACTGGCGGTAGACAGCTTTCTCTCCTCCTGCCTGGCCAATCTGCGCCAGGAAATGTCCGTTGAGAAGATACGGGAAGTGGCGGAATTTGCCGTGAACGCGGCGAATACAGCGGTTTACGAGCGTTCCCGGGCCAAGCCTGGCCTGCGGGGCATGGGGACAACGCTGGTATCCGCCATTATCCGGGACGGCCAGGCGCTCATCAGCAACGTGGGAGACAGCCGGGCTTATCTCATCCGCTGCAACGGCCCTCAGCGGGGCATCTCCCGGGTCACCCGGGATCACTCCCTGGTGGAGCGGCTGGTGGAGCGGGGGGATATCACAGAGGAGGAGGCCAGAAGCCATCCTCACCGCAACCTGATTACCCGCGCCCTGGGTCCGGACCCGGAGATATTGAGCGACAGCTACGAGATCCGGCTGGAGAGCGGGGACTATCTGCTCCTCTGTACCGACGGCCTCATCGAAACCGCCGCGGACTGGGAGATGGAGCGGGAGGTGCTGGAGGGCGGGGACGAAAATACCTGCCTGGACCGCCTCCTGGAGATTGCCCGGAGCCAGGGCGCGCCGGACAACCTGACCGCCGTACTGCTGCGGCGGTGACGCCTTGAAGCAAGAAGAAAGGACGCTTTACTATGGAACGATACATA
>CAMSIF010000127.1 GCA_947058885.1 uncultured Clostridia bacterium
TTGACCTCCGCTGTTCGTTTCGACATCAGAGCCACACCATCACGGCAAAGCCGCCCTTAAAATAATAGGTGTTCGTCCAATGTCCATCTGGTGGACCTGAAGGGGATCGAACCCTCGAACCTCACGGATGCGAACCGTGCGCTCTCCCAGCTGAGCTACAGGCCCAGATTAAAAATTTTTACTGGCTATTTGCCCTAACGTTTATATTATACTCTAGTTTTCAAAAATTGTAAATACATTTTTTGGCGATATACTATTTATAAGGATATATCGACGGATTATTAGGGGCAATATCCCGCCAGAATACTTGGTTCTGGCGGGATATTGTGACCGGAAACAAGGAAGTCAATCAAAAGCGAACATCCCGGCCCCCCACGCATTCCGCGAGTAAGTCCCCAAACGCTCTATGCACAGGTTACAGGAGTCTCATTCCTCCAACAGCCCCATGCCATCCAGAAGATCTTCCAGCTCCTCTCGGTCTATGCTGTAGTCCACCTGCAAGCTGTGCTGGAGCAAATCCACCGCCGCGCTTGTGATGCCCGGTTTCTTTACCAATTCTGCCGTCAATTCCGCGCCGCAGGCGGCACAGCGGTTTTTCGCCGTACAGAAACCGCACTTTACATAGCTGACAGACACTGCCTCCCTCATATGCGTCAATCCACCTTTACACTGGGGAAGAGGCTGGCGTCGGTGTGCGGCAGGAAACTGGCGGCGACAAATTCATCCATATATCCAGGCTCGTTGCTTAACTCTAAGTAGGTCATAGACCGGGCCAGCTCAAATACCTTTTCTCTGGCCTGGCTGCTCAGCAGCATGGCGTAAGCCCCGGTAAGGGAGGAATTGCCAATGTAATGGAAGTTCTCCAAGGGAATATCCGGAAACATTCCAATAGTGACGGCATTTTTCATATTGATTCCACTGCCGATACCTCCGGCTACATATACCCGCTCAATCACCGAGGCGTCGAAGCCCAGGGATTGGAGCATAGTCTGCGTGGCGGAAAAAATAGCGCCCTTGGCCCGGATAAAGTTGTCGATATCCACCTCGTTGATCGTTACATCCTTCACGCCGCCCGCGTCTTTTTTCCAGGCCAGCACGTAGGAACCCATACCGTGCTCATCGTGGAGGATACGCTCCCCTTCCCGGACGAACTTGCCCTTGCCGTTGATGATGCCGCAGCGGAACAGTTCCGCGATAATATCAATAATACCGCTGCCGCAGATACCGGCAGGGGCTCCACCGCCTACAACGGTCATAGTGGGCTCCATAGTTTCCTTGTCAATAGTACAGGCCTCCACCGCGCCGTCAGTGGCCCGCATACCGCAGGAAATATCGCCGCCCTCAAAAGCAGGTCCTGCGGAACAGGCGCAGCTCATCAGGAACTCCTCGTTGCCGAACACCAGCTCCCCATTGGTTCCCAAGTCGATAAAGAGGCTCATCTCCGGACGGTTCCAAATCATGGATACTAGTGCGCCCGCTGTAATATCCCCCCCAACGTAGCTGCCGATATTGGGCGCAACAATCAACTCAGCCAGAGGGTTCATCTTCAGGTTAATATCCCGCACATAGAGGTAGTCCGTAGAAAAGAAGCTGGGAACAAAAGGCTCCATACGAACAGGGTTGGCGTATAATCCCAGAGCCAGATGGTTCATAGTCGTGTTCCCCGCCAGGACCATGCGGTAAATCCGCCGGGGATTGACGCCGCTTGTCCGGTACATCTGGGCCAGCATTGGGACAATGGACTCCTTGACGACAGCATCCTGAAGGCGTTTGCGGCCCCCCAGCTTATCCGACTCAATAATGCGGTTGATAACGTCCGCGCCGTAACGGATTTGCCCATTGCCGCAGCTGGCCTTTGCTAGAATTTTCCCCGTCTGCAAGTCCACAAGCACTCCGGCCAGGGAGGTGGTGCCCAAATCCAGCGCAAACCCTACGATGGGGTCCGTATTGCTGGCCGGAAGGATATCCCGAATAAGGATGCGGCCTTGGTCCCGGCTGATAACACACTTGACCTGGAATCCGCTCTCCCGCAGTACCCAGCTGAGGTGCTTAAGTACAGTATAGGGCATCATGATATTCTGAACCGCCACCCCGGTTGCCTCTTCCACCGCCCGCAGAACACGCTCGTTATCGGGCATAGTATCCTCCAGCGAGGGCTCTGCCAGCTCCAGCGGCAGGAAGCTCAGGTCACTCTCCATAGCGAGGCCCGCGCCCATAAGCTGGCTGTACAGATTCTCAAAAATCGCTACCTCCTCCGGAGAATCCAGATTAGCGATTTTCATCCGGCTGCGGTAGGCGTTGGCAATATCCGGCACCTCGATTTCCGCGTCGCCGCACACCTGGGCCACACAGGCCAGCCGCCACCCAGCGTTATATTCCTCTGTGGTGATGTGACGGTTAATGGGGGCGTCCAGGTACCCGGAGACCAGCCGGACCCGGCATTTTCCGCATACGCCGTTGCCAGAGCAGGGGGCGTCGATAGCCACATTAGCCTTTTTTGCCACATCCAGCAGCTTTTCCCCGGCAATCGCGGAGATGGTTACCGGCTCGCCGTTCTCGAAGATGAAAGTAATGTTGAACATAGGGGGGCTCCTTTCGTTCAGGTAAAATATCGCGTATTCTATTAGGTAGTATTAGTATATCCGCGAAAAACCGCTTTGTCAAGGAATTGTCAAAGTGCTTTCCGCGCAAAAACGCCGGCCGCTGCTGCACCGGCCGGCGCTCCCGTATTTACGCTTTTCGTGCGAATTTCTCCACGGCATCCACTACTCCCGCCAGCCAGTCGCCCTGGAAATCCTCAATGCGGCCCTGATCCACCAGCTGAGCCAAACTCGGGTCCAGAGGCATACGCGCCAGCAGAGGAAGTCCATGTGCCTGAGCGGCAGCCTCCGTCTTGCCCGCTCCAAACAAGGGAATTTCCTTCCCGCAGTCCGGACACCGGAGATAACTCATATTCTCCACAACCCCTACGATAGGCACCTCCATCATCTCCGCCATCTTCACAGCCTTCTCCACCACCATACTCACCAACTCTTGAGGAGACGCTACGATGATAATCCCATCCAGCGGCAGCGACTGAAATACACTCAAAGCCACATCGCCAGTTCCCGGAGGCATATCCACAAAGAGGTAATCCACATCCCAAATCACATCCGTCCAGAACTGGGTTACCACCCCGCCAATCACCGGTCCCCGCCACAGCACCGGATCTGTCTCATTGTCCAGAAGCAGGTTGACGCTGATCATCTGGATGCCGCCGCCGGTCTCTACCGGAAGCATCCCCCGCTCGTCCCCCATGGCCCGCTCCCGCACGCCAAAACATTTGGGAATAGACGGCCCGGTAATATCCCCATCCAGTATGCCAACCTTACATCCCTTGCGCCGCATCAGTACGGCCAGCTGGCTCGCTACCATGGACTTTCCAACGCCGCCTTTGCCGGACACAACGCCGAATACCTTGCCCACCCGCGCCGCGCTGTTATGCGCCTTGAGGAAGGACTGAGGTTCGGTTCTCTCCCCGCAGCTCTCGCCGCAGGTGCTGCAATCGTGGGTACATTCTGCCATAACTGTAATCTCCTTATATTTCGGTATCCATTCTTTTTCTTGAAAGAAAAAGAATCAAAAAGAACTTTATACACGCTCTCTTCTGCGGCGGTTATCCCGCTCCGCCGCCCGGTAACGTTACTAGTTTTACCGGTTTTCCATATATTCACGCAGATTTTCCAACGCCTCCCCATGCCGCAGGGACCGCATGGACGGAAAAGAACTCAGAAGCCGCTGTTCAAACATATCCGGTTTCTCACAGACAGCCCGCATCCTCTGCTGAGCTTCTGCCCTCGCGGCCTCCAGTCTGTGGGAGAACTCACTCCCCAAAGGCTCCAGCCTGGACTGAATAGCGTGGATCGCCTCCTCACGCCGCTCCTCCACGCCCAACCGCGCGGAATGCAGAGCCTCCTCCAGCCGCGCCCGCTGAATCTCCACGGCCTTCTGCTGTTCCGCCCCCAGCCGCTCCAGCTTTTGCGCCAGCTCTTCATGAATCAGGTGCAGCTTTTCCAGCCTGCTGCCAATCTGAACCGCGCTCCGCACCGACAGCACAACGTCTGCGCCATAGAGGAGAAACAACGCGCCTGCCATCAGCGTTCCGTTTCGTTCTTCCACCAAATAAACCGTAAGGGCCGTCATTCGCGGCCCCAAGCCGTGGCAGAGAACCACGCAGGCCGCGCCAAACAGAGCGGAGTTGCGCAGGCAAACCCGTCCGTTGAGATTGAACCGTATCTCAGAGTAGTCCCACCAGCGCATATGGAATAATTTTTCCATCACGAAGCTGGTGAAATACTCCACAGCGCTGGTCAACAGCGCGCCAAAGAAAAAGGTTGCCGCTGGATTTTCACATCCGCCGTCCAGCACCAGCAGCACCAGCAGTGCGCCATGCCCATAGATAGGACAAATAGGCCCGTTAAGAAATCCCCGCTTCTCGCAGAGCTTCCTCTGGCCCAGAGAGCAGTAAACCATCTCCCCGCACCAGCCCAAAAAGCTGTAGAGCATCAACAGAAGAAAGGCGAGCGCGGCCATTTCAGAAAAGGACATATCCGGCACCTCACAGTCTGATAAAATGGAACCGGTCCGGGTGTGTCCGCCGCAGGCAGGAGACCTCCCGGTCCAAGCAGGTCAGCAGAATCACCTGCCGCGTCTGGGACATCTCCGACAGGCAGTCCAGCGCCGCCGTCAGGCTGTCTCCGTCCAGATAATCCAGTGCCCCGTCCAGCAGGATAGGCGTTATTACCGGCAGCGTCAGAGCGCATACCGCCAGCCGCACCGCCAATTCCATCTGACGGCCGGAATCCCCCTTAAGCGGTTCCCCCGGCCGGAAATATGTCTGCGACATCCGGGTATAAAGGTCCTCCGCCCGTCTCTCCAGCGTCTCGGTAAACCGGGCCTGAAGTATATCCAGCTGCGCCCTGGCGTCCGCCAGCTCCCGCCGGAGCCACTCCCTGCTTTCGGCGGGACGCCGCACCGGCGGCGGAAGCGGATAAATGGCGTCCTGCCGCAGAGACTCCCACCGCTGCCGGGCTTCCTCCTCCTCGCGGATAGCCTGGTCCAGCTCCTTCCGCATGAGGAATCCGGCAGCCACCGCCTGACGCGCATCCGCCAAATCCTTTGCAAAAGGCCGGAAAGACCGCACAAGGGTCAATACCTGATCCAAACCCGTTTTATAGATATTCGTCAAAGCGTTATAGGTGTCCTCAGCATCCTGGTGGGCGGCGCGGGCGGCCTCCGCGTTCTTGGCCAGGGCGGCGTAGGCGGACTGCTCCTTAGTCCGCTTCTCCTTGAGTTCCCCGCAAAGAATTTTCCACTCCGCTCTATCCCGCTCCAACGGCATCACCACGGTAAGAGCCAAAAGTACGGCAAAAAGCCCTGCGCTCACTCCTGCGGCCAACAGCCAATTCCG
>CAMSIF010000128.1 GCA_947058885.1 uncultured Clostridia bacterium
CAGCCGGAGCAGGTCCAGGATTTCTACCCCACTCCCGGCACGCTCTCCACCTGCATGTGGTACACCGGCTTGGACCCAAGGACCATGGAGCCGGTATATGTTGCGAAGAGCCCTCATGACAAGGCGCTGCAGAGGGCACTGCTGCAATGGAAACGTCCGGAACTGCGGCGGCTGGTGGTGGAGGCGCTGCACAGAGCGGGCCGGGAGGATTTGATAGGCTATGGCAAAGATTGTCTGGTCCGGCCTCTGTCCTCCGGGAAGCGGGAAGCCCCCAAGCCGCAGAAGGGTCCTGTAAAAGCTGCGCCGCGCCGTGGCGGACAGCGCCCCGGCAGGGCAAAACGCGGCTGACCTCGCGGGAAGTCTATAAGTATACGGCAAATGTATCAGCTGTCAGGTCCTGCCGCTCCACCCGCTGCGTTCGTATGGAGACGGCCTCCGACGGGCAGACGGTGACAATCCATCCAGGCAAGAAGTTCTCTAGGCATTGGCAGAGAGGGTCCGGCTCCAGCGGCTCCAGAAGCGCGGCTATTCCCAACCCCTGCCGTTTAATGGTGGCTTCCTTGGCGGTCCAGAGGCGGAAGAAGGCCTCGTCATCCAGTCCCTTTGCCAGCCGTCTGGGGGCGGGGCGCAGCCGCTCTACGTCTACGCCCAGGCTTTCGTTATGGACAGCGCAGACAGCCGCCCCCCTGCTGTGGCTTAGATTAAACTGGAGGTCCGGGCGGCTCGGAAAAAAGGGTTTTCCTCCCGGCGCGCGCACTAGCCTGGGGAACGATTTCAATCCGTATTCCCGCTCCAGCATAAACGCCAGCAGGCGGTAGGCGGTTTCTCTTTCCTCCTCCCGCTGGCACAGCACGCCATATACCACAAGCTCCATTTTTTCATTCCTCCAGGTAAAATCTGCATCTTAGTATACCCTGAAACCGTAAAGGCGCAAAAAATTCCTGCTATTTGGTAGTTATCCATATCAAGGCGGCGTGACAGCTGTACCTTGCCAGCCGTCTCTTCAATTGTCATCAAAAAGGCCGCCTGGGGTATATGAACCGCCCCATATTGTGCTGTCCGCACAATATGGGGCGGTTCATTCCGGGCGGAGAATTTTTAAACCTTATTCTTCTTTTTGATACGAAAAAGTGGGGAAATTTTTTCTAAAACCTATTGACTATGGGTGTCACCCATTCTATAATGGAACCATCCTAAAGAAAGGAGGTTCCACAGATGTCTACTGAAAAGGAAATCATCATGTTCCAGAAATCTACAGTATACGATTTGCTTCAACTCATTAAGAGAGAACCCAACAAAACGTATACCACAGAGGAACTGGAGGAACTGTTGACGGCGTATGTCAAAGGGCTGGAACAATCTTGACAATGAAAGATGGGGGCCGGGAAACCGGCCCCGCTCTACGGACCGAAAGTAAAATGACCGCGAAAGAACGGTATGACGCAAAGACAGCAGTATATGTTAGCCTTAAACTAAACAAGGGCACAGATGCTGACATTTTGCAAGCCATTGATGGAAAGCCAAAGCAAACCGAAATCAAGCGGTTGATTCGTCAGGGCATGAAGAACGACCCACCCAGTCATTAAAAAGAGCAGTCACCCCCCGCTCCATTCCGGGCGGGGGGCTCTCCTATTAAGTTTCTCCCTTTTTAGAAGTCATCCAGAATCCAATACCAGACGGTCTTTCCAAACATAGCTGCTGTTTAGCCAATAGGGAAAAAGAAAATTTTCAACCTAACACCTAGTATTAACATTCCAATAAGCAAAAGACCAATACCAATCATTGCTATAAGACACCCGGAGCCGCTAGCCTGTGGCTGTGAGGACCGGCTGGAGACTGCAAGAGAGCATACATCTACAGGGGTAAATTTTGCCTCAACACCTGTCCATACTTTTTGACATACTAAATTTGTATCCGTATCTGGTTTCAGGTCTAAATCAATCTTGCATGAGATTTTATTACCTATACCAAATCCAATTACATGATGTCCAGGGTCAAGAAGTAAACGGGTTGAACTCCCATTTGAAAGAGAGGCAACCAAAACTCCGTTTATGAAGATATTGAGGCCAGTCCCCCCACCGTTTATGCTGGCTTTACGCATGATGCCTAACCGGCATTTGGTTTGAGATCTATCCACTATGTAGGCCCCCTTCTCGTTTAATGAGCTGATTGGAATTATAAATTTCTTGGTTGTTTACCTTAAAGTGTCTGCAAATTACTTTTAATGGAGCCGTAAATTCCAGAATCATTATTTGCATTTTGTCATTTTTGCGCTCATAGCAAGAATATCCTCCATAAAAAGATGTGACAAATTTTAACATATTATTTATCACTTGTCCATATGCAGTACAAAATATTTATATAGCGCTTAACATATCCCTTATATGTACGTATAATATACTTGTATCAAAAAGGGAGGTGAGAAAACTGGCACCCAAAGAAAAAGCCAACACAGAGCGTGTTAGCACATTTCTTTCAGAAAAACATCTTTTGGAGTTGAGAGAGGAGGCAGAACGAAAAGGAACAAATGTGAGCGCATTAATTCGTATGATAATTCTGGAGCATTTGGCAAATAAAAAATGAGAACAACCTGCTTTGCCTCCTAAAGCCAACAGGTTGTTCCCACACACCCGGAGGTGACCCGTCCGGATAAATCGATTATATCACGGCGGGTGCCTCCACGCAAGGAAAATTTATGAAGGTACGTTATGACTGAAATTGAGAAGATGAGGCGGTACATTGAGCGGACGAAGATGGACAAGAATGACAGATTCTATCTGGATATGGCAGAGGCATTTGAGCTGGCGGTTCAGGCGTATGAATCCAACTCCCTGCCGATTGATTTTTTCATCGAAAGTAGCTATCTTGACAATAAAGGGCAGTCCCGGCCCAACTTTCTCATTACGAAAAAAGGCTGTGACATGATAGCGAACAAGACCACGGGCAAGAAAGGCGTGCTCTTCACTGCCGCAAGGGAGGCGGTTGTTATAGCAGGAGGCTATGACGGTTCTATCCGCATCAACACAAGGCTGGACCATAAAGGGTTCACAAAAGGAATTGACAGTATAGGAAACAGCTTGAAAAAGCTGGCGGGACTGGTAGGCGCTGCGTTTGGCGTCGCGGCTATCGTCAATTTCAGTAAAGAGAGCATCAAGGCGGCTTCCGCGCTCAGCGGCGCGTGGCTGCAGCACAGAGCACCTCTCTGCTGTTTGGGGAATCCATGAAGGGCGTAGCGGACACGGAAAAGGATATTGCCAGTTCCGGCGGTGCCGCCGCTGACGCTACGGACAAGCTGACCGAATCCACCGCCGGAATGGGAGACGCGGCGGAAAAGACAGGGAAGCAAATGCGTGGTGTGTTTGCCGACTTCGACGATTTAACGATCCTGGCGGATAATGCCGCCGACAGTCTCAGCGGCGCGGCAGATAACATGGACATGGGCAGTCCGGACCTGGAGATACCGGAGCTGGACGAGGGTGGAGAACTCTTCGAGGACGTAGAAATCTCTCCCCAGCTGGTTGCGGAGATAGAAGCGTTCCGGGAAATCTGGGGGGCGGCAAAGAGCTGGTTTGAGGAGCACGTCACCGGACCGATTACCGTAAACCTGGTAGCCGACGGAAAAATCCTGGCAAAGGTTGTAGTCCCGGCAATCAACAACATGACCCGCGCGGCGGGCAAGCCGGTACTGCTGACATAGGAGGATAACATGGAACTGTTAATCATCAATGGGCACGACTATTCCCAGTACATCAAGAAGACAGGGTACGGCTGGAGCCGGAACGACATCGACGGTCCCAAGGCCACCCGGACCAAGGACGCCAGAATGCGGCGTGACAAGCTGGCTTCCAAGCGGAAAATCACCTATCCCCACGCTGGCCGCCCAGACCATCGTGCCGGGCACGGCCAGCAGGACCATCGCGGGCGGGCAGTATCTGGGCGGAACGCAGACCATCCAGGGGGATACGAATCTGGTTTCCGCCAATATCCGCAAGGGGGTCAGTCTTTTTGGGGTAGCCGGTTCGATGACCAGCGAGTTCAAGGCCACGCTGACGGTAAAGGCGGACACGGGTGCGGTGGTGACGGCCAAGTGCGGGGACACGGAGGTTTCCGCGCTGTCCACCAACGGTTCGGTAGTGCTGGAGCTGCCGGTGGAAGGGGAATGGACCGTGACGGCGGTACGGGGCGTGGCGCAGTACAATTCCGTGGTGGTCAGCGTCTCCTCCCACTACTACGCCGAGCTTACGGCGGAGGTGCATATTGTTTACTACGGTATGGCCATCACGTTAAGTAATCCCAGCAGCAGTCTATCGGCTGTTTCGCTGGGGGGATATGCGATATTCGCTGGTGGAGTTGGTAATTCTGGAGGTTCTTTGTCTGTAGACGCATTTGATTCTAATCTGTCCAGAATTACTTTACAGGAGTTATATCAAGGAAGCGGAGATATGAAAGCCGCAGCTGTTGGTGATTACGCGCTGTTTTCAGTCAATGGAACTGTTGAAATATATGATAAATCGCTTACGAGGTATGGAACCAAGGCGTTGTCCAGTAATCGTAGAGGTATGGCGGCAGCTTCGATTGGGAGCTATGCCCTGTTTGCAGGCGGATATCTGAATTCAGCTGAATCAAATATTGTAGATGCTTTTGATGAAAACCTTACAAGAATAACCCCTACAGTCTTATCCGCGCAAAGCCAAGCACTGGCGGCGGCCTCTAACGCTAATTACGCTATCTTTGGCGGAGGGATTTCTTCCTATAGTAAGCTTAACAACGTTACAGCCTATAATTCCAACCTTACAAGGTCCACACCCGCTGGATTGAGTGAAGCGAGAATGTCTTTTGCGGCAGTAAGGGCAGGGAATTATGTTGTGTTTGCTGGAGATGTAGAAACGTTGGCCGTTGATGCATACGATTTGTTTTTAACAAAGACATTGCCGGAAAAATTCAGTCAAAAAAGAGGTGACTATGCAGGAACAACTATCGGGAACCATGGAATTTTTGCGGGCGGATACAAAAGAATTGATGCGCAAACGCAATATTATTATGCGGAAACGGATGTCTATGATCCATTTTTGACACATACTGAACCGCAAAAATTGACAAAAGCCAGAGGACTTCTTTCTGCGGCCCATGTTTCAGACTATGCTCTTTTTTGCGGCGGTATAAGCCGTTCTGGTATTCTTAATTCTGGCGAAGTTTACCAATATGTCTAAAGGAGGTTCTATATGGCAATTTACGTAGACGGAAAAAAGGTAGCTGGTTTTGGAGGCAGGCGCGGACCGGCGGGACCTGTTGGGCCCAAGGGCGACCCCGGCCCCCCAGGCGCGGAGGGTCCGCAAGGGCCAATTGGCGAAACTGGCCCCACAGGTCCACAGGGAGTTCCCGGCCCCGCCGGACCGTCCGGGCCACCCGGCGAAACGCCCCATATCGGTGAAAACG
>CAMSIF010000129.1 GCA_947058885.1 uncultured Clostridia bacterium
TGCAGGTGGAGAGCGTGCCGGGAGTGGGGTAGAAATCCTGGACCTGCTCCGGCTGGCGGCCCGTTTTGTTTAGGAACACCGCTAAATCTACCGCGTCGTTCAATGTACAGCCAGGGTGGCTGCTCATCAGGTAGGGGACCAGATACTGCTCCAGACCGTAACGCTGGTTGAGCCGCTGATACTTCTCCCGGAACCTTTCGTAGACCTCGAAATGGGGCTTGCCCATGTAGTCCAGCACCTGGGGGGAGCAGTGCTCCGGCGCAACCTTCAGCTGCCCGGAAATGTGGTGTCTTACCAGGTCGGAGAAAAATTCGCTGTTTTTCTCGCACAGCATATAGTCAAACCGGATACCGCTGCGGATAAATACTTTCTTTACGCCCGGCACCGCCCGAACCTTCCGCAAAAGCGACAGGTAATCGGCGTGGCTGGGGTCCAGATTCTTGCAGGGAGCCGGAGCAAGACAGGAACGGTTTTTGCACATGCCGTTTTTTAGCTGCTGCTGGCAGCTGGGGTGCCGGAAGTTGGCGGAGGGACCTCCTACGTCGTGGACATAGCCTTTGAATTGGGGGTCCTGGACAAAGCCTTCTACCTCCCGCAGTACACTCTCGTGACTGCGGGAGGTAACCATACGGCCCTGGTGGAAGGCCAGGGAGCAGAAATTACAGCCGCCGAAGCACCCCCGGTTGTGGGTTACAGAAAACCGGACCTCCTCAATGGCGGCCACGCCTCCCAGGACGCTGTACATGGGATGGACCTCCCGTGTGTAGGGCAGTTCCGCCACAAAATCCAGCTCTGTCCGGTTCAGGGGCATGGCGGGCGGGTTCACCACCAGCACGCTCTCGCCGTGCCGCTGGAGAACCGCTCTGCCCCGGATAGGGTCGTGCTCCTCGTATTCGACGCGGGTGGCCCCGGCGTAATCCCGTTTGTCTCGGAGAACGGCCTCAAAAGAGGGTACGGGGACAGCCTCAAACCGGCAGTCCGGAGTCTTGGCCGCGTAGGCTGTTCCGGGGATGTCTGTCAAATTTTCCACCGGCTCGCCGCGGCGCAGACGCCGCGCAATCTCCCGGGTGGCCCGCTCCCCCATGCCGTAGACCAGCAGGTCCGCCCCCGCGTCGAAGAGGATGGACCGGCGGACCTTATCGTCCCAGTAGTCGTAGTGGGCGAAGCGGCGCAGGCTGGCCTCCAGACCGCCGATGATAATGGGGAGGCCCGGGAAGGCTTCTCTGGCCCGGTTGGCGTAGACAATGGTGGGCCGGTCCGGGCGCAGGCCCATTTTATTGCCGGGACTGTAAGCGTCGGAGGAGCGGCGTTTTTTCGCGGCTGTGTAGTGGGCTACCATGGAGTCGATATTTCCACCGCCGATGAAGACGCCGTAACGGGGTCTTCCCATGGCGCGGAAGGCCTCCGCGCTGTGCCAATCCGGCTGTGCCAGGACTGCCGTCCGGTAGCCCTCCGCCTCCAGACAGCGGGCGATGATGGCCGTGCCGAAGCTGGGGTGGTCCACATAGGCGTCGGCGGTGACCACGAGGAAATCATAGTACCACCAATCCCGATTGTGCATATCTTCCGCGCTTACAGGCAGGAAGTCGAGCGTATTCATAAGTATTCCTCCTCGAAAACCGGCGCGCCTCCCTGCCGGTAAGGCCAGCCCTATTCTCTTTTTGTGTTTACAGTGCCTTTAGAAGACCGGTGGCCTCGTTGAACGCGTGAATCAGTTCGTCCAGCTCCGCCGCCTGGGCGTGAACTGCGTCCCAGGTACCCTTTGTGTCATACCAAAGAGCGTTCAGGTCGCGCACGTCCCGGGCCTGCTGCTCCACCCAGGTGTAGTATTTCAAATTGTGTACCCGTTTGCGGTCCACGTATGTCAGTTCCATCATGCTGTCAGTCTTGAGACCCAGCATATGCAGGTTGTGGTCAATGGCCGCCTCAGTGGCGTTGTAGCTGCCATGCATGTCGTTGAGCTCAGCGATACGGCTCTGGTACATGGCGGCGGAATCGGTAAGGACCGTCATCACCACGTCGCTGTCTGTGAGTTCGTAGTACTTTGCCATCTTGATGCAGCAGAGGACGTTCGCAATGCCGCTGATGCCTAACCAGGTCAATTTTTCGATGAGGCCGTCCTCCAGCCCCAGTTCTTCTTTAAGGTAGTTTGCGCCCTCGGGGGTATTGAACAGGCGCAGAAGCCGCTGGCTGTCCTCGTCGTCAATGGCAATTGCCATGTCTGTGTTTTTGACGTTGTGAATCCAGGGGATATGCTTGTCTCCGATACCCTCGATGCGGTGGCCGCCGAAGCCGTTGTCCAGAATGGTAGGACACTGGAGGGCCTCGCCTACCGCCAGCTTCATCTGGGGATACCGCTCCTTGAGGAGGTCGCCTGCGCTCATGGTTCCGGCGGAACCGGAGGTAAAGCAGGCGCCTGCCAGGCTGTCGCCGGGACGCTTTACCGCTTCAAAGAGGCCAGCCAGGGCTTTTCCGGTGACATTGTAGTGCCACAGGGGGTTGCCCATCTCCTCAAACTGGTTAAAAATCATCATGGAGGGGTCCTGCCGGAGTTCCCAGGTTTTGTCGAAAATCTCCTTGACGTTGCTTTCGCAGCCGGGGGTGGCAATAACCTGTCCGGCAATTTGGCTGAGCCAGTCGAAACGCTCCTTGCTCATCTCCGCAGGCAGGATGGCTACGCTGTCGCAGGCCAGGAGCTTGCTGTTGAAGGCGCCGCCCCGGCAGTAGTTGCCGGTGGAGGGCCAGACGGCGTGGTGGTAGGTGGCGTCGAACTGTCCGGTGACCAGCCTGGGGGCCAAGCAGCCAAAGGAGGCTCCTACCTTGTGGCAGCCGGTGGGGAACCACTTACCCGCCATAGCAATGATGCGGCAGGGTACGCCGGATAGGCTGGAGGGGATTTCCACGTAGTTGGGTACCTTTTGGAAGAGGCCTCCGGTTTCTTTTGCCTCATTTTTCCAGGTGATGCGGAAGAGGTTGAGGGGGTTGACGTCCCAGAGGCCGACGGTTTTCAGTTTCTCCTGGATTTTTTCCGGGATGGTCTCGGGGTTTTCCATCTGGGCGAAGGTGGGGATGATGATATTGTTTTCGCGGGCCTTTTTGATATTATGCTGAAGGCCTTCCTGGTGGATGGACAGGTCAATCTTGCTCATGGTGTTTTTCCTCCTGTTTTGAATCGATATAAGAATACAGTGTGTATTTTGAAATGCCGAAGTATTTGGCTATTTTGTCGCCGGATTTGGTGATGAGGAATGCTCCATGCTGGTTAAGGAACTGAATGGCTTTGATTTTGTCATCCTTGTTCATCAGGGCCACGGGCTTGCCGGTAAGGGCCACGCTTTCATCGATAAGGCCGTCCAGGAGGTCGTTGACGTTGAGGACGGTGATGCGTTCGGCCTGGGCGGCGGGGGCCTCGGTGCGGGTTAGGGCACCGATGGAGCTCTCTATCATGAGCAGGGCGGAAATATCAAAGTTGATAGAGAGGATGGCGGTGACTTTTCCTTTTGCGTTACGGATATAGATAGTGGAGGATTTTAGGATTTTGCCGTCCGGGGTGCGGGTTAGGTAGGCCAAGTGGTCTTCCGGGTCCGGGTCATTGTGGAGCAGGTGCTCGACGACCACACTGGAGGGGCCGTCTCCCACTTGGCGTCCGGAGACGTGGCCGTTTTCGATGTGAGCGATGGAGGGTTTTGCGTTGTGGGGGGAGAGGTCGTGGATGACAATTTCGCAGTTTGGGCCGAACTGGGCCGCAAGGGCGGAGGAGATTTGTTTTAAGATTTGTTTTTGATGTTTATCCAGCTATATCATCCCCCCTCATATACAGCGTTTGTGATTTGGTGATATTATCACTATACCAGTATCTTTTGTAGATTGCAAGTGATTTTCAGAAAATTTTTTAGGTTTTCAAAAATTTTGTTTGACATACAGATTTTCTGTGATATGATAGAAGTAAGATGGACCAGAGGAAGGTCCGAGGACTTGAAATGTTTGAATAAGAGGGAGGACTGGGTTATGGATTTTGAGGCGATTAAGAAGGCAGCTGCGGGGTATGAGGCAGATATGACAAAGTTTTTGCGGGAATTGATTGCGATACCTAGTGAGAGCTGTGAGGAAGAGGGTGTGATTAAGCGGACGATTTTGGAGATGGAGCGGCTTGGGTTTGACAGGGCGGAAATTGACCCGGAAGGGAACGCTCTTGGTTGGATGGGAACAGGCGATAAAATTATTGCGTTTGATGGGCATATTGACACGGTAGGCGTTGGTAATAGGGACAACTGGGAGCAGGACCCGTATAAGGGATATGAGACGGCGGATGTTATTTATGGGCGCGGCGGCTCGGACCAGGAGGGCGGCGTGGTGTCCGCTGTGTACGGGGCGAAGATTATGAAGGATTTGGGGCTGATTCCAGAGGGGTACAAGATTTTGGTGACGGCTACGGTGCAGGAGGAAGATTGTGATGGGTTATGCTGGCAGTATATACATAATGAGGATGGGATAACGCCGGAGTTTGTGGTTTCGACTGAGCCTACGGATGGTGGGATATATCGAGGGCACAGGGGCCGGATGGAGATTCGAGTAGATGTGAAGGGAGTAAGCTGCCATGGTTCCGCGCCGGAGAGGGGCGATAACGCTATATATAAAATGGCGGATATTGTGCAGGAGATTCGGGCGTTGAATGAGAATGATGATGCGGATGAGACTGAGATAAAGGGTCTTGTGAAGATGCTCAATCCGAAGTATAATCCGGAACATTTTGAGGATGCGCAGTTTTTGGGCAGAGGGACGTGTACGGTAAGTGAGATTTTTTATACGTCGCCCAGCCGGTGCGCAGTGGCGGATAGCTGTGCGGTGTCGGTAGACCGAAGGATGACCGCTGGCGAAACCTGGGATAGCTGCTTGGAGGAGATTCGGGCACTGCCGTCGGTGAAGAAGTATGGAGATGATGTTAAGGTTAGTATGTATATGTATGACAGGCCTGCGTGGACGGGGCTGAAGTATCAGACGGAGTGCTATTTTCCGACGTGGATAAATAAGGAGAGTGCGCCGCATGTGCAGGCGTTGGCGGAGGCGCATAAGGCGTTGTATGGTGAGAAACGTATTGGGCATCCGGATGCAATGCATTTGCGGGAGAGGCCATTGATTGATAAGTGAGATCGGAAGAGCGTCGTGTAGGGAAAGAGTGTCCGCGGTTGTGT
>CAMSIF010000130.1 GCA_947058885.1 uncultured Clostridia bacterium
CCCTCTACGCCCAGCGCAAGGGCAAGCCCATGCCGGAGCGTCCCTGCCACTGGGTAGAACAGTCTGTTGCCGGTATCCTGGAACGGATGGAGTACACTGGCTGCATCTGCAATTTCAAGACCTACTCCAAGTCCTATAAGCTCAAGAAGCGCATCCCCAACGCCTTGGAGAATATGTTCATTCTGCCTGGAGCGCAGGAGGCCATTATCACGCAGGAGCAGTGGGACAGGGTGCAGGAACTTCGCCAGCACAAGCGCCGCATGACCAAGGCGGAGCGGCAGGGGCTGTTCTCTGGTCTGGTGGTCTGCGCCGACTGCGGAAGCAAACTTCACTTCGCCACCTGTAAGAACTTCGACGGCAAGCAGGATCACTACGTCTGCGCCAAGTACAAGAGCGGACGGGGAACCTGTTCGGCGCACTATATCCGGGAGGATGTTCTGCGGGATGTGGTGCTGGAACGCATCCGGGCCGTGACGGACTATATCCGGGCCGATGTGGAGGGCTTTCAAGAGGACTGGCTGATGTGCCGGAGGGACGAACAGGCGAAGTCCATCCGGGAGGACAAGCGGCGGCTGGAGAAAGCGAAGAAGCGGCTGGCGGACATCGACAAGCTCATCACCCGTATCTATGAGGATATGGTACTCGGCAATCTGAGCCAGGAGCGTTACCAGAAGATGCTGGAGGGCTACGAGGCGGAGCAGGCTGCGCTTAACAACGAGATCATCGGTCTGGACGATTGGGTGGCGACCCGTGAGGAAATGGAGGACAATGTTGACCAGTTCCTCGCCCTGCTGGAAAAGTATGTGGACATCCCGGAGCTGACGCCGACCATCGTGAACGAGTTCGTCAAGCAGATCATCGTCTATGCCCCGGACAAGTCCAGCGGCAAACGGACGCAGAAGGTCAAAATCGTTTTCAACTTCCTGGAGGAAGTAGAAGTACCGGAAATCAGCGAACCTGTTATTACTGAAACTACCTATGGACGCAAAAAGACGGCGTGACACTCGGTCACGCCGCCCTCTGTGGCAAATAGTTACTTGTCACTATTAAGCCTTGATTTTCCGGGCTTTTTGAGCCATTTTGATAAAATTTAACGCTTGCTGAACTGCGGAGCGCGGCGAGCCGCTTTGAGGCCATACTTCTTGCGTTCCTTCATCCGCGGGTCGCGGGTAAGGAACCCAGCCTTCTTCAACACAGGACGGTTATCATCGCCAGCCAGCAGCAGCGCACGGGAAATACCGTGACGCAGGGCACCGGCCTGTCCGCTGACACCGCCGCCCTTGACAGTGGCTACGATATCCACCTTGCCCTCGTTGGCGGTGGCCACCAGGGGCTGACGGACGATCATCTTCAGGGTATCCAGGCCGAAGTATTCCTCCAAATCACGGCCATTGACGGTAATAGAACCAGTGCCGCCGGGGTATACCTGGACCCGGGCTACAGAGGACTTCCTGCGGCCAGTGCCGTACAGATAGGGTTTCTTAGACTGATACATATTCCTCTACCTCCTTATTCAGCGGCATAGAGCTCAGGCTTCTGGGCCTGCTGCTCGTGGGCGTCGCCAGCGTAGACGTGCAGGCGCTTGAGGGAATCCTTGGTGATGGTGTTGCGGGGCATCATGCCGCGCACGGCTACCCGCATAGCGAGTTCCGGCTTCTTCTCCATCATATCCTTGTACTTGGTCTCCTTCAGGCCGCCCACCCAGCCGGAGTGGGTACGGTACATCTTCTGCTCCAGCTTTTTGCCGGAGAGGGTCGCCTTAGAGGCGTTGATGACGATGACATTGTCACCGCAGTCGGCATGGGGGGTGTAAGTGGGCTTGCGTTTGCCGCGCAGCAGGTCAGCGACCACCACGGCGGTGTGGCCCAAAGGCTTCCCGGCGGCGTCCACGACGTACCACTTGCGGACAATGTTGCCCTTGTTTGCCATAAATGTGGACATGGTCATGTTCTCCTTCTCTTTCTTCCTTAGATTACGAAAACACGGGAAAAAACTTCCCGCCGTTTCGTCATCTAAGGAAGCCTTGTTTTTTGGCTCAAAATCAGGTAAAATGCCTGTTACGAGCAGATACATTTATACCACAGGTACTGGCGGTTTGTCAACTGCGTTTTAATTTACCGTGTGGAATGCTCTTGAAATCTATGCATATCTTTTGTTTTCTCTCGATTTCTCTGCTTTGAATTTTTCTTTTTTGGGAAGGAGCCCCTTATGCAGCATATTTTATCCCTGGTCCGCCGCTGTGTGGAGGACTACAATATGATTGAAGCTGGAGAGACTGTGGCCGTGGGCGTCAGCGGCGGCAAGGACTCCGTATTAACCCTTGCCGCCCTGGCGAGGCTGCGGGAATTCTACCCCAAGCCCTTCCAGGTGGCGGCGGTGACCATCGACAGCGGTACGCCTGGAATGGATTTTTCCCCGATTGCCCAACTCTGCGAAGAGCTGGACGTCCCCTACCACCTGGTCCCGGTGCCGGTATATGAGATAGTCTTTGTCTGCCGGAAGGAGAAAAATCCCTGCTCCCTCTGCGCCAAGCTGCGGCGGGGGGCTCTGAGCACAGAGCTGAACCGGCTGGGCCTATCCAAAATCGCCCTGGGCCACCACTACGACGACGCGGTGGAGACCATGGTGATGAGCCTTTTCCTGGAGGGACGTATCAGCTGCTTCCAGCCGGTGACATATCTCGACCGGAGCAAGGTCACCCAAATTCGTCCTCTGCTCTACGTCCAGGAACGGGAGGTTCGCGGAGCGGTACGCCGTCTGGGACTTCCGGTGGTGGAAAATCCCTGTCCCGCCAACGGAAAAACCCGCCGGGAGGAGATGAAAGCCCTTCTGCTCCAGTTGGAAAAGACATACCCTCAGCTGAAAAAGAAAATCTTCGGCGCTATCCAGCGGTATCCCCTCTACGGATGGAGCCTGGAGGAGGAGCAGCGGTAGCCGCATCCTGTAAACTTTTTGAAATCTGGGAAAAGAGGCTACCCAACGGCGGCGGTTTGTGGTAGATTATAGTTGACCAGCCCGCCAGACGGGCGGGCAAAGGAGGCGGAGGCTTTGACTGGATGGAAAAAATGTTGGATACTGTTTCTCCCCCTGCTGCTGAGCGGGTGCATGATGTCCGCGTCTGCGGAGAGCCTGTACGCGCTGCCCCAGCTCCCGGAGGAGTACGGGGCCCTCAGCGCGCAGCTTGCGGAAATCCTGGCCAGCGGCGCGGAGTACGCCCCGCCCCAATCAGGACGGAATCTGCCTCCGGTGCAGAAGGTGGATTTGGACGGCGACGGCAGCGACGAGGTGCTGGCCTTCTTCCGGATCAGCAGCGAGGAACGTTCCCCGCTTAAAATCTATATCTTCCGGGCCGTGGAGGAGGGGTATCAGCTGGCGGGGCGTATCGACGGCAGCGGTACCTCTATCCATAGCTTCCTCTATGAGGATATGAATGGAGACGGTATACAGGAGCTGGTGGTCAGCTGGAGCGTCAGCGCGGAGGTCCAGGCTATGAGCGTGTATATGCTGGAGGACCTGGAGCCGGTGCAGGTGATGAGCACCTCCTACGCCCGGTACACCCTGGCGGACATGGACAGCGACGACGACCAGGAGCTGGTGGTTCTGCGCAGTGACGACGCGGAGACCGGCTTCTGCCTGGCGGACTACTACGACTGGGGCGGCGGCAGCAGCAGTCTCCAGCTCCAATCCACCGCCAAGCTGTCTGTGTCTGTGGCTGCGCTGCAGTGGGTCCAGGTGGGCGCCCTGCGGGGGGGCAAACCGGCGGTGTTTGTCACCAGCCGCCTGGCGGATACCAACGAGACCATTACCGATATTCTGGTTTACCGGCAGGGGGGCCTGGAGAATGTGGTGCTCAGCAGTGATACCGCCGTTTCCACCCAAATCTCACCGGCAACCAACCTCCAGCCGTGGGATATTAACGACGATGGCGCTACGGAGGTTCCGATGCCAGAGCCGCTGCCCTCGGAAGGCGGCGGCGAAGCGTACTGGAAAATCTATTGGCACAGCTATGGCGCGGATGGGGCGGGCCAGGTCCAGGCGTTGACCTACCATAACCTGACGGATAAATGGTTTCTGATTATACCGCCGGAGTGGGACGGCCGGTTTGCCGTAAGACAGAATAATATCAGCTCCTCGGTACACGCAACCACCTTTTACAGCGTTCTCGGACGGGCCGTGGGGGATGAGCTGATGACAATCTACACCTTCACCGGCACGGACCGGGAGGCCCAGGCGGCAAAGGGCGGCAGGACGATTCTGCGGCGGCGGGCCGGACTGGATACGGTCTACGCGGTTACCTTCAGCAGCGCTTACGAAAATTGGAGCTACGCGGTGAGCCAGGACGTGATTTCCGAGAGCTTCAAGCTGATTGTCAACCAGTGGAGCATGGGTGAAAACTGAGAGAGAAGGAAGGAGCAGCATATGGTCAGAAAGGTTCTGGTGCTGGAGGACGAGGCCAGCATCCGTGGATTTATAGAGATTAACCTTACCAGGGCGGGTTATGAGGTCATTGAGGCGGAGACGGGAGAGGAGGCGTTGGAGAAGCTTCGGGACAACGCCGATATCCGTGTGGCTCTGCTGGATATCATGCTGCCGGGAATTGACGGCTTTGAGGTCTGCCGCCGCATCCGGGCTACCAATACCCGCATTGGTATTATTATGCTGACGGCCAGGAGCCAGGAGATGGACAAAGTGACGGGACTGATGACCGGCGCGGACGACTACGTAACCAAACCGTTCTCTCCGGCGGAGCTGACGGCCCGGGTGGACGCTCTGTTCCGCCGGGCAGGGGGCGCGGCCCCGGAACAGGTGGGGGAAATCCGGCAGGAACCCTTTTTGCTCAATACCCGGAACCGGACTTTGGAGAAAAACGGACAGCGGGTGAAGCTGACGCAGGTGGAGTACTCCATTATGAAGATGTTTATGGAGAATCCGGGAAAGGCCCTCTCCCGAGAGGAAATTCTGGACACTGTCTGGGGCCGGGACTACTTTGGGGAGGTCAAAATTGTGGACGTGAATATCCGGCGTCTGCGGCTGAAAATCGAGGACAACGCCCAGAATCCTACGTATATCAACACTGTCTGGGGTTATGGGTATAAATGGGGCTTTTAGGCGATGGGGAAAAACAGAATTGAAATCACCAGATCGGAAGAGCGTCGGGTAGGGAAAGAGTGTCCGCGGTTGTGTAGA
>CAMSIF010000131.1 GCA_947058885.1 uncultured Clostridia bacterium
GTGTGGACTACGCCGCCCTTATGGGTGTAGTCGTGGGTCATTCCGTCAAACTCATACATTACAGGCCCAAACGGCTTTTTATGAGATGAATATTCAGTTTCCTAAAAGGTCATTTAAGTATTTAGCCTCCTTGCATAACATGATAAATGTCCGGCAGGCAGCGCCGAGGAAATATCCATTACTGATTGGCTGCGGAAGGTACGATATCCCTATGGAGCTATCAGCCGTGGAAATGTGGAAGAAAAACGAGCCGGAATGCAGCGTGATTATTTTTGAGGGAGCGGGACATTGCGTGAATATGGATACACCGGATACATTTAATGCAGCTATGGAGGAATTTTGGTCAAGCGGAAACTGCAAATGTTAAAAGCGATTGGATACGTTTGGATGGGCCGGTCAAGGAATGAGGCGTGCTATAGCCATTGAATTCTATGACACATCGTGTCCATATCAATGGCGGCCTTATCAGAGGGATAGCAAAAGAAGCCTTTGCTGAGGAAATGTCTCGGGCGTGCTCAGCGACAAAACCTCCATTTTTCTCCCAGTATAAACTCCCCTGCCCGGGGAAAACTGCCAATGTAAGTTTTCGCCAGGGGGGATGAGGACGTGCAGGGCAAGGTGGAAATCTGTGGGGTGAATACCTCGAAGTTGAAGGTACTGCGCAACGAGGAGACCATGGAGCTGCTGCGGCGGACCAAGGAAGGAGACAAACAGGCTAGAGAAGAATTGATTAGCGGAAATCTGCGGCTGGTACTGTCGGTGATTCAAAAGTTCTCCGGGAGAGGGGAGAATCCTGACGATTTGTTTCAGGTAGGGTGTGTAGGACTGATAAAAGCTATTGATAATTTTGACATTACGCAGCCAGTGCGGTTTTCTACCTACGGAGTACCGATGATAGTGGGCGAAATCCGCAGATACCTGCGGGATAACAGCGCCATCCGGGTGAGCCGGAGTATGCGGGATACGGCGTACAAGGTCATGCAGGCCAGAGAACGGCTGATGGCGCAGTCGCAAAGAGAGCCTACCGTGGAACAGTTGGCAAAGGAGCTGGATATTCCGCGGGAAGAGGTGGTGTTTGCGATGGACGCTATCGCGGACCCGGTGAGCTTGTTTGAGCCGGTATACTCCGACGGCGGGGATACAGTCTGCGTAATGGACCAGGTGAAGGATAATAAAAATACGGATGAGCAATGGCTGGAACAGATTGCTCTGAAGGATGCTCTTAACCGCCTGGGAGAACGCGAACGGCATATTCTCGCTCTGCGGTTCGGAGAGGGCAAGACGCAGATGGAGGTTTCTGCGGAGGTAGGAATTTCCCAAGCCCAGGTAAGCCGTTTGGAAAAGAACGCGTTGAAGGCGATTAAAAAGAATATTTGATTGAGGCTTGATAAAGACGCGGGAGCGGGGCTTGCATGACAGCAGGCCCCGCTCCCGTATCCATTAAATTATCGTGGGAGAGATGGACGGATTTCTATTCCGCAGCGTTGGCGCGGGATTTATACGCGCATGACCTTGGCCATAATATCCAGGCCCTGGTCCAACTCCTCCTTCGTAATCACCAAAGGAGGAAGCAGGCGCAGAGTATCCTTTCCAGCGGTAAGGGCCAGGAGGCCCTGGTCCATCAGCCGGTTTTTCAGCTCCTTGTGCGCCATGCCCTGGACGCCCACCCCCAGCATCAGGCCCATGCCGCGAATTCCGGAGACATAGGGACTCTGAAGAGATGCGATACCGTCCCGGAGGTATTGACCGTTTTCCTTCACCTGAGCGAGGAAGTCCGGGGTAAGGGTGTCCAATACCACATTTGCGGCGGCGGCGGCGATAGGATTGCCGCCGAAGGTGCTGCCGTGGTCTCCGGAACGCAATACGGTACGGCACTTTTCATTGGTCAGGAATCCGCCGAAGGGCAGACCGCCGGCAATTCCCTTGGCGAAGGTCACCACGTCGGGCTGGATATCGAACTGCTGGAAAGCGAAGAGGGTTCCGGTGCGTCCGATGCCCGTCTGCACTTCGTCCACCAGGAGAAGCCAGTCCTTTTCCGCGCAGAGGCGGGCTACCGCCTGCACGTAGTCCTTCTGCAAGGGGTTGACGCCGCCTTCGCCTTGAATCAGTTCCATCATTACGGCGCAGACATCGTCTCCCGCTTGGGCTTGCAGGCTCTCCAGGTCGTTGGCTATGGCGTAGCGGAAGCCTTCTGTAAAGGGGAAGAAGTAGTTATGGAAATGGTCCTGACCTGTGGCCTTCAGGGTAGTGATGGTGCGGCCATGGAAGGAGTTTTTCAAGGTAATGATAGCGGCGCGGCCCTGGCCGTACTTCTCGTAGGAGTACTTGCGGGCCACCTTAATCATTCCCTCGTTGGCCTCCGCGCCGGAGTTGCCGAAGAAAACGCCGGACATACCAGAAGCCGGGACCAGCTTTGACGCCAGTCTGGCGTAGGGCTCCGTATAGAAAAGGTTTGAGATATGGCCCACCCGCATGGCTTGATTGTAGATGGCCTGCGCCCAGTTTTCGTTGGCGTAGCCGAGGGAGCAGACGCCGATACCGGATGTAAAATCAATGTATTTCCGGCCCTCCGTATCGTAGAGGACGGCGCCGTGGCCGTGGCTGATGGCAACCTGGTTGCGGCCATAGGTCTGGAGAACATAGGCGTCATCCAGGGCTTTTATTTCCGCAAAATTCATCGCTTTGCACTCCTTTAAAGTTCTTTTGATACTTTTCTTTCAAGAAAAGTATGTATGCCTATCCTATCATCGTCCCGATACCGGCTTGAGATAAGAGCTCGATGAGAATCGAATGCGGAATTCTTCCGTCGAGAATATGGGTGCGCTGAACGCCGCCCCGCACTGCGTCGACGCAGCACTCAACCTTGGGAATCATGCCTCCGGAGATGACGGCGTCCTCCACCAGGGCGGGGATTTCCGACAGATGCAGACGGGAGATGAGGGTAGATTCATCGTCCTTGTCCCGCAGAAGGCCCGGCGTGTCTGTCAGGAGAATGAGCTTCTCCGCGCCCAGGGCGATGGCGATTTTGGCGGCGGCGGTGTCGGCGTTGACGTTGTAGCTGGTCTCCGCGTCCGTACCCTGGGCAACGGTGGAAATGACGGGGATAAAGCCGTCGCGAATGGCGTCTAAAATCACCTTGGGTTCCACAGCGGTAATATCTCCCACCAGGCCGTAATCCACGCCCTCCGCGCGGCGGCGGACCGCCTTGAGCATTCCGCCATCCAGACCGCAGAGGCCCACCGCGCTGCCTCCGGCACGGTTCAGCGTCGCCACCAGATTTTTGTTGACCTTGCCGCAGAGGACCATCTGCACCGCTTCCATGGTCTCCTCATCCGTGTAGCGCAGGCCGTTGACAAACCGGCTTTCCTTACCTGTTTTTTTCAGCAGCTCGTTGATTTCAGGGCCGCCGCCGTGGACGACCACCACGTTGATGCCTACCAGCCGCAGCAGTACGATATCACTGATGACCGCCCTGCGAAGTTCCTCGCTTATCATAGCGTTGCCGCCATATTTAACTACTACGGTCTTCCCATTGTAACGCTGAATATATGGCAGGGCCTCTACCAAAACCTGCGCCCTGCCGCAGTGACTGAGTTCCATGGCTTCCTCCCAGGGGATTACGTGCGGTAATCCCCATTGATTTTGATGTAGTCGTATGTGATGTCACAGCCCCAGCAGGTACACATCTCGTCGCCCTCCTTCATGGTGATGTCGATGTCTACCTCATCCTCAGAGAGAATTTTCCTGGCCAATTCCTCGTCAAAAGCCAGACCCTTCCCATTCTCACAGACCAGAATTTCCCCCGCGTCAGAAGCAAACGTCACATTTACCTCCTCGGGGTTGAACTCCTCCCCAGAGTACCCCATTGCGCAAAGTACCCGGCCCCAGTTGGCGTCGCACCCAAAAATCGCCGCCTTCGTGAGAGTGGAGGAAATAACGGATTTGGAAATATGCTCTGCCTGCTCCTCGCTCTTCGCGCCCCGAACCGTACAGGTAATAAGATGCTTCGCGCCCTCGCCGTCCTTAGCCATAGCCCGGGCCAGGTGCCAGCACACCTCATGCAGTTTTAATACAAAATCAATATAAGCATCGTTCTTTTCCGTGATTTCCGGATTGCCCGCCAGACCATTGGCAAGAATACAGCAAGTATCGTTTGTGGAAGTATCCCCATCTACGCTGATGCGGTTAAACGTCGTCCGCGCCGCCTCCGTCAAAGCCTCCCGCAGTAATTCCTGCGAAATAGCGCAGTCCGTTGTCAAAAAGCAAAGCATTGTCCCCATATTAGGATGAATCATCCCGCTGCCCTTGGCGATACCGCCGATATGGACGGTCCTGCCGCTGATAACAGCCTCTGCGGCCGCCTCCTTTTTCACCGTATCCGTAGTCATGATTGCGTGAGCCGCCGCGTCGCTGGCTGCGTCACTGTGCTCCAGCAAACCGTACAGCTCCGGCATACCTTCCTCAATGACCTTCACGTTGAGCGTCTGCCCAATTACCCCAGTGGACGCAACCAGCACCTCTTCTGGGGCGCATCCGATCTCCTTCGCCGCCGCCGCGCACATCTTCTCTGCATTCTCCACTCCCTGGGGAGCGCAGGCGTTAGCATTGCCGCTGTTAGCGATGATACCCCGCACCTGGCCTCCCGCCAGATGCCCCATCGTCACCCGGATAGGCGCCGCCTTTACCACATTTTTAGTAAACAGCGCCGCCGCTCTACAGGGCACATCAGAAACGATCAGCGCCACGTCCTTTTTCCAAGTAGCGTGGGTCTTGACCCCTACATGCAGTCCCGCCGCCCGGAACCCTTCTGCGGCGCACACGCCGCCGGAAATTGTATCACACATGTTAGTACCTCCCAGGCAGGGGCTCTGCCCCTGCACCCCGCCGCCTTTGAAAAGGCGGCCCAAACTTTTTGCGCAAAACTTCGTTTTGCTTCCGGTTATTTTTCCAGGCCCGTTTCTTCCGCAAAGCCCAGCATAATATTCATATTTTGCACCGCCGCTCCAGAAGCCCCCTTACCCAGGTTATCAAACAGCGCGGTGACAGTAAACCCTCCGTCAAGATCGGAAGAGCACACGTCTGAACTCCAG
>CAMSIF010000132.1 GCA_947058885.1 uncultured Clostridia bacterium
TCCTTGGCTTTAATCCATATCATATTGACGATCTCTGAAAAAAGCGCGCCCGTCTCATACGAAACATTGACAATTTCCATCTTTCCAGATTTAATCTTGGATATGTCCAGAATGTCGTTAATCAGCGTCAGCAGAAGCTTGCTGGCCCCCTGAATATTCCGCGCGTTTTCCGCCACCTCTTCCGAAATATCCTCCCGCAGGATGATCTCATTCAGCCCGATAATCGTATTAATCGGGGTACGGATCTCATGGCTCATACTGGAAAAGAAATGATTCTCCGCCCGGTTCAGCTCCTCAATCTCCTTTTTCTGCCGCTGGGACAGGGCGTTTTCCTCCTCATACATCCTGCTTAAGAACATGAGCAGCACGCTTGTAAGCAGTCCGACCATAATCATGGAAAACGCGGAATCAAACAGGGCGTTATGGTGTGCGTTTGGGGCGGCAAATTCCGGATAATAAAAGGCGGTACTGTAGCAAAGCATTGTCTCCGCCGTACACAGCCCGAAAAACACGACCCTGCGTTTTCCCTGCAAAGTAATGCAGACATAGATAAAGCAAAGTACAAACCACTCCGGCACCCCGCTGTAAAATCCGCCCGCAGAAAAAAAGGTAACGGGAAACAGTGCCAGCAGCAGTACCGCGATAGCCGTTGCGCCCGCGTGAACGCACTTTTTCTGAATACTGACCTTGACGATTACCGCCATTGCGGCAAGGCTTACCACCAGCATCAGAATATTCCAAATACTCCTGCCCATGGGCAGGGTAAACGCTATCGCAATCATGCAGATACCTGTCACGATGCGGAACATGCGCTCGCGCAGGCTGATTCTGTGATCGGTGATAATCTCAAACCATTTTTTTATCACGCAGTCTTCCACCTCATTAAAATATGGCATTCTCGGGAGCACGCCGGTAAACGTTATACCCCGGCAATATGCGCGCAGAGTTCCTCATGCGCACAGAGCAGCGCGGGGTGATGCTCCCGGATATAGTCCGTGTCGCCCCGTTTCCCCGCCAGCTCCAGTTCCTTCGCCTGTGCGGAAAGCTTTTCCGCGCCGATTGTCAGCGATGTGCTCTTCAGCGCATGGACCTTAACCGCGTAGTCCGGCCAGTTCTCAGCTTCGTACAGAGAAACAATTTCCGCCCGCTTCTCCTGGGCCTGGGCGTGGAACATCCGCAGCATTTCCCGGAAAAAGTCCTCGTCCCCGCCGCAGTAATCCAGGCCGAGTTCCACATTGATCCCCGCCTGGACAAGCTGATCCTGGGGAAGCGGCGGTCCGTCTGTTGGGACCTCCGGCAGAGGGGCCGCCTCCGGGGGCTCCTTGCTTTCTGCGGGAGCAGGCTTTACTGCCTGCGGTTCCTGAACTGGGGCGGCGGCCGCCTTCTCGGCGGGCTTGGCGCTGTACCGTATGCTGCTCTTGGGCAGTACCTTCCGCAGTACCCGCTCTAAAACGGTACGTTCGATGGGTTTGGGTACAAATTCCGTGAAACCCTCGCTGCGGAACATCTCTCTCGCGCCGCTGACGGTATTCGCTGTCAGCGCGATGACCGGCAAATCCTGATAGACGCCTCCGTTCAGTTCCCGGATTTTCTTCAGCGTCTCCACACCGTCAAACCCCGGCATCATATGATCCAGGAAGATGATGTCATAGGAGGCGCCGGCACACCGCGCCACCGCTTCCTTTCCGCTCAGGCAGGTATCCACCTTTATCCCATAGCTTCCCAGAACGCCCTTGGCGACCACAAGGTTCATCTCTTCATCGTCCACCGCCAGAGCCCGGACGCCTACACAGGTAAAGGGCTTGCGGCCCGCAGACTGCGCCTCCACAAATCCGCGCTCGCCAAGCTCGCCGTTGAGCAGGTTAGCGACAGAAAGAGCGGAAAAGGGCTTATGGATGATAAGCAGCCTGCTTTCCGCGCTTAGAGTGAACTCCTTATCCGCGATTACAATGACGCGGATTGTGTCTGCCAATTCCTCGTAGTACCCCTTGTTCTCCTCGTATTCCGCCTGCGCAATAAAAACATGGGTCAGCGTATGGCTGCGCTGCAATTTAAGCAGGCCCTCAAAATTATGTACCTGATACCCGTTTACGCCGAGTCCCTTTACTAAATTCTGAATCAGTCCGTCATAATACCCCCGCACCTCGTCGCAGGAATATTTTTCCGGCTTGAAATAGCACCCAATACAAATTTCGTCCCCATGGTTGAGTACAATACATGGCCGCTCGTCCGCGACGCCCTGCGGAATCACCATATGGGCCAGCAGGCCTTGCTGCCCCCCGCTGTCAAAATGGATAAAGCCGCCCATCGCGTTCAGAAGACCCCTGGCAATGGGGAGCCCCAGCCCCAGTCCCCCCGCAAAGCGGCTGCTTCCGGAATCCGCCTGATAAAAGACGTCGTACATTTGCGCCAGTTGAGCGTCAGTCATGCCAATGCCAGTATCGCAGATATCCACAATCAGATTGATACCGTAGGTTTCCCACCGGAAGCCAATGCGGACGTTTACGCCGCCCTCCTCGGTAAATTTGATAGAATTCTCCACCAAAATTTTGAGCACATGGGAAATTTTCTCGGCATCCCCGATGAGTCTCGCCGGAACGTTCGGGTCAATATCAAATACCAGCTCCAAATGCTGCCGGTTGGTTTGCAGCGCGGTCATCGTAATTACATCGTTGAGCACCGAGGTAATCATATATTCCTTCTTTGCCGGGGTCAGCGTGCCTTCCACGATTTCCGTGTAGTCCAGCATATTATTAATCTGGTTGGACAGACGCTTGCCCGCCAGATTGATGGATATCATATCCGTGCGGACATCTGGGAAAAGCACCTTCCCCAACGCCACATCGCTGATTCCGATGACCATATTGATCGGCGTGCGAAGCTCGTGGGATACATTTGATAAAAAGACGGCGTTCTGCTTTCCCGCTGTCTCCAGCTCCGCGAATATACGCTCATACCACTGCCGCTGAATATTCCGCCTGTTAATCCAGTATCTTGCGAGCAGCGCCCCGCCAAAGGTTATGACAGCGCCAAGCCCCAGGCGAAAGACATCCCGGAGCTCCATGTGATAAGAAATAGTATGGAGGATAAAAGCATGGTACAGCATCTCCAGCACATACAGAAACGCTATTACATGTAAAATCCATTTTTTATTCAGCGTAAACAGCGCAAGAATCAGGATGCAGGCCATAGCGGGTATGTCGAACAGGCTCGTTTCATGCACGCCGAAGAAAAAGAATTCCGTCAGCATCACCCCGGTGCACAGGTTTTCATAAAACGTATCTGAGCCGATTCGGGCAATATGCAAAAGCCATACGCTGAAACAGCCCGCTACCATCAGCGCGACCATCCAGAGCTCCCAAGACATGGCCGCCGTGACCAAGCTCAGCGTTACGCTGAACACTGTGGTAATGACAGCCAGCAGCAGGTGTCTGCTTGTCTGTTCCTCCGCTCTCATTGCTTCGCAAACTCCTGGGCGACCCGCTTTATCAGCTCCTGCGGACGGAAGGGCTTCTTCAGGTAATTTGCCGCGCCCAGACGGATCGCGTTGACTACGTCCTCTTCCAGTCCCGACGCTGTTAAAAAGATTACAGGCGTTTCGGCGGCAAAATCTTTCATGCGCTCAAAGGTTTCGATACCGTTCATTTCAGGCATATCGATATCCAAAAGGACCATATCTACCTTTTCAACCTTCAGCTTTTCCAGCGCCTCTTTTCCGGATTCCGCCAAAAGCACCTCATATTCCTGCCCAAGAATCATCTTTGTCCGCACCAGATTCATGTTGTCGTCATCTACCACTAAAATTCGCTTTTTCATGTCATTGCCTCCCTGTTTTGTTGCTGGGTATTTGTAAAGTTCTATCCAATCTATTCTAAATGAAAACGAGAAAAAAATCAAGTCTTAATCCGCTGCAATTACTGGCGGTTCGCAGGGAACGGGAAGATATCCTCTGCCAATACAGTTGACAAATTTAGATCTTCGCAGTATAATGAGCAACATAGATTGCGCAACGTATGTTACTTTAAAAGAGAGGAAGATTATTATACCGCCCAAGTTTAAATTTACAAAGGCAGAAATCATCAACGCCGCCTTATCTGTGACCAGGGAACACGGCATGTCCGGCCTGACCGCGAGGGCTTTAGCCGCAAAGCTGGGCTGTTCGGTCAAGCCCATTTTCGGCCTGTTTAAAAACATGGAAGAAGTCCAGCAGCAAGTTCTGCTCGCCGCAAACTGCCTGTACCAAAATTACTTGCAGGAGGACATGACAAAAGGCGGCTATCCTCCTTACAAGGCGAGCGGTATGGCGTATATTCGCTTTGCCCGAGAGGAACGCGAGCTTTTCAAGCTGCTTTTTATGCGTGACCGTACCCACGAAGAAATCGGGGAGAACCGGGAGGAACTACAGCCTTTGATTGCGCTGATCAGGCGGAACTCAGGGCTCAGCGAAGAGGAGGCCTACCGATTCCATCTGGAAATGTGGCTGTATGTTCATGGCATTGCAGCCATGATTGCCACATCTTATCTTAATTGGGACGACGCGTTTATCAGCGGCGCACTGACGGATGCATATGTGGGATTGAAATACCGCTACTCCGAGAAAGGCAAAGGAGAAGCATCTTAAATTCGCAGTGACGTGGAGGAACCGAAATGGAAGCTATAAAGCTGGAGGGTTTGACCAAACGCTACAAAGACCTGACTGCGGTTGACCATCTGACCCTGTCTATTGAACGGGGCGAACTATTTTCTCTATTGGGCATCAACGGCGCGGGCAAGACTACTACTATAAAAATGCTCTCCTGCCTGATAAAGCCGGATAGCGGCGACGCCATTCTGAACGGCAGAAGCGTCCTAACCGATACAGCGGGAGTAAAAAGCGTTATCGGCATGTCGCCGCAAGAAACGGCGGTTGCTCCTAACCTAACTGTTAAGGAGAATCTGGAACTGATGTGCGGCGTCCATGGTTTTTCCAAAGCCCGTCGCTGCGAAAAAACAGCGGAGCTTAAGGGCGTTGCCATAAGAAAACATGGAAAAACCCAGTAAAATCAATGTTTTTTAAGGGCAGCGGAAAACGGGGCGGCGCAAA
>CAMSIF010000133.1 GCA_947058885.1 uncultured Clostridia bacterium
CACACATCCGACATGCTCACCACCAGCAGCACTATCTTTCCCCCAAATAACATCTCCCACCTTGAGATTGTCAAAGTCTAGATGTTTCTTTACGGAAGCATCCTTGCCAAAGATATAATCAGACAAGGCTGCAGCAAAAGAGTTACATCCTCCAACACGATTATATCCAGGAAAAACTTTAGTTGAGTATTTATAGGTTTCACCCGTAGACCATGCCGTTTTATCCGGCATCCCCTTCTCCGCCTCAGCCAGCATCGCCTTGATGTTCGCCTCGGTGATGGGCTTGCCATTGGTCAGGTAACCCTCAACGTACTTGGGAGCCTCAGCATTCAGACGATTCATCATCTGTTGCACATTCTCACCGCCCTGGAACGCAAAGGGGCTGCGGGTGATCTCGGTGGGGGTGGTCGGTTCAGGGAGATTTGGATTCACCGCGCTCCCGTCTCCGGTGTTCCGCAGGTCGTTCAGCTTCCCCAGCACCACAGCCGCCTGGGCGCGGGACAGATTGCCACTACCGCCGAATGTACCCGCGCTGTCCATGCCGGACAGAACGCCGGTAGCCTTGACCAACAGTACAGCATTCCGATACTGCTTGTGAATATCCCAGTAGTCAGAGGTCTTATCCATCTGGTCAGCCTGCTCCTGGGGCGTGGGGATTTTCGCATTGATTTTATACAGCGTATCGGATACCACCAGAGCCATTTCATAGCGGCTCATAGGCTGACTCACAGCCCCCTCCAGGGTGGGGGTTTGCTCTACACGGGTCCCAAGCAAAAGGTCGTTCTGTGCGGCTATCGTGCAGGAAGGAGCGTACCAGGGAGAGGACGGGCCGGTATAGCTGGCAAGCTGTTCCGGGAAAAACGCGCTGACCAGCATCACGCAGAATTGCGCATAGGTGACATTGGCGTTGGGGGCAAATTTGCCGTCCGGGTTGCCGGAAATCCACTTGTTTTCTGCGGCCTTCTCAATGCTCACATAGCCCCAAAAGGATTTTGACACGTCGGTAAAGGTGGGCGTCTCATAGACGGCGGACACCGGCGCGGCCAGAGCCGCAGAGAGGGCTAGAGCCAACAGCAGGGATACAGTTTTTTTCTTCATTTTCATACGCTCCTTCTGTTTTTCTATATCATACAATGGGCCAGGTACAATAGACAGGACTATTGTACCAGATATTATAAAACTTTTTCAGAAAATAATCAATATATGGAAGAACATTCCTTGTTGCAGAATGTTATAAACGCCTTTCAGCGGCTAACATTCTGTGTGGGGGAATGTTATGGACAAGGAGCGCAAGCGCGAGCTATCCGCACGCATTAAGGCACACAGGAAATACAGAGGCTTGACCCAGGAACAGGCGGCGGAGCAAGTTGGTATCACATACAGCAGTTATGTCAAAATTGAAAACGCGTTCCAAACGCCGTCGCTGTCCACACTGGTCAAAATCTCGGAAGTGCTGGACGTATCCCTTGACTGGCTCGTGTTTGGACGCGGATAGAGCGCCCCGGTCAAACCGGGACGCTCTTGTTTTCATATTCGGAAAAGAGCCGGTCCAAGGTGGGGCGGCTGATTCCCAGCTCACGGGCAAGGGCCGCTTTGCTGGTCTGGCGGGCCATATACCGGGCGTAGTGCTGGCCTATGTCGGGAATGTCAACCGCCTTGCGGCCCCGGTATTTCCCTTCCCGCCGGGCAATGGCTATGCCCTCCCGCTGGCGCTCCAGCATATTCGCCCGCTCAAATTCGTTGATAGCTCCAATCACGGTGACAATCAGCTTGCCCGTGGCGGTGCTGGTGTCGATGCTCTCTTTGTTGCTCACCAGACGGACGCCCTTACTGTCCAACGTATCCAGAATGGACAGCAGGTCCTTTGTGCTCCGGGCTATTCGGGACAGGTCGTGGATAAAAACCGTGTCCCCCTCCCGTACCCAATCCATCATCTGTTGAAACGCTGGCCGGTGGGTGTTCTTCCCGCTGGCCTTTTCCTCAAACCATTTGTCGATGTTGTGGGCGGCAAGGGCTTCTTTCTGGCGGGCCTCGTTCTGTTCCTCTGTGCTCACGCGCACATATGCCACATTGGACATATGCAGTCACCTCCAGTAAAGTTAGGGTCCCGGACGTGTCCGGCACTCTGTAAAAAATGGGGCGTGGACAGTCTAAATTTACCGTCTCACGCCCCGGCTGAAACTGTCAAGCTGGGGTATGTCCTAGATTTAGGGCCACTCAGGTTCCACGTCCGTGTCGCCGTAAGCCTCGTGGAGCACGTCCGCCCAGGCCAGAGCGTCAATGACAGTAGGGAACAGCGTCCCCTTTGCCGCCCGGTCTGCGAACGTCTCACAGGACACCGCAGAGGCCAGAGCCACCAAGAACCGGGCTTCATCCGTCATCCAGTCGGCGGTTAAACAATCGGGCAGGATTTCGGAGTGGGGAAACGCGGGGTCCAGGATTTCCCACAGGTGGTCCCGGGTCACGGCGCAGGCCGTGAGGATGAACAGCAGGACGAGGGTAAACGGACCTTCCGCGCCCTCCAACTTCCGCACAGCCTTTTCATAGGCGTCCTTGTGGGCCTTGCTGATGAATGTTGCGCGTATGGGTTTTCCGTAAAAATTCAATATCATAATGTCTACCTCCTTAAAAAACAGTGGTCGGTTGAATGTTGCCGCACCAGCGGGAGATAAAATCCGTGTTGGTAACGGCAATGTTTACTTCGCCGTCCAGGTGGGCGGCAACCAGACGCGCTCGAAAATAGGGCGTCTGGCGGTTGTAGGCGGTCCCGGTCAGCCCGGCCCGCAGAGCGGCCTTGTGCGCGTCCGAGAGGGCGTACACGGCGAAAATGGAGCGGTACTGCGGCATAAGGGTTTTCAGCCACATATGAGCGTCAATCACCCAATCCATAATCCGCTGGGGCCGGGTGGACAGCCCCGCGAACAGGGCCAGCCGTACCGCCTTTTTTTCGGGGAAAATGCGCTCGATATACACCCCGCGCCGGTGTGCCAGCTCCAGGGTGACGGGCGGGCCTGCTTCGCCCTTCTGGACAGGCTCCGCACGGGCGATCGAGGCCCGCCACGATGTCACCACTTCCAGCCGGTCGGCCTGCTCCCAAAACTCCTCCGGTCCGCTCTCCGTAAAAATGTCGTAGTGATTTACGTAGTAGCCGGGTAAATCCGGGAGACGCAGGAAAACAGTACAGCCGCAGCGGGCCAAATAATCGTCAACGGCGTCCAGGCTGGTCAATCCCTTTCGCTGGATAATGTCCAACAGCCAGTCGATTTTCCGGGCCTGGATGATGTACGGGGCCATAGTGGACGGGCGGCGGGGTGTCGCTACCTCTTGACTGGTTGCGTCCCCAAAAAAGCGATAGGCATACTTCCGGGCCAACAGCAAATCGCTGTTGTTATCTACCCAGGTCTTCCGGTTGAGAATGTCGGCCTCCCGGAGTTCCCGGACGGCCCGGTTGACGGCCTGCCCGCTGGCGTACAGTCTGAACGCCAAACACAGCGCCCGCAACTGAGCCAGAAGCATAAATCCCCCAAAATAGAGGATTATGTGGAGCAGGTCCGCGTGGGTCTCGCACAAAGCCCGCTTGATTTTGTCTTGATTCATGGGGTCCTCCTATACTTTGCTAAACTCAATGTCCAATCCCAACGCTTGCGCGGTGTCCTCCTTGGCCTGGATTTCTTCCTGGCCGTAGTTGTTAGTTACAACTTCAAAGCAAATAGCCGGGCCGCCCTGGGGCTGGTAGATGGCGTCGGGCATGGACAAAAGGCCCTCTTGGAGCTTGTTCCACAGTTCATCCGCGCGGGCTTCCTCCCCCTGGTCCCGAAGCTGGCGTATATGCTCCGCAAATATGTCGCGGCACTCGCTCTCCGTCTTCCAGGTGTCCCGCTCCTCCGGGGTCAGGGAAAAATAGCGGTCAGAGATTGCCAGGTCATGGGCGGGGTTCTGTGCGCTGTAAGGGTGGGTCATACACAGCTCATGGCGGCACAGGTCCCGCCCTGCGGCGGTCAGGCGGAAAACGGTCTGGTCCCCCTCCCGGTCCCCCGGCTGGCTGTAAATGCTCCGCTCTACAAGGCCGTCTTTCTCATAGGCGCTTATGCACTTATCCCTCAACCCGGTTTCTTTTAGCTGTTCCTCCGTGACGTAGCCACATCGGGCCAGCGCAGAGAGGGCGCGGGTGTCCCGTGGATATATGGTCGTAATGCGTTTGATGGGGCTATCCCCTCCTTTCTTTCGTATTCACCCCCTCGTCCTCCGTCCCGCGTCCAATCCCCGGCGGGGGCCGAGCGAAGGGAGCAAACGGGCTAGGGCTTGCCAACGGCAAACCGTCAAGGCCCGGTTGCTGAAGTGGCTGTGGGAGCGGTCTGGCCTCTGGCTGTCCGCAGACAGACAAGGGTAGAGCGCGGCCCGGTCAAGGGCCGGCCCACATCCGCAGATGTGAGGCCGGGACGCAGAGCGGGACAGACACCCCGGAGCGAGGCCCCCGCTCCCGTCCTGCGTCTATCATTGTCGTTCCAATGCCTCTTGACGCCTTGTGCGGCAAGGACTTGGAACGTAGGCGTATCGCTCCCGTCATGGAATCACCTGGGGCCGTCAGGAAACTCTACCAAAAGGAGCGGCACTAGGGGATTTTAGACGGGTTGCGACAGCCACATATACATCAAATATGCAAATGGGTTTGACTTTATTGGCAAAGCGTCGAAAGCGGCTTCTTTCCAGGGCAAATTTATGTAAAATGTTGCAATCCTGCAAAATCCAACCAATCAAAGCGAAAAAATAAGGCCGGGAACAAGATGCAACACAGTTGCATTTGTTTTCGGCCTTGCGGAAATAGCGCGAGGCGCTATTTCCTTTTTCGTATCATAGGCGGGGTCATTTTTTAGTATCTTTATCTTATTGAACCGGGGACCTCATCCTTACCAACTGCCATGGCAATATTTTTTGTATATTTTTCGCTTGTT
>CAMSIF010000134.1 GCA_947058885.1 uncultured Clostridia bacterium
CAGCTTTTTATACTTTTAGGTCTTGACAACTCTTGGCAGGTTTTGCAGGTCTATTGCTTCCTGTCCAAAGGAAAAGCTCAATTTGGAGGCATCCAATATCTCCTGTATCATCACGCCAAACTTTTCCACCATATTCCGGCACACCGGCAGATAGGTTTCCCAATCCCGATACCGGCCGATACCCATAATCATGTTGTCGAGCATACCCTGCAACGCAGTGACAGCAGCAAAGTAAACGGCAAAAATACAATAACCGCTTCCTTCGCCTCATTGACCGGCTGGAGCGTAGCCCATAAAACCAGATAGCAGGGCTTTCCGTCTGCCGTATCAAAGTAGGTGCCAGAATAAAATTCTGCGTCAGTTTTAGAAAAAACCAACACATTTTCTTCCGGCAATTATCTATTTTTTAGGTTGAAACACGGCATCCAATATGTTATACTGGATATGATGAACTATACGGTTATATGGTTCCGCTGTGCCCCGCCGGGTTCCATCCACGCCCGGCGGGGGATTTTTCTCCAGGGTTTCTCCCTCCGTTCACGGCCAGCGGAAGACAGACAAAACAAAAGGAGGCGGTTTTATGTTCCTCATCATAGGAGGCGTTGGTCTTCTGGGTTGTCTTGCCGGTATCGCCTGGATGGTGGTATCGTATATAAAAAATAAATCGTTTGTCTTGCCCGTAATTCTCTTTCTGTTGTTCTTTTCCCTGATGGGAGGCGGCATCTTTCTAGAGGCGACAGGCGGCAATCCCTTTGGCGGGGAACCTGCGGAGGACTTGCCACCGGCTGATTCTCTTTCCGCCGCCCCGGACCTTCCGGAGACCGGCGGGGAGCCGGAGGCCGTATCCCCGGACAAGCCGCAAGGATTGGCTGAACCGCCGCAGGAAGAACCCTCCGGCGAAAATCCAGAGGAGAACGCCAGTACCACCTCCGTGACGGAGGCCGCGCAGAAGCCTGTCTCTAAACCCGCGAATAGTACTTCCAAAAAAAGTAGTCAGACCGCCTCAGCGAAACCGCCGAAAGAAGCCAGCGGCAGTCAGTCTGACAGTCAAGGACCGCTGCTTCCCCCGCCCGAGACTGGAAAAAGTCCCTCAGATACAGATGACGCAGAACAAAACGAAGGCCCCCAGCTCCCCCCGGATTCCAACGAATGAAGTTGAAATCCCAAATTTTATATGATATACTATAGCAATCATAACGTCACCGTTTTCAAAAAGAGGAGGAAATACATATGCGTTTAGTTACACGTTCCGACTTCGATGGACTTGTCTGCGGTGCGCTGCTGCTGGAGGCAGGCGTCATCGACAGCTGGAAATTCGCCCACCCCAAGGATTTGCAGGATGGCCTGGTCGAGGTAACGGAAAACGACGTCCTGGCCAACGTCCCTTATGTGGAAGGCTGCGGACTCTGGTTTGACCACCACTCCAGCGAACACGAGCGTCTGGAACTCCAAGGGAAGTACAAGGGCGAGAGCCGGATAACCCCTTCCTGCGCCAGAATTATCTACGAATACTACGGAGGCAAGGAGCGGTTTCCTCAGTTCGGAGAGATGATGGAGGCCGTGGACAAGGTGGATTCCGGAAACCTGACCATCGATGAAATCATGAATCCTACAGACTGGATTTTGGTAGGCTTTCTGATGGACCCCAGGACAGGCCTGGGCCGCTGGCGGCAGTTCACCATCTCCAACTATCAGCTGATGGAGAAGCTGATGAACGCCTGCCGCACCCACACCACGGCGGAAATTCTGGCGATGCCGGATGTCGTGGAGCGGATTGAAGTCTACCAGGAGCAGACAGAGAAGTTTAAGGAAATGGTGGGCAAACACACCCGGGTGGACGGCAATCTCATTATCACGGACCTCCGGGGCGTGGACCCCATCTACACCGGCAACCGATTTCTCATTTACAGCATGTACCCGGAACAGAATATTTCCGCTTGGATTGTCAGCGGACGGGGCGGACAGGGCTGTTCCGCCGCAGTGGGCTACAGCATTATCAACAAGACCGCCTCCCTTGATGTGGGCAGTCTGATGCTCAAATATAACGGCGGCGGCCACAGGAAGGTAGGCACCTGCCAGTTCAGCCCGGACAATATGGAGGCCGAACTCCCCAAGCTGCTTGCGGAGCTGGCCGGGCTGGCGAACCAATAACCCATACGAAGAAGAAACGCCGGGCCAGCGACGGTCCGGCGTTCTCTCTGCCCCATTCAGAAACAGGAGGTCTATTATGTCCATCCGGGAAGACGCGAACCATATCATCCAATCCGCCCTCCTGGCCGCGCAGCCGGACCGGGCGGTCCGGAGCGCTCTGGAGCAGGCCTCCTTTGGCCCCGGCCGCCTGACGCTGATTGCCGCCGGAAAAGCCGCCTGGCAAATGGCCCGGACCGCCCTGGAGGTTCTGGCGGAGCGCGTCTCCGGCGGCGTGGTGGTTACGAAGTACGGCCACAGCGGCGGGCCGTTGGGGTGTCTGGAGGTCTATGAGGCCGGACACCCCGTCCCAGACGAAAACTCCTTTTCCGCCACACGGCGGGCCATGGAGGCTGTATCTGCGCTGGATTCCGGCGACACGGTTCTATTTCTGCTCTCCGGCGGCGGGTCCGCCCTGTTGGAATCGCCGCTGATTCCCGCCGGAGATTTGGAACGGCTGACCCGGGAGCTACTGTCCTGCGGCGCGGATATTGTGGAGATTAACACTCTGCGCAAGCGGTTTTCCGCCGTAAAAGGGGGAAAATTTGCCGCGCTGTGCGCACCGGCTAAGGTCTTTTCGGTGGTGTTGTCGGACGTGGTAGGCGGTCCGTTGGATATGATTGCGTCCGGCCCCGCCTGTCCGGACACTTCCACCGCCGCCCAGGCGAAGCACATTGCGGACAAGTACCGCCTGACCCTCACGCCCCAGATGAAGGAACTGCTGGACGCAGCACCCATCAGCCGCCTGGACAACGTAGAGACCCATGTGACCGGCAGTGTTACCCAGCTCTGCCGGGCAGCGGAGACGGCCTGCCGGGAATTGGGCTACGAACCCTGCGTCCTCACCGACAGCCTCACCTGCGCAGCGCGGGAAGCGGGGGCGTTTCTTGGCAGCATCGCCCAGTACCACCAGAACACCTCCCGCTCTCTCGCCTTCATTGCCGGAGGCGAGACGGTTGTGCGGCTCACGGGCCGGGGGCTCGGCGGACGGAATCAGGAATTGGCCCTGGCCGCCGCGCCGGGTATCCGGGGCCTCCGGGACACGGCGGTATTCTCCGTGGGGTCCGACGGCACCGACGGTCCCACCGACGCCGCCGGAGGATACGTAGACGGCGGCACAATGACGCTTCTGGACCACTTGGGGGTGGAACTCCACGCCGTATTCCAGGACAACGACTCCTATCACGCTCTGGACCTCTGCGGCGGTCTCGTCAAAACCGGCCCCACCGGCACCAACGTAAACGATTTTTCGGTCCTGCTTATCAAGCGGTAACCAAACAGAAAAGGGGGATACTATGGAACAGACGTCCCACGGACGAAACAACGGCACAAGCGTACTCACGGAGGGCAATCCCTGGCGGCTTCTGCTGGTATTTTCCCTGCCTCTGATGGCAGGAAATATTTTTCAGCAGATGTACACCGTCGTAGATACGGCGGTGGTCGGAAAGGCATTGGGCGTGGACGCCCTGGCGGCGTTGGGCGCGGTGGATTGGCTCAACTGGCTGACGCTGGGAACTATCCAGGGCTTTGCGCAGGGCTTTTCCATTTTAATGGCTCAGAAATTCGGGGCCAAGGATTTTTCCCGTCTGAGACAGACGGTAGCGGCCTCGATTCTACTTTCCATCGTGTGCGCTCTCGCGCTGACAGCCGCCAGCGAAGCTCTGGCCGCCCCGGTAGTCGCGCTGCTGCGGACGCCGGAGGATATCCGCCCTATCTCCATGTCCTACCTGCGCATTCTGTTCGGCGGCCTGCCGGTGGTGATGGCTTACAACCTGGCGGCGTCGATTCTGCGTGCGCTGGGGGATGGCCGCACGCCTTTGATGGCGATGGTGGTGGCTTCCCTGACCAACATCGGCCTGGACTTTCTCTTTGTTCTGGGATTTCATTGGGGGGTTCAGGGCGCGGCGGCGGCAACCCTAATCGCCCAATGTCTCTCCGCCGCCTACTGTATCATGAAAATCCGAGGCGTCGAGGTTCTCCGGCTCACCAAGGAGGACTGGACGTTCAATGGTCCTCTAAGCGTCCGGCTGATGAAGCTGGGTGCGCCGATGGCCTTCCAGAACACGGTTATCGCGGTGGGCGGCATGATTCTCCAGACCATTGTCAACGGCTTTGGAGTTGCGTTTATCGCTGGCTTTACCGCCACCAACAAGCTCTATGGCGTTCTCGAGGTGGCGGCCACCTCCTACGGCTACGCCATGAGTACCTATTCGGGCCAGAATCTGGGAGCCGGGAAGGTCCGCAGAATTTCGGAAGGGATACGCGCGGGGCTGGCCATTGCCATGATAACGTCGGTGATAATCGCCGCGCTGATGCTTGTGTTCGGACGGCTGATTTTGTCCTGTTTCATGCCGTCGGAGGCCGGAGAGAGCGTTCAAGCGATGGACGTGGCGTACCGGTACTTGGCGATTATGTCGGTGTGTCTGCCAGTGCTGTATATCCTGCATATCACCCGCAGCTGTGTACAGGGTCTGGGGAACACCGTACTGCCTATGGCTTCGGGGATATCGGAATTTTTCATGCGTACCGGCGGCGCACTGCTGCTGCCGCTCTGCATGGGAGAAACAGGGGTCATGCTGGCGGAGGTGTTAGCCTGGGCTGGCGCGGACCTCATCCTGGTCCCCAGTTACTTTTACGTCATGGGGAAGGTACGAGATCGGAAGAGCGTCGTGTAGGGAAAGAGTGTCCGCGGTTGTG
>CAMSIF010000135.1 GCA_947058885.1 uncultured Clostridia bacterium
GATATCTTAGTGTGACTGGAGTTCAGACGTGTGCTCTTCCGATCTCCGTAAAGGCGAGAGCTCCCTCCTCCGCAATCCCGCAGAGAGGGCCGTCAGCGAGAACCACTACCCGGTCCCAGTCAAGCGCGGCAATCTTCTCTAGCAGCGGACGGTTGGCCTCCTGGAAGGAACGGCTGGCGTTGCAGACGGCGGCCACTGCGGCGGTAAGCTCGCCGTCGCTGCTGTAAGCGGCGGCCAGAAGCAGGCTTCCTGCATACAGATTCGTCACCGTACGCGTCTGGCAGACGCTCTCGTCATAACACCAGTCCATGATAAACTCCAGTTCACTGAATGGAGAAATGTCATTTTCCTTTCTCATACACAGCGAGATTACCGGACAACCAGACGCGCGAACGGCCTTCACAGCCCGGACCACCTCCGACGTCCGCCCGGACCTGGACAGGCTGACAACAATACTGTCCTTCAGTGTATTTTGCCAAAAATCCGGATTCACCAAAAAATCTCCGGCCGGGACTGCGCAGGCGGCGGTGTCCGGCAGCGACTGGAAGAGCGCGGCCGCGCCTTTTGCCAGCATATAACTGGAGCCACAACCTAAAAAAGCAAATTTTCTCTGGCGATGCTTCGCGAAAAACGCTTCTATCTCCGGCTTTTTCTCCAAAAAGTACGCATAAGTACGCGCCAGAGACACCGGGGTATCCGCAATTTCCCGTTCCGTTAAATACATGATGTAGTCCTCCTTGATTTTTCTTCCCTCGCCGCCCTGCCCCACAGGGCGCGAGGCGGTATGAAAAAAGCTCTTACTCCTTAATGCCTGTTGTGGCGATTGCCGCCACAAAATGCTTCTGTCCGACGATAAAACCGGCAATCATAGGCAGTACCGACAGTACGCCCGCCGCCATCAAAAGCGGCAGTTTGTTATTATGTTCTCCTTTAATGGCCGCGATAAACACGGAAAGCACCCTCGTCTTGTCAGAGCTGGCCACAATGGTGGGCCATAATAAATCGTTCCAGGCGTACAGACTGGCCAGAATGCCCATAGAAACCAACGTAGATTTTGAGAGCGGAATCGCGATTTCCCAGTAAAACCGAAAACGCGAGCATCCGTCTATACGGGCCGCGTCCTCCAGCTCCGATGGCAGAGAGAGAAAGGCCTGCCGGAGGAAAAAGGTTACGGTAACGCTGAACATATTGGGCGTAATGATTCCCCAAAGAGTGTCCACCAGCCCCAGCCGGCCGCACATGGCGTATTTCGGAATCAGCGTCATCTGGGAAGGGATCATCAGCATACAAAGCAGCAGGCCGAACAGCGCGTTCCGGAAGGGAAACCGAATCCGTGCAAAGGCATACGCGGCCATTGAGCCGATGAGCAGCTGTCCCGCTGTAATAAAAACTGTGATAAAAATGGTATTTTTGTAATACCGTCCAATGTTCATGCTGAGTATCTTCTGATAATTCTGCAAATTAAATGTATCCGGAAGCCACTGAATAGGCACCCGCATCGCCTCGGAAAAGGTCTTGAACGATGTGAAAACCATCCAAATAAATGGAACCAGCATCACATAAACGCCCAGCAGAAGGCAGGCATACGTCAGCAATTTACCCGCTTTCCGTTTCCAAATACCGTTTTTCAACATTTGCTCCACGTCTCTCCGCCTCCTTTCTTAATAATGGACCCACTTTTTCTGTACAATAAACTGAATGAGCGTAATCAGCATAATAATGAAAAACAGCACGACCGCTTTTGCTGAGGCGTACCCCATCTCAAAAAACTGAAAACCCGTCTCATAGATGCCGTAAACGATGGTGCGAATCGCGTCTCTCGTTGGCCCCGCCCCGTTTGTCGTAAACATGAAGACTAGGTCAAATGAGTTGAAGGCGTTGATTGTCGAGGTAATAGTCAGGAAAAAAACTGTGGGCGATACCAGCGGGATGGTAATATGTACGAACTTGCTGATCGCTCCCGCGCCGTCCAGCTCGCAGGCCTCATAGTAGTTCTGAGGCACATTTTGCAGGCCCGCCAGCAGGATGACCACGTTATATCCGACGGACGACCAGACCGAGACCACAATCACCACCGCCATAATCAGTCCGGGGTCGGTCAGCCAGGACGGGCGGATTTCAAACAGCTTATACAGGAAATCGTTGATAACGCCGAATTGTGAATTGAACATCAACGTCCAAATCAACGCGACAACAACGCTCATGGTGACGTTCGGCAGGAAGTAAATCACACGAAAAACCGTCCGCCCCCGAATCTTGGCGTTCAGCAGGTTAGCAACAATCAGAGATAAAATCAGCGAAACCGGGACGGAAATAAACACATAACAGAATGTGTTGAAAAACTCCTGCCGGAACACTGCGTCGCCCAGCAGCTTGATATAGTTGCCAAAGCCAGTCCATACCGGCGTCTGTACGCCGTTCCATTTGGTAAAAGAGTAGTAAAAGGACTGCGCAATTGGAATTAAGGTGAAGGTCGTAACGCCAATCATAAGCGGGGCAATAAACAGGTAGGCAAATATCCAGTCCTTATGCCGGTTCCGCAGTTTTCCAATATGTTGTGGCCGGCCCTTGTCCATATTCTACTCCTTTCCGCCGGTCTCGCCGGCCGCCGCTTGCAGCTAGACATATAATTCGCCGCGGCTCCCCGCCATCCACAGGCACGCGGCAGGGAACCGCGGCTCTCGTTTGTGTCCTTACTAAGTCAAACTATTTTGAAATCTCCGCGTTCATGGCCTCCTCGGCTTTCGCCAGAGCAGAAGGAATATCGCTGGTACCGAGCCAGATTTCCTGAATCGCGGCTTTCAGACACTCGCGGACAGACGCCGCGTTTTTCGCCGCCAGCGGCAGAATGGGAGAATACTCCAGCGAACTGATGACCGCGCTAAGGTCGTACTCCGCGTATTGCTCCGCCCACAGGTTCGCTACCGTGTTGTTGGCGGGAATCACGTCCCTTGCCTGGAAAGCTTGGGCCTCCGCGCCGCCGAGGTACTTGAGAAATTCCCATGTAATGTCCACATTTTTACCACCAGCGGGCATCGCATAGCCAATACCGTGGGAAATGGAGGACTTGCCGCTGGTTCCCGTAGGCATCTCCGCTACGCCCAGCTTGTCTCCAAGGGACTCGGCGTAGGTGGGGAACACCCAGGAGCCGTTGACGTCAAGCGCCGCCTGACCATTCATAAACAGGGTCTGGTCGCCTAGCTCAATGGCCTCCGGTCCTGACGGGGCGGAGTGGTCTACGTTAGCGATGTCGCACAGGAACTGGAGCGCATCTCGGGCAACATCGGTATTCACCGTGGCTGCCGTGTGCTTGTCGTTGTACAAAGAACCGCCGTTCGCCATGATAAGGCTGTAGTAAGTACGTTCGTTGTTATTGTTCGTGTAGCCGTACTGGGTTCCCTCAATCGTACAGGCCTTAGCGGTTTCCCGGAAGTCCTCCCAAGTCCAGCTGTTGTTGGGATATTCCACGTTGGCACGGTCAAATAATTCCTTGTTATAAAAGACCACCACAGTGTCTAAATCCTTGGGGATTGCGTAAAGAGAATCCTCATAGGTATAGCCGTCCCGGATATTCTGGTTCAATTCGCTGACGTCGTAGCCGTCCCGCTCAATCAGAGGCGTCAAATTCTCCAGAGCGCCCGTTGACATATACTGAGAGCCGAGAGAGGTATTGATCCAGCAAAGGTCTGGACCGGTACCAGTGCTGAGTACCGTCTGCATTTTGACAATGTATTGGTCAAAAGGAATGACCGTCAACTCAATGGTAACGTTGGAATGCGTTTCGCAGAAGCCGTCAATCATTTTCTGTGTCGCTGGAGCCTGAAGCTCGTCCCAGATATAGAACTCCAGGGAGACCTGTTCTTGATTGCTGGTGCCGGAGCCGCTGGGTTCACCCTTATCCGGAGAATTGCCGCCGTTTTGGTTGTTCGTCTGTGACTGACAGCCGCAGAACAGACTGAGAAGCATTGCAAGGGACAACAATAAAGAGATTCGCCTTTTCATTTCGATTCCTCCTGTCAAATAGATTGTTGGTTGTTTTCTATAGTCAATATTATATATTCTACTGTATTTTTGTGCAATTATCCATATTTTTCTTTGACTGCGCAGATTTTTACAAATACACGCCCAATTTTACCTGTTCCATCTGACAGCTTGTCCACACAAACTTCTCAAATTTCCAGATTCTTGAAATACGTCAGGTAAGGCGCGTTAACCGCCAGCATCTCCCGAACCATCCGGCGGATTTCCTCCATGCTCAGCACGCTGGAGGTCAGCGGGTCAAACAATACCGCCTGGAAAACCTTTTCCGCGTCGCCCTCCATAGCCGCTTGAACAGCAAGCTCCTCAATTCTGGCCGTATGGTTAATCAGAATGGACAGGTGCTGCGGCAGCGTGTGTATGCCGTTGGGGACAATCCCCTCCGCCACAGCCATTGCCGGAACCTCCACACAGGCCCCATCGTCAATATTTGTAATGTAGCCGTGGTTCCGGATATTGGCGTTGAAGGGAAACGGCGTATGATTGCCTAAAATCGCGTTGAAGATATCCGAGGCGTACTCCTCGCCTTTCCTCAAATCTACCTCACCGTTTTCCAGCCAGTCTTTGTACTCCGCCTCCCAGGTATCCTCGCGGCCCAGATACTCCCGGAGGATATACGCGTATTCGCCTGGATTCCATCCCGTACCGGTGGAGCAGTATTTTTCAATCAGGTCCGGACGCTTGCGGAACCAGGGATTATACTCGGAGTTGTGTCCGGAGGACTCTGTGGGAAAATACCCCAGCTGCCGGAACATCTCAATTCTGACAGGTTCCTCCC
>CAMSIF010000136.1 GCA_947058885.1 uncultured Clostridia bacterium
GATATCTTAGTGTGACTGGAGTTCAGACGTGTGCTCTTCCGATCTCAGATAGCGGCGCGGGTCATCGTTCCGTTAGGAAGCAGCCTGCCGTTGTCGCCGCCGATAACGCCCATAGCGACCAACTTCTGGAAATGCTCCACAGCGTAAGGCAGCACCTCGTCCGCGTCTGAAAACTGGGAGAGATCGCCTAATTCCACAGTGGGTTCCGCGTCAGCAGACGGCTCCTCTGAACCGTCCGGAAGGGATTCCAGGTCTATAAACTGCGAACCGCCGTCAGGAATTTTAGGAAGCTCCGGTTCCCCGCTTTCACCATTTAAAGCCAGCATCCGTCCCAGCATAGCCACTGCCTGGGAGCGGGTGAGGGTCCCCCGGGGCTCAAAGACCAGCTGTCCATCCACCGTCGAGCCGTTGACAATTCCCAGCGCGTACATGGCGCGGACGGAATCCTGCGCCCAGGTGTCCACCTGATTCATATCGGCAAAGGGCGTGTTCACACCGGCGTATTCCGACGGCTCCAGCCCCAGATACCGGCACAGCAGCACCGAGAACTCGGCCCGGGTAACGCCCCGGTCAGGCCGGGCGTAGAGCTTGCCGTCAGCCACCTCGCCGGTCAGGATTCCCTGGTAGTAGAGGTTTGTAAGGTGGCCGCTGGCCCAGTGCCCCGCAGTATCCGCAAAGGGAGACTCAGCCTTGACCGCCACGGGAATTGTTACGGAACAGCCCCCCATGTGGGCGGTCACGTAGCCGCTGGCGGAGGTGAGCGCGGCAGTCAGAACGCCGTTTTCATCAACCGTCCCCACCTCCGGGGTAATCTGCCAGGTGAAATCACTGGCCCAAGCCTCTATGGGAAGATGACGGCAGCTGGCGGATATGCCTAGCTGTACGCTCTCTCCCGGCGTCAGGTTCAGATAAGAGGTTGCTGTGCCGTTTTTGGTGATAGCGGCTTCGTCGGGTTCGCCCACCACCATAATTTCGGTTTGGGCGCTGATGCCGCCATAGGAGGCTGTGACAGTAACCGGCCCCGTCTCCAGCGGCGCGGTCAAAACGTCCCCGGAAACTGTTCCGGCACTGGAGCTGAACTGAATCTCACCCGCCATGGGGTAGTAGTGGCTGTCCGCCAGATTGGCCTTCAGCTTCACCCCATGTCCAGGTAATACCACCGGAGCCGCCGCCGAGAGATTGACGGCCTGAGGCGTGCCGGTGGCCCCGCCGGGAGCCAGCAGCACAATATGATTGCTGACCTTCCGCTGGCTTTTGTCACTGGGAGAATTGATTAACTTGGACGCGCCGCTGTCCGGCAGGGCGGAGACCATAGTGGTAGAGCCGCCGCCGTCCAGGCAAAGGGCGGTGACGCAGCCCAGCTCCGCCATCCGCTGCGCCAGAACGCCCAGTGACGCGCCCATACTGTGCCCAGTCTGCCGTCCGTCAATGGTGTATAGGACCAGATCGCCGTTGGCCTTGACGCCCACGGCGGTGCGGGGGGCGGCGGAGACCTCAAAACCCGTTTGGGCTACGCCGTCCTTGACCAGAAGGTACAGTGCGCCGATAGCCTCCGTGACCTCGTTCCAGCCGGGGTCGGAGCTCTCGGTAAAGGAGACGGTTACCGTCTGTCCCGGCGTCAGGGAGCGCAGAAACGCCAAATCCACATCGTAGCCGTTGGACGGCGCGGTAAGGACCACCTGGTCGGGACGCAGGGTGCGGGAACCGGTCCCCTCCGCCACCTCCTCAACCTGAAGGGTGAGCTGGCCGCCGATAGCGGCCTTTCCTTCCACCACAGCCGCCACCACATTGACGCCGGAGGTAGATGTGCCTGTTGTGTGGTCGTTGCGGAAATAGTAGGTCAGCATCGTCGCGCCGCTTTTTTCCACCCGGGGCTTGTTGAGGCCGGACAGCCGCAGAGTCTGCTCACCGGTCTGGGCGGTGATAGCCAGCTTGGGCTGGCCCATGACCACAGAGCCGTCGGCCCGGAAGCCTACGGCGTAGTATCCGCCCGCGCTGGAGAGCAGTTCTCCTCCGGAGACCAGCAGTCCCAGCGGGAAACCGGTTGCGGTGTCGTAGAAGTCGCCGTTAATAACGCCCAGCACCCGGTACCCCATGCCCTCGAAGTACTGTGCGGTAGCGGACGCGGTGACCCGGTCGCAGACAGAGGACCCATAGGCCGCTACGGGAAGCACGCCGTTTGCCGCGCTGTAGGAGACCGCCGAGGCGGTCATGCTGCCGCTGCGGGGTCGTTGCAGCCAGCCGGGAATGTCGGTATCCGGCTCATAGCCTTCGCCGCCGGAGTTGTCGGGGGTGCCGTCAGTACCGCCGGTAATCTCCTCGCCGGAGTCCCCGCCGCTGTCAGGAATCTCCGGGACGGCAGGGAGGCGGCCGCCAGGGGTGTAGGTGATGTAATACTCATGGCGGAACTGGGAGTAGTAATTACTCCAAAATATGTTGTCGCTGAGCACAACGCCATCCTGGAGGACCGTATCTTGAAGCCAAACATCGCTGCCATAGGCCTCCGAACCGGCAAGGGCCGTGGACGTGAGGGTCAGCGTCAGCGCAAACGCAAGGAGGAGGGACGCGGATTTTTTGAAGAATGGGGTTTGTTTCATGGAGTCTCCTTTTCTCTGTTGAAGGTACGCGGTCAGGATTGGGATAAGCTTTCCTATCATAGCACAGCTGCGGGAAATTGTCTACCGCCCCGTCTTGGAAATCGCTGGTATTTTTGCTTGTCCGGCAAAGGAGCGGCCAGCGTTCCGGAGAACGCCAGCCGCTTTTCTTACACTGTATAGACGTATTCGCCGTTTTTCTGGTTGATGCCGTAGAAATCCGCGAAGCTCAGGCGGAAAATTTTATCCAGTTTTCCGCTGACGTCAACGCCGTTTTTAATGAGATGGAGGTAGAGGCCGCTGTTGGAAATATCTCCCATGGAAAGGTAGCCGGTAAGCCTGCCGTCTTTCACGATGGCTTTCTTGTATTCCTTGGGCGTTTTATGAAGCAGAATTTCAGCTCCTTCGGTCAAATCCAGCCGCCCCACAGAGAGCATGGTGACGCCAAAGAAATTGCTGGTGTTTTTAAAGGGATAGGGCTTCTCGTACACTGTGTCCACGCCCGCCATATTTTCCGCGGCGGCCTTGCCCTGGGCCATAGCGTCGGGCCATACGCCGGAAAGACCGGTGCAGTCGCCGGCGGCATAGACGTCCGGGGCCGAGGTGCGCAGGCGGCTGTCCACCTCGATAGCCCGCTCCGCCTTGATGCCGCTGTCCAGCGCGAGCTGGATGCGGGGCCGCACGCCGGCGGCCATGATGATGAAGTCGCAGGGTACGTGCTCGCCGGTGGAGAGGATGACTTCGGTAATATTCCCCTCTCCGTCCACCACCGCGTCGCTGGCTCCGATGCCCAGCAGGAATTTGCATCCATGGTCCTCAAAAACCTTCTGGTAGACGGAGGCGGCGTAGTCGTCGGTTTGCAGGGGCATCACGCGCGGGGCCATCTCAGCGATGGTAATATCCGCGCCCCGCTGGCAGAGAGCGGAGGCGGCGTCCAGGCCCACGAGGCCGGACCCCACGATAAACACCCGTTTCCCCTTGGCAAACGCCTCGTCGATTTTCAGCGCGTCGCTGAGGTCCCGGAAGCCGAACACGTTGGGCGCCTCGCGGAAGTGGGGGATAGGCGGGATGAAGAACCCGGAACCGGTGGCGATGAGCAGCTTGTCGTAGGGGGTGCTGTAGCTTTCGCCGTAGTGGACGGTCTTCGCCGCCGTGTCAATCTTCGTCACAGTCTGGCAGGCGATGTGGTAAATGTCGTTTTTTTCAAAAAAGTCCGCTTTTACAAAGTTGATGCCCTGAGCGTCCCGCTCATGCCCCAGGTACTTGTGGAGCATACAGCGGGAATGGACTTTTTCGTCAGTAGAGATAACGGTAATAATGTCCTCGGGACGGAAGCTGCGGAGGGTCTGGGCGGCGGTGATGCCGGCCGCGCCGGCGCCGATGATGACAAACCGTTCCATGCTCATACCTCCCTTACTTCAATGGCTTTCTTGGGACAGGCCCGCACGCAGGCCGGTCCTTCCTCCAGATGGGCGCAGAAGTCGCATTTAACCATCCGCTCCCGGTCTGGCGTAATGGCGGGGACGCCATAGCGGCAGTTCATGACGCACATATAACATGCCGCGCATTTGTCCGCATTATACTCCACCAGCCCATTTTCCATATTTTTTTGCAGCGCGCCGCTCATGCAGGAGGCGGCACAGTCGGGCACATCGCAGTGGCGGCAGAAAATGGGGCTGTAGCCCCCCTGTCCGTCGGAGAGGATACGGTTGCGGGACTGCGTGGCCGGGCTGGTCAGGTCCAGGGTATACATGCGCTGGCGCAATTCGTCCAGACTGCCCCGGCGGGGCGTCATATCGCTGTGAGAGGCCATGCAGGCCAGGGTGCAGCTTTTGCAGCCGTCGCACTTGGCGGGATCAATAAAAATTCGTTTCATTTTCTTGCGCCTCCCTTAAATGTTGAGGGCCTTGCGCTTCTCCTCAATAATGGCCTCCAGCTGATTGGCGGCGGATTTGCCGTTGGGGTCGATAATGACCTTGCCGCCGGTGAGGTCCGCCATATCCTCGGTCAGCACCTTGGTGACCAGCTTGCTGCCGGTGATAAAAGGCGAGATCGGAAGAGCACACGTCTGAACTCCAGTCACACTAAGATATCT
>CAMSIF010000137.1 GCA_947058885.1 uncultured Clostridia bacterium
AGATATCTTAGTGTGACTGGAGTTCAGACGTGTGCTCTTCCGATCTTGGCTAAGGCTGACCTCAACCTTTGCGCTCATTTGGACAGTCAACGCCTCCGCCACCGGTTCACCAGTGTTATAGGCGGTTAGCGCGACAAGGATCTGCGCCAGCTGTGCGCGGGAAACAGGCAGATCAGGATGGATAGAATCTGTGACAAGCGCGGAAAAAATACGGTTTTCCAGGGCCCAGGCCACGGATTCCCGTGCCTCCTCTGGAACAGAGCTGGCATCCTCATAGGCATCGAGCTGACTTCCATAGGTCTTTCCATCCTCGCGGGCCGCAAGCTTGTGAAGCAGCATAGCCAGTTCAGAGCGTCTAACGGGCTCTTGGGGACCCAGGTTGCCGCCGGAATCCACGAGTCCTTCCTGGACTGCCCAGGTCACCGCCCCGGCGTACCACGCGCCAGCCTTCATATCATCAAAAAGACCCTCAGACTCCAGAACCTCCTGGCCGCTCATGCGGTAGAGGGCCGTGAAGACGGTGGCGCGGCTTACCAGGGCGTCCGGGTCAAAATGTCCTGAAGATACGCCGCCAAGCAGTCCCTCATGGGCCGCATAGCTGACGCAGTCCGCATAGGAAACGCCGGAGGGGACATCTTGGAAAGTGACTGTACGGATCTCTTCCAGAGTCAGCGCAGGTATCTCTTCAATGAGGAGCTCTTCTGAAATTTCTTCTCCAGCGGGTTCCTCCTCGCTTTGCGCTGGTGGAGCGGCATTGAATGTGCTTACCGCTTCCAGATGGGAAGAGTCGTTGTTTTCCGCCGTAGCGGGACCGTTGGCCCTGGCCGAGCAGGCGGTCAGCAGGCAGCCCGCAAGCAACAGGGCCGCAAGGCGTTTTTTCATGTGTTCAGTTCTCCTTTATCTCTCAAAAATCTCTCTTTTTCCTGGAAATCTACCATTATTATACACGCTTTGCCTGCGAAAGTCAAACGCTCTCCAGAGAAATTAGAAAGACAGAGGATGCGGTGGATAAACCATCCGCATCCTCTGTTTAGTCAGAATACTCTTTTTATTCCGCACTTTCAGGTACTAGAATTTCAGACTCTTCCATAGGTTCTGCAGAATCATACCCACCGCTTTCTGGTTCCTCTTCTTCTGGTTCCGGCAGTTCCAGAGGAGCTTCTTCCAAAGACTCCATCTCAGGCACCACTGCTTCCGCCATGTCGCGGTAAGCGCTCAACCCCGCTCCAGCAGGAATCAGCTTACCGATGATAACATTTTCCTTCAGACCAACCAAGTGGTCTACCTTGCCTTTAATAGCGGCTTCGGTCAGAACTTTCGTGGTCTCCTGGAAGGAGGCGGCAGAGAGGAAGGAGTCCGTTGCCAGGGATGCCTTGGTAATTCCCATAAGCAGCTGGGTAACCTCCGCTTCCCGCAGGGGTTCGCCGTCTTCACGGATTTCACCAGCGGCACGGCGGCGGCGTACCTCGTCATTAGCATCCTGAAGCTCCAGCACATCTACCATAGCACCAGAAAGCAGGGTAGTGTCCCCGGCATCCTCTACCCGACATTTACGCATCATCTGCCGGACAATAACCTCGATATGCTTATCGTTGATGTCCACGCCTTGCTGACGGTACACGCGCAGAACTTCCTGAATGAGATAGTTGTGGACTGCGGAAGCGCCGCGGGTGTGGAGAACGTCGTGGGGATTCAGCGCGCCGTCGTTGAGGGCGGTTCCCCTCTCCACAAGGTCGCCGTCACTGACACGAAGGCCAGTGTGGGGAACGGAGTACATTTTTGTCTCACCGTCCTCGTTGGTCACATGGATATTCAGCAGGGAGCCCTTGTTGCTCTCCTCAAAGTGGAGGCGTCCGGCAATCTCAGTAAGAGTTGCCATCTTCTTTGGCTTACGCGCCTCAAACAGCTCCTCAACACGGGGAAGACCCTGCGTGATATCGCCGCCGGCCACGCCGCCGGTGTGGAAGGTTCGCATGGTCAGCTGGGTACCGGGCTCGCCGATGGACTGGGCGGCAATGATACCTACCGCTTCGCCGGTGCCTACAGGTTTGCCGGAGGCAAGGTTCATCCCATAGCACTTGGCGCAAACGCCGCTCCTGGCCCGGCAGGTAAGGACAGTACGAATCTCCGTCCGGTGGATCTCCCTTGCCTCCAGCAGTTTTGCATCCGCTTCGCTCATCATGCGGTCGGAAGGGCAGAGAACCTCACCAGTGGACGGGTCCACAATGTTGTGAACTGGGAAGCGTCCCCGGATACGGTCGGCAAATTTCTCAATCACCTGTCCGTTTTCGCTGATTTCTTCCACCCAAATGCCTTCCTCCACGCCGCAATCGTCTTCCCGGATGATAACCTCCTGAGAGACGTCTACCAGACGGCGGGTCAGATATCCTGAGTCAGCGGTACGAAGGGCGGTGTCGGCCATACCTTTTCGTGCGCCTCGGGAGGAGATGAAATACTCCAGAACGCTCAGTCCTTCCCGGAAGTTGGACTTGATAGGGATTTCGATGGTACGGCCAGCGGTGTTGGCCATCAGGCCGCGCATACCTGCCAGCTGGCGGATCTGCTTCATGGAGCCGCGGGCGCCGGAGGTAGCCATCATATAAATTGGGTTGAGCTCTTCCAGATTCTTTTGCAGGGCGTCGGTCACGTCTTCCGTGGTTTTCTCCCACTCGGCTACGACGGCGCGGTACCGCTCGTCGTTGGTCATAAAGCCCATCTTGTACTCATCTTCAATGTCTACGATCCGCTGTTCCGTTTCCTTAATAAGCTCGTACTTCCGGGCAGGCACAGACATATCATAGATGGAGATGGTTATCGCGCCGCGAGTGGAGTATTTATATCCTGTGGACTTGATATTATCCAGCACTTCGCTGGCCGCAGTAAAGCCGTGCTCCCGAATAGTCCGGTCAACAATCTTTCCCAGCTCGTTCTTACCGCAGGTCATATTGACTTCATAGTCGCACACATGCTCCTCGTTGCTGCGGTCCACGAAACCAAGGTCCTGTGGAATATTCTGGTTAAAAATGATACGTCCGGCGGTGATTTCCACAATTTTGCAGTAGTCCCTGCCCTGGTAATGAAACTGGCGGCGGACTCGGATGGGGGCGTGGATGCCAATCACATGATCGTTGTAGGCCAGCATCACCTCATCCTCATTGACAAACACCTTGCCAGCCCCCGGCTCCTTGTCGTTGACGTAGGTGAGGTAGTAGGAACCCAGCACCATATCCTGAGAGGGGACCGTCACTGGGCCGCCGTCCTGGGGACGCAAAAGGTTATTAGCGGAGAGCATCAGCAAACGTGCTTCGGCCTGCGCCTCAGCGGACAGGGGCACATGGACCGCCATCTGGTCGCCGTCGAAGTCGGCGTTAAAGGCGGTACAGGTCAGAGGGTGGAGCTTGATGGCCCGGCCCTCCACCAGCACCGGCTCAAAGGCCTGGATACCCAGACGGTGCAGGGTAGGGGCGCGGTTGAGCATTACCGGATGGTCCTTGATGACCACGTCCAGGGCGTCCCAAACCTCGGCCTTGCCCTTGTCCACCATCTTCTTGGCGGACTTGATGTTATTGGCGGCGCCGTCCTCCACCAGTTTTTTCATAATAAAGGGGCGGAACAGCTCCAAAGCCATCTCCTTAGGAAGGCCGCACTGGTAAATTTTCAACTCCGGGCCGACCACGATAACAGAACGGCCCGAGTAGTCCACACGCTTGCCCAGCAGGTTTTGGCGGAACCGGCCCTGTTTTCCCTTGAGCATATCGCTGAGGGACTTGAGAGCACGGTTGTTTGCCCCTGTCACAGCCCGGCCCCGGCGGCCGTTGTCAATGAGTGCGTCCACAGCCTCTTGCAGCATCCGCTTCTCATTGCGGACGATGATATCCGGCGCTTTCAGCTGAATCAGACGGTGGAGGCGGTTGTTGCGGTTGATGACCCTGCGGTAGAGGTCGTTAAGGTCGCTGGTGGCGAAGCGTCCGCCGTCCAACTGGACCATGGGGCGGATGTCCGGAGGAACCACCGGGAGGATGTCGATAATCATCCATTCCGGCTTGTTGCCGGAGATCCGGAAAGCGTCCACAACCTCCAGACGCTTGACAATACGGGCTTTCTTTTGGCCGGACGCGCTTTTCAGCTCCGCGTGAAGCTGCGTGCTCAGCTGCTCCAGGTTAATGTCCTGCAACAGCTTTTTCACCGCCTCCGCGCCCATACCGGCCTGGAAGTCGTCCTCATATTTTTCCCGCATATCCCGGTATTCTTTTTCGCTGAGAATCTGGTTTTTAATCAGCGGGGTCTCGCCGGGGTCCGTGACAATATAGTTGGCAAAATACAGCACCTTTTCCAGGATGCGGGGGCTGATGTCCAGCAACAGCCCCATCCGGGAGGGGATTCCCTTGAAATACCAGATATGGCTGACCGGTGTGGCAAGTTCGATGTGGCCCATACGCTCCCGACGCACCTTGGAGCGGGTGACCTCCACGCCGCAGCGGTCGCAGATTTTTCCCTTGTAGCGAATTTTCTTATATTTCCCGCAGTGGCACTCCCAATCCTTGGTGGGCCCAAAGATTTTCTCACAAAACAGGCCGTCCCGCTCGGGCTTCAGGGTGCGGTAGTTGATGGTCTCCGGCTTCTT
>CAMSIF010000138.1 GCA_947058885.1 uncultured Clostridia bacterium
TGTGAAACCCCTGGTGCCTGCTTCTTACGCCCAGTTTGGGGTGGGTGCTGGGAGGGAAGCGCGGACTCCCCGCGCTTACGAATCCAGGGCGTTCCTCAATGGCATGGGGATGCCGACCCTGTTTTCGTGGAGGCCTGTTTTTGTGCTCGGGCGTACTCCCTTGTGGTACTTCGACCCGTGTACGACTCAGGGTAGAAACCTGTATTGCGGTGCTACCCGGCCTTGAGCCGTGAACGCTGTGTGCAGATGTAGCCTGCCTTGCGTGGGCATGGCGGATAGGAGAACACCCAGCCTGCTCCCCGGCCAGGGAGGGGCTGCTATTGCTCCTTGAAACCCTGCCTGCAAAAGAGGCTAAGAAGCGGTTTGACTGCGGTGGAAAACACCTAGGCTGTCGTCACTGGGCATTCGAGGGATTGCAGTGCGGACTAAGTGGCAGTCGGGCAGCGCGGCGGGCAACACCGCGCCGGTTCGCTGAATGGGAAACCGCCCGATCGGCAACGAGGGGTGCGACCCGGGGAAATCCAGCCCGTACCTAAGCCGTAAGATTTACTTCGTTTGCTGCCGGCGTTTAGTGCTTGCAAGGACCCAAAGTCCTTGCAGCTTTTTTTCGGCGGGGTTCCGCGCTGCGGCGCGGGTAACTTTTTGGACGCCCAAAAAGTTACCAAAAAACCGCCAGCCCGTAGGGCTGGACCTCTACCCCCGTCGCGACTTCCGTCGCTCAGGGGGATTTTTTATTCGGTCCCGCTACGAATCGATACACCGCCCTTCCCGCGCCTGTCCCCTGGGCCGATGTCAGACGATGCTCCCGCGCGCCGTGCCCTTAAATCTGGCGTCTGGCTGCTGTCGCCCTCATTGGCTTCTACCCCCTTATATCGTGTTACCCACTGGTCCTCTCCCTTTTGCGCTGCATAATATACAAAACCGTATACGCAAAATGAAAACATATTTTGAAAGCGAGGAGATTTTTGCTTGGACTCTGGCGATAATAAAAAGAAACCCGACAAAAAAGCAAAAAAATCTAACAATCCTACCCGTTGGGCTATACAGGTCTTCGTCATTTCCGTCGTCCTCTCCGCCGCCCTCAGCTTCGCCTCCGGCGAAGCCCTCGAAGGCGCGGACCTTATCGCCGCCTTCGCCGTCTTGGCCGCCTTCATCCTTCTCGGTATCCTCTTCGATATCATCGGCGTCGCCGTCACCGCCGCCGACGAAAAACCCTTCCACTCTATGGCCGCCCGCAAAGTCCCCGGCGCACGCGAAGCCCTCGGCCTCATCCGTAGAGCTAACAAAGTCTCCAGCTTCTGCAACGACGTCGTCGGCGATATCTGCGGCATCATCTCCGGTTCTACCGCCGCCGTTATCGTCCTCCGCCTCCAATCCCTCCTCCCCATCCGCTCTACCGCCCTTACCTTAGCCATTACCGCCCTCGTCTCCGGCCTCACTATCGGCGGCAAGGCCCTCGGTAAAACCTTCGCTATCACCAAAAGTACTGCGGTCCTCCAACTGGTCGGCCGCGTCCTCCACCTGTTCTCCCGCCACAAAAAGAGGTGAACTCGTGCTACTCAACCGCATTCACTCCCCCGCTGATATTAAACAACTGAATCCTCAAGAGCTCCCCCCCCTTTGCGCCGAATTGCGCCAGTTCCTTCTGGAAAGCGTCGCCCGCACTGGGGGCCATCTGGCTTCCAATCTGGGCGCGGTGGAACTCACCGTTGCCATCCACCGCCTATACGATACCTCCCGCGACCGTCTGGTCTTCGACGTGGGCCACCAGTGCTACGCCCACAAAGCCCTCACTGGCCGCCAAGCCCTCTTCTCTACTCTGCGCCAGCTGGGCGGCCTGGGCGGCTTCCCCCGCCCCGCCGAAAGCCCCCACGACGCTTTCGTCGCCGGTCACGCCTCCAATTCCGTTTCTGTAGCCCTTGGCATGGCCCGCGCCCGCACCCTGCTGAGGGAAAACTACCATGTCCTCGCCCTCATCGGAGACGGCGCACTCACCGGCGGCCTGGCCTACGAGGGCCTCAACGACGCCGGCGCCTCCGGCGAACCTATGGTAGTCATCCTGAACGATAACGGCATGTCCATCGACCCAAATGTGGGCGGCGTGGCTACCCACCTCAGCCGCCTGCGTATCCGTCCCGGTTACTACCGCTTCAAAAAAGGCTACCACGCCATCATGAACCATCTGCCCGGCGGAAAAATGTTCTACCGCGCAGTTCACCGGCTCAAAAGCGGTTTGAAAAAGGCCATTTACCCCTGCTCCATGTTTGAAGACATGGGCTTTACCTACCTGGGCCCCGTGGACGGCCACAACATTGAACAGCTCTGCACCACCCTCGCCTGGGCCAAAGAGCTTAACTGCCCAGTCCTTCTCCATGTCCATACTGTAAAGGGAAAAGGCTATCCCCCCGCTGAACGCCAGCCAGAACGAAGTCACGGCGTCTCTCCCTTCGACCTGAAAACCGGACTGGACCGCACACCAAAAGTAGATTTTTCCTACGTCTTCGGCCACGAGCTGGTAGAACTGGCCGGACAGGATAAACGCATTTGCGCCCTCACCGCCGCTATGGCCGAAGGCACCGGCTTGCAGGAATTCGCCGCCGCGTGGCCCAAACGCTTCTTCGATGTGGGCATAGCGGAAGGTCACGCCGTCAGCACAGCGGCAGGCATGGCAAAACAGGGCCTGATTCCCGTTTTTGCCGTATATTCCAGTTTCTTACAGCGCAGTTTTGATATGCTGATTCACGACGTTGCGCTCCAAAAACTTCATGTTGTGCTGGCGGTAGACCGGGCCGGGCTGGTGGGCGCGGACGGCCCTACCCATCACGGCAGCCAAGACGTGGGCTACCTCACCCAAATCCCTGGAATCAGCGTGCTCTGTCCGGCTTGCTTCGCGGAGCTGCGGGTAATGCTTCGCGCCGCGCTTTCCATGGACGGCCCAGTGGCCGTCCGGTATCCCAGAGGCGGCGAGGGCCGCGTCTACCCTGACTGGAACGGAGAGAGCGCGGTCTTACTCCGGCGGGGGACAGATGTGACGCTGGTATCGTATGGAACTCTGACGGACGAACTCATGACCGCTGCGGAACTTTTAGCGGAGAGGGACATTGGGGCGGAGGTAATCAAATTGCACCGCATTGCACCACTGGAGCCGGAGGCCGTTTTGGAATCTGTCCAGCGCACCGGACGTCTGTTGGTGCTGGAGGACTGCCGGGAAGCCGGGTCTATTGGTCAACAGCTGGCCTCGGCTTTGGCGCAGAGGGGCGTTTCACTCAAAAGCCTGATATTGAAGAACTTAAAAGACGGATTTGCGCCGCAGGGTACTGTTACAGAACTACGGCGGATGCTGGAGCTGGATGCCCAGGGCGTGGCGGAGGCGGTTGAACGCGCCTTTAGTTAAGGGAGGGGCCTTTTTGATGGACTACAAATATATTGATATGGATACCTACAAAAGGAAAGACCACTTTGCTTATTTCAGCAGCCTTGCGTACCCGTATGTTGGTTTGACTTCCAATGTGGACATTACGGATTGGTTGGGGCGGCTAAAGAGCCGGGGGCTTCCGTTTTTCCTCAGCGCGTGTTATTGCGCGGTGAGGGCGGCTAATCGTGTTCCGGCATTCCGGCAGAGGATTCTGGAGGGCAGAATTATTGAGTTTGACCGGTGTATTGCCTCCTATACGGTGGCATTGGAGGACGGGACGTTCTGTTTTTGTACGCTGGAGGAGGACCTGCCCTATCTTGACTATCTTGAGTATCTGGCGGAGGGGGCGCGGGCGCAGGAGGCCGCTGTAAAGAATCCGAGGATTGAGGAATCTGCGGATGATGTTTTGACAAATTTGTCAAAGTATTATATTTCGTCTTTGCCGTGGGTGAGTTATACGGCGTTGGTTCAGCCTGTGCCCATGCCTGCGGACAGTACTCCTCGTATTACGTGGGGGAAGTATTTTACGCAGGAGGGGAAGATTTTGCTGCCTGTGTCTGTGTTATGCCATCACGCGCTGGTGGATGGGGCGCATATTGCCGCATTTTATCAAGCGTTGGATAAGGAACTGGCAGAGGTACCCGTATGAGCAAGAAGACAAGGCTAGATGTTCTACTGGTGGAGCGCGGTTTGATGGAGAGCCGTCAGAAGGCGCAGGCTACGATTATGAGCGGTCTGGTATTTGTGGGCGGGCAGCGGGTGGACAAGCCTGGGGCACCGGTTGGGCAGGAGGCGGCGGTTGAAATTCGTGGGAATACGCTGCGATATGTGAGCCGGGGCGGTTTAAAGTTGGAGAAGGCGATGGAAATTTGGCCTATACAACTTGCAGGGGCTGTCTGTATGGATGTAGGGGCGTCTACAGGGGGATTTACGGATTGTATGCTGCAAAATGGCGCGGCAAAGGTTTACGCTGTGGACGTTGGGTATGGGCAGTTAGCTTGGAAGCTGCGGAGCGATAGCCGGGTGATATGTTTGGAGCGGACGAACGCGCGGTATCTTAGTCATGAGGAGGTACCGGAGGAGCCGGATTTTTCCAGTGTAGATGTGAGTTTTATCTCGTTGCGATTGATATTGCCTGCGATTTCTGGCGTATTGCGGGAGGGCGGGCAGGTAGCGGCGTTGATTAAGCCGCAGTT
>CAMSIF010000139.1 GCA_947058885.1 uncultured Clostridia bacterium
GCAATCCCAAACTGCCCAAGACAAAAATATTGCGAAAGTCGGCGCAGCTTAACGCCACGCCGACCCTCGCTTAAAATGTTTTCTTACGTCACCGCCCCATTATCCGGCAGTTTGATTTGGGCGGCATACAGGGGAAAAAGGCGGGAAAGCTGTCCGGCGGCTGGCAGAGAAGGCTGAGCATCGGCATGGCTCTTATCAGCGAACCGGAAATCCTTTTCCTTGACGAGCCTACGCTGGGTCTGGACGTGCTCGCCAGAAGCGGTCTGTGGGACATCATCCGTTCGTTGAAGGACCGGATGACGGTTATTTTGACGACCCATTATATGGAGGAGGCGGAAGCTCTTTCAGACCGCACCGGCGTCATGAAGGATGGAAAGCTTATCGCGCTGGGCACGGTCCCCGAATTGAAGCATGCAGCGGGGACAGATAGCTTGGAAGACGCTTTTGTAGCTCTGGTGAAAGGAGTAGCGAGATGAAGATACTGACTTTTTCGGTAAGAACGGCTAAGGAAATTTTGCGCGACCCGCTGAATCTGGGGTTTGGTCTGGGTTTTCCAATTGTTTTGCTGCTGCTGCTCTCCGCGATACAAGCGAACGTGCCGGTGAGCCTGTTTGAAATCAAAAGCCTTACGCCGGGCATCACGGTTTTTGGACTGTCGTTTATGACGCTGTTTTCCGCCACCCTGCTTGCAAAGGACCGGGAAAGCGCCTTTTTGCAGCGGCTCTACACAACGCCGCTTACAGCCGCAGATTTTATTTTAGGCTATGCTCTGCCTATTTTGCCCGCTGCGGCGGCGCAAAGCGCCATTTGCTATATTACCGCAATTCCGCTGGGACTGCCCTTCAGCGCAGCCACTGTTTACGCCCTGCTGCTGATTATCCCGGTTTCGATGTTCTTTATTGCGCTGGGACTCCTCTGCGGAAGCGTCTTGGGCGTAAAAGCGGTAGGCGGCGTCTGCGGGGCCCTGCTGACCAATTTGACCGCATGGCTGTCCGGCGTTTGGTTTGACCTTGATCTCGTAGGTGGAGCGTTTAAGCGGGTTGCGTATATGCTGCCCTTTGTTCACGCGGTAGAGATGGAGCGGGCTGTGCTGAACGGCAATTACAGCGGCATTTTTCCACATATTTACTGGGTTCTTGGTTATACGGCCGCCGCCGCCGTTCTCGCGGCACTGCTTTTCCTACGGCAGATGCGGCAGACAACGATTTTACAAATCCCGTTTTCTTCATTGACGGCGGTATATCGGGCGTGACATTTGAGCGCCCGGATTGGATGCGGCTGATTGCCAGGGACATGAGCCGCATCGGACGCGGCTATCCTCAAACTGGATTTTATACCGATGTGTAATTTATTTCAGCTTGACAACATTGTATAAATAGCATAATATTTCTTATGCATTAGATTGTACACCCAAATAACAGAAAGGATTGCTATTTATGAAAAGGATATTCACCTTTTTTCTGGCAATTTTTACGTGTATCAGTCTATTCTCACAGGGATTAGCACTGGAGTTGTTGGGGCATACCGGCAGTGGTATTGAAGGAGAGTCGGAGCCTTTTCTTAAAGGTTACGATTTTGGCGGAGGCATCATCACTGGACGTATATCCCCGCATAAAGGGTGGCGAATATGAGTAAGAAAAATGTCCGTCGCATAGGTGTGATTCTGATGATTGGGGCGGTTGTCTTACTGCTGTTGCTTTTTCCCCGCATATCAAAACGCGTCAGTGAACCGGCCCAAGCTGTTATGACCGCAATGTTTACAGCCCCTGACGACAGTAAGATTGACGATACAGTCTGGCCCTTGAATGGTCCTGCGCTTACAGAACAGGAGCGAATGGAAATGGAGGCAAGGACGAAGGCTGTCCTTCATAATTGGGAAGCTGCAGTGGGCAGTTACTTCTGTGACGGCGGACTAAATAACTTCTTATTGAGTGGTCCTGGACTAAGATTTCACCTTATTGCCAAGGATAGAGGTGTCAAAAGTTCACTATCCAGCATGGCGCTTCTAGAAAAAACAGACCGTTACGAAAGCGTTCTGGCCACCGTACTTATTGGGAGTACATTTCACGATATTCATGTAACGTTTCGATACAATCCGGATGGAAAAATTTATAAAGTTGTGGTCGATGAAGATATAAACGGTCTTTTTGAAGAAGCAGAAGCCTGCGCCTGATGACGCAGGCTTCTCTTTTCTCTGCACAAAATCAAGATAGGCAAGCTGGCCATTGTCAGCTATCGGAAAGACAAGGAGTCCATTTGCTCTCCCCATCTAAGGCCGCGTAAACCAACATAATATCGGGAGAGGACAGCTATGTCCACTGCCTAATTATTCATACCACTGAGATTGATTCTGGTACATCGTGCGGTACTCTCCACTTACGTTGACAAGTTGTTCATGGGTTCCTTCCTGCACAATCCTTCCGTTCTTGAGGACAATAATCTTATCCGCGTATCTGCAAATTCCAATTCTGTGCGTAATAATTACGGAGGTTTTTTCTTTAGAAATGCTGATAAAATTTTTCAGGATAGATACTTCAGTAGTTGGGTCCAATGCGCTGGTAGGTTCATCAAGAACGCAAACGGGAGCGTCTTTATAGATGCACCTGGCTAACGCCAGCTTCTGCCACTCTCCGCCAGACAAGTCGATTCCCCCGAATTCCTTCCCAAGCTGCAACAAAAGGTCGGGAGATTCCGCCAATTGAGGCAATCCAGCCTGTCTAAGAATTTCCCGGATTTCTTCGTTGGAACGTCCGGGCGTATCCTGTAGAGCAATACTTTCCGCAAGGGAGAGCTTTAGCCTTGCTGGTTTTTGCGTAACAATCGCGGTTTGACCAGCCAGCGCACTTGTGGTTACGGTACGTAAATCAGAGCCGTCCCAGCTGACCACTCCCGCCGCCGGATGATACATTCCCAGCAGAAGTTTTGACAGGGTGGTTTTTCCGCTGCCATTTTCACCGACAACTGCAACGGTTTCTCCCTTCTTAATGGTCAAATTGATTTGGTCAAGGGCAGGGGTTTTTGCGTTGGGATAGGAAAAAGATACTTGAGACATCTCAATTTTGCGGGTCAGTTGTACAGAAGACTGCGCTGTAGATAAGGACTCGCCTTTGATATCCAAAAAATGATAGTAGTTTTGGATGTCTCCGAACAGCTGAGGAATAGCTCCAAAATGGTCAAAAAGATTCTTGGTGACGTTCTGCATACTCAGGAAGGCAAAAAGACAGCCGCCAAAGATACCAGGAGACAGAACCCCTTTCAACGCCAGGTAGGTGCTGAACGCAACTGCTGCCGCAAAAAAACAGACCGTAACGCCTTCACAAGCTATGAGCAGTTTTACATCCTTATTTTGCGCTGACAACAGCTGATTTTGAAGCACAGAAAACGAATTTTTCCATTTTCCGGCAAGATACTCTCCCGTCTCAAACAGTCGGATTTCCTTTGCGGTAACAGGGTCCGCAAAAAGGGAGTACAGATAACGAACTCTACGCATTTCCGGTATTTGGATACGCTTCAGGCGAAACATCACCTTCCCGCGAACAGCGCGAACAATAAAAAAGGGGAGAACGCTTATTACGGCCGCTATAACCAGGACGGGATGGTAGCTCCCCAGCAAAGCGGACATAGCAATTAGTGAGAAAATGCCGCTCAGCCCTTTTATGAACAACATAAAAAACATAGGAAGCGTCTCGTTCTCTACGCAGTTAAGCGCGCCGCTCCGGTAATTGAGCGTATCTGCGTTCTCATATTCAATCAGGTCCAGTTCAGCAGCCTTCTTCGCGATACAAAGCCTGCAATATGCGTTGCTTTTCTCAAATACGCCAGCATTCAGGGTTATTGAGAGAATAAATCCGGCAAGACTTACTACAGCGAAGGAGAGAAGCAGGCCAGCCAAATAGGGACCGCACGCTTCCGCAGGCTGCGCGTCTGCGACCAAATCCACGATTCCACTGATAGAGTACGTGAGAACCACGGGGAAAACGCATGTAACGAGATAACAAATACACGTCAATATGGTTGAGAATGGAGCGCTGCAAATAATCAAAGCCACACAGCGGCCAACCAGCTTCATCACAAACTCCCCCCAGTCTCTTGATAGATAGATGCCTGGGCTGTATACATACCCGCGTATAGCCCATTTATTTCCAGCAGTTCTTTGTGCGTCCCCTGCTCCGCAACCCTGTGGCGGTGCAAGACAACAATCTGGTCTGACATGACGGCGCTTGCCATGCGGTGGGATACAAAGAGACAGCCTCTGGAGTGAAGTATCCGGTTCATCTGCTCATACAAATTGCTTTCCGCACGCGGGTCCAATGCGGCGGTTGGTTCGTCGAAGATGATGTACTGGCTCTCCCCGAGGCAGGCTCTGGCAACCGCCAGCTTTTGCCATTGACCGCCGGAGAGGTCTAC
>CAMSIF010000140.1 GCA_947058885.1 uncultured Clostridia bacterium
AATCGCTATGATGAGCGGTAACTGGTTCCATTTGCTGGACTACCGTCACGGCCCGGTGGTTATCAGCGGTCCCAAAACGCTGACGCTGGTACTGGCGCAGCCGGGGGAAGACGCGCTCCAGTCCGCGATGGTCAAGGAACTGGTCCAGCGCGGAGGGCCTGTAGTGTCCGTATCCGAGCTGTCCGGAAACCCCTGGGGGACAGCGGCGCATATTACAATTGAGGGGGTCAGCCGCTTTGCGGCCTGGGGAGTTCCGTTTATCTACCTGTGCCAGATGCTTGCGCTTCTGAAAGCCTTGGAACTGGGAGGAAATCCGGACGCCCCCACGGGACTGAACGCCTATATTGTACTATAGGGAAAGGAAGGGCGAAGATGCCAGCCAGAACAAATCCGATCATTGAGATTTTACGGAACCGGGACCATCGCCGGGAAAAGGGCGTCTACTCCTGTTGCAGCGCAAACGCCTTTGTTCTGCGGGCGGTACTGAGACGGGCGTTGGCCCATCAGACGGTGGCTTTGGTGGAGGCTACGGCCAATCAGGTGGACCAGAACGGCGGCTATACTGGGATGCGTCCGGACGGCTTCCGGGCGTTTCTGGAGGAGATCGCCCGCCAGGAGGGATTTCCGGCGGAACGTCTGCTGATGGGCGGAGACCATCTGGGGCCGCTCACATGGCGGCACCTGCCGGAATCGGAAGCAATGCCGCGCGCGGAGGAGCTGGTCCGTGCGTACATATTGGCGGGATTTTCAAAAATTCATATTGACACCAGTATGCGTCTGGCGGATGACAACCCGGATGTCCGGCTTCCAGACGCGGTGATTGCCCGAAGGGGAGCGGAGCTTTGCACCGCTTGCGAGCGGGCCTTCGCGGAGTATAGGACCAGCTGTCCCGACGCTCCGGAGCCTGTGTATGTGATAGGAAGCGAGGTCCCCATTCCGGGCGGCGCCCAGAAAAATGAGGACTATGTGGAGGTAACCTCCCCACAGGATTTCCGGAATACGGTGAGCGCTTTCCGAAGCGCGTTTTCCGCTGCGGGTATGGATAGCGTGTGGGGACGCGTTGTGGCGTTGGTGGTACAGCCGGGCGTGGAATTCGCGGACGAAAGCGTCGTGGAATACAGCCGTCCAAAGGCGAGGGAACTGGTAGCATGTCTGAAGGAATATCCTGATTTGGCGTTGGAGGGACATTCTACCGATTATCAGCCAAGGTCCTGTCTGAGGGAGCTTGTGGAGGACGGCGTCGCGATATTAAAGGTGGGTCCGGCGTTGACCTTTGCTCTTCGGGAGGGGTTGTTTGCCCTGGAGTGTGTTGAGAGGGAGCTGCGTGGACGAACTGATTTTGTTCCCTCCCATTTCCGGCGGACGCTGGAGGAGGCCATGATAGGCGACAGACGGCATTGGGATAAATATTATACCGGCGGAGTGCCGGATAACCGTCATTCCAGAGCCTACAGCTTTTCGGACCGCTCCAGGTATTACCTGCCGGACAAGACTGTGGAGAAGTCCATCCGTCTGTTGTTGGACAACCTGGAGACATTGGGGATTCCGCTTGCGCTGCTGAGCCAGTATTTGCCAGTACAGTACGAGCGGGTCCGGATGGGAACCTTGGCGAACCGGGCGGAGGATATCCTTTTGGACCACATCGGGGACCGCGCCGACGACTACCTTCAGGCAGTTCTGCGATAGGGTGGGCCGCTTATGGAAATTTGGATTGGAATTGACGGAGGCGGCACAAAAACGCAGTTTGCAGCTATAGGCGAAGACGGCCGCCAGTACGGCGTTTATAGGACGGGCGGCGTCTACTACCATCAGATTGGGGTGGACGAAGTCTGCCGCCGGCTTACGCGGGGGATTGACGCGCTGTGTCCGCAAGGGGAATATGCCGGGATACAGGGAATCTGTTTTGGTATGCCGGGATACGGAGAGAGCGGCGAGGCGGACTCCCAGGCGGTTGAAGCGGTCAGGGCCGCGCTGCCTCCGGTACCGCTGCATGTGGTGAACGACGTAGAGGTGGGCTGGGCAGGCGCACTGGCGATTGCTCCTGGAATCAATATTGTAGCTGGGACCGGTTCTATTGCCTATGGCCGGGATGGCGCGGGCCGCTCCATGCGCTGCGGAGGGTGGGCGTCGTTTTTCTCAGATGAGGGTTCCTGCTATTGGCTGGGACGGAGGACGCTGGAGTTATTTGCAAAACAGAGCGACGGAAGATGTCCGGTTGGACCGCTATACGGCCTATTAAAGGAGCGGCTGGGAATCCGGGAGGACTGGGAGGTCAACGTCCAGGCCCGGGAGATTTTCGCCCCTTCCCGGGAGCGGACGGCTGCGTTGCAGGAGATATTGTTCCTGGCGGCGGAGGCGGGGGACCCCGGCGCACTGGCGTTGTATGAGGAAGCGGGAAGGGAACTGGCCCATATGGTGTGTGCCGTTGCGGAGGGGCTGTCTCTCCGAGAGCCCGCAGTGTCCTATTCCGGCGGACTCTTCGCCACAGGGGAACGGATTCTGGAACCGCTGTGCCGTGAGCTGAGGATTCCCGTCAAACTATGCCCGCCGGCGCTTTCCCCGGCACAGGGGGCGGCGTTGCTGGCAGTGGAACGGTTCCGGCCCCAGGCGTTGGGGCGGATGCGGAAAAATATGCTGGAGGCTTCTGCGTAAAGAAGTATCTCTGGATTTGGTGCGGCGGTTTTCCCATGGTTTTGGGAGAGCCGCCGTACTGTTTAGAAAAATAGACTGGTATCTTGCGAAATCAGTAGACTTTTGCCCGCCGATGCAGTATACTAAGCTCTACAGTATTGTAAGGGAGGGAACTGCTTTGGCACATCAAATTGTTATTGTTCTGGACTTCGGCGGACAGTATAACCAGCTGATTGCCCGCCGCGTGCGGGAGTGCGGCGTTTACTGCGAGGTTAAGCCCTATACAACGCCCCTGGAGGAGCTGAAGGCTATGCGGCCTATTGGCTTTATCTTTACCGGCGGGCCCAATTCCGTTTACCTGGAGGATTCTCCGCAGGTGGACCCGGGGTTATTCCAAATGGGAGTGCCGGTGCTGGGAATATGCTATGGGTGCCAGCTGATGGCTTATGTTCTGGGGGGGCGGGTAGTGCCGGCCCAGAGTGGCAGCGCAAGGGAGTATGGCAAGACGGAGACTTTTTATGATACGTCCTGCCGTCTGTTTAAGGGCCTGCCAGAAGAAGGAATCAGCTGGATGAGCCACGGGGATTATATGGAGAAAGTGCCGGAGGGATTTGCTTTGACAGCGCGTTCCAAGGCCTGCCCCAATGTGGCAATTGCGGACGAGAAGAGGGGCTTTTATGGCGTGCAGTACCACCCCGAGGTGAATCATACGGAAAACGGTCTTTTGATGATTCGCAATTTCCTGTATGAGGTTTGCGGTGCGGACGGTGACTGGACGATGGAGGACTATAAGCGTACGGCTATTGCGGCTGTGCGGGAGAAGGTGGGCGGCGGCAGAGTTCTGCTGGCCCTTTCCGGCGGCGTGGACAGCTCCGTATGCGCGGCGCTGCTGGCAGAGGCGGTAGGGGAGCAGCTGACCTGCGTATTTGTGGACCATGGCCTGATGCGGAAAAACGAAGGAGACGAGGTGGAGACGGCATTTCAACCCTGGGCGATGAATTTTGTACGGGTTGACGCGGAAGCGCGTTTTCTGGAAAAACTGGCTGGTGTTTCCGAGCCGGAACAGAAACGGAAAATTATTGGAGAGGAGTTTATCCGCGTTTTTGAGGAACAGGCGAAGAAGATTGGCGCGGTGGACTTCCTGGCGCAGGGGACGATATATCCTGATGTGATTGAGTCCGGTACAGGAGACGCGGCGGTAATTAAGAGCCATCATAATGTGGGCGGCCTGCCAGATTATGTAGACTTTAAGGAAATTATTGAGCCGCTGCGGTTGTTGTTCAAGGACGAAGTACGGCAACTGGGACGTGAACTGGGCTTGCCGGAGTACTTAGTTAGCCGCCAGCCGTTCCCGGGACCGGGACTGGCAATCAGGGTAATTGGCGATTTAACGAAGGCAAAGCTGGATACCTTGCGGGACGCTGACGCAATTTACAGACAGGAAATTGCGGAGGCAGGCTTGGGGGACAGTATTAGCCAATATTTTGCTGTGTTGACTAATACGCGCAGCGTGGGAGTTATGGGAGACGGGCGGACATATGATTATACATTGGCTCTGCGGGCGGTTTCTACGTGCGACTTTATGACCGCTGACTGGGCAAGGATTCCCTATGATGTGCTGGATCGGATCAGTACGAGAATAGTCAACGAGGTGCCGGGGATTAATCGAATTGTGTATGATGTCACCTCTAAGCCACCAGCGACGATTGAGTGGGAATGACCGTTAAAACGGCGCAAACCCGCATGAATACAGGGTTTTTGAC
>CAMSIF010000141.1 GCA_947058885.1 uncultured Clostridia bacterium
AAGCCGGAGCGTATGGTATAATAAACATAAAGAGGGCGCTGCCGCATGGCGGTTAACCCTTAGATATCAGTTTGTTAAACTGACCGTTCGGGTAGCAGCCGAGCGGTCAGTACGCTTTTATGGGCACTATGTACAGCAGGAACGCCAATGCGCCCAGCAAACACAGTACGAACCGCAGGGCTTTCACCCAACGGGAACTTCCCATCAGCGCCACCTCCCTCCTTGTAAAAGTTGGGAAAGTGTACCACCCCCTTTCTAAAGAGTTGCAAGCAACTCTGGGGATGAGCTAACCGCCCGAGTTGGCTCTGCCAACTCGTATGCAAGCAACGTCCTCCGTCCCCAAACGGGGACGTTTTTATTATACCATTCTGTCTGATTTTGTCAATCTAGCGAAACACAATTTTGACCACATTCTCACAAACCCTCTCTATGACCCGGTAGGTCTGGCCGGGAATGCAGGCATCAGCCGCAGTGGCCGTGCCGTTTTCGGCCGGCCGGCACCAACCATCCACCTGACAGGTCCCATCATCCCAGACAGACAGAACGCCCAGCATCCCCACCGCATCCCATTCCTTACGGTCCCGGCGCTCAAGATAGGGTTGACTGGCATCGTAGTCAGGATTGGGCTTGTAATCCCAGCTAGGGGTCTCATAGTCCACATAGCGGGGCGTTAAGCGGTACCATTTGCCGTTTTCCTCTATGACTTGGGGATCGTGAAGCGGCTCTATGGGGGCGTCTTCGCCAGCGGGCGGAGTGATTTCCGTTTTATCCTCCACCAGGTAGCGCTTGACAAAGCGCCCGAATTCGTCATGCTCCCAGCGGCCCAGCCAATCTTCATCCGCATTGCCGATAATGCAAGGCTGGCCCGACACTACGCCTAGAATGTAGTCATCCGGCTTGGCAATTCTAATATGCCTGCCGCGCATGGTGACAAACCGGCCCACCCGGTCTTCTGCCTGGGGGTTGCCATCCTGCCACTCGAAATATTCGGCGTAGTCCGCGCCGCTGGTTTTGAACGCAGATGTACCGTAGACTTCTCCCGCGTAAGTAACGCGAAAGGCGTTGGATAGGTCTCCACCCCCAGTACTGGTGCCATCACCGGAACCATTACCGATAACAAAAACGTCTCCAACTTTATTGTAAATTGTTGCACCGTTTGTCATAGGCTTACTGCGTTTTCCCCCGGCGTGAGAAGCCAAATTCGATGCGGTTGTGTGATGGCCTTCGCTGTGGGAATAACTAGCAGATGCGGTTGTGCCGTTGCCCTCACTGTGAGAAATAGTTCCAGATGCAGTCGTATAATTGCCTTCAGCGTGAGCCATATTGTACGATGCAATTGTACGATTACCTTCAGCGTGGCAATAACCCCCAGATGCGGTTGTATCATCACCGCAGAGGGGGAACGGGACATCCGCATTGTCTGTTTTAACACAAAGGCTCTGGGTCACCAATACTACCTTTTGGAGGAAAATGCCCACCGCCCAGACCAGATGGATGGGCTTTTTGCGGATTTAGAGTCCCTAGAGGTGGAGATTGTGTTGACCGGCCTTCCAGAAGACCAGGGGCCTTACAGCGTCCGGCAGAGAATTTTGAGCGAGACGCAGGGCGGAGCCCTGGGCAAATGGGTGGCGCTGGGGTGCTCCTCCAATCTGAGCCGGGGGGATATGGAATTTTTGGAGCGTACCTCAATCCCAACGGTGACCCTGGAACAGCGGGAGGCCCCCGGAGGCCGACTCTGCCTGCGGTTCTGCATGGAGCCCAATGAGCTGCGGAGCATCACCATCAATTAGTTTAACATAAGCTTTCCGGCCTGACAGAATTCTGTCAGGTTTTTCTTGTGCAATTTTTATATAGGCGTTTATTGCTCGTTCCGGACAGGACACAGAAAAGAAGCAAGAAACACACAGAAAACTGGTAACAAAGGAAAAGCCCACAGAGGTAAAAAGGTGTATAATTCATTTAACAAAGATGGTGCGGCCAGAAGTGCCGGCCGCCCAAGGAAAGCTTAGGAGGGACAAAACATGGAAAAATTGAAGGTTGGAATCATTGGCTGCGGCGGCATTGCCAACTCAAAGCATCTGCCTGCCCTGGCCTCGCAAAAGGACAAATGCGAGATGGTAGCTTTCTGCGACATCATCCCTGAGCGGGCCCAGAAAGCCGCAGCCCAGTACGGCGTGGAAAGCGCAAAGGTCTATGAGGACTATCACGACCTGCTGGCCGACCCTTCCATTGATGTGGTGCATGTGCTCACCCCCAATGTGGCACACTGCCCCATTACCGTGGCTGCATTCGAGGCAGACAAAGCCGGTATTTCTCACACCAGTCTATCACATGCTCCAGGCGCGTGAAAGCCCTTTCGTTGAAATGGATTCCAGGCTCCTCGTCCAGCAATGCGTTGGCGTTGAGCACCACACGGACGCAATTAAAGCCCATTTCCGCCATCAGCGCGATATCTTCCTCCCGCAGATGGTTTTCTTCCCAGCGGTCCCAGAAGCTGTCCAGGTACTTTTGCCCGCATAGCTCCCGAATCTGCTGGCTTACAAACCGGCGGCAGGTCCAGCGGTCCGGGTTGTGGTCATTGCCGGGGCCGGGGAACAGGAGGAATTTTGCCTGCTCTCTTGAGAGAGTAGCAGAGCCAATCATAAAGCCCTCCACATTCTCCCAGTTGGCCACGCCATACCCATGCAGAATAATTTCTTCTCCATCCCCGTTTACAAACCGGGTCCCCTGAGTTTTCAGCACGCCTTTCACACATTGATTGTTATACTTACTCATTACCGCCCCACCTCCATTTCGTCGTTCTTTGCCTATACAATCAGCAGGCGCCGTTACGTTGCTGCTTTCAATCATGCCTTGCAGGAGTCGGACGAGTCCCGCAGAACACTCAAGGAGAGCATGACCCACTGGCTACAGGTTTTTAAGTTCCCCTCAGTGGAGCGTACCACCTACGACCGCTGCGAATGTACCGTAGCGCATCAGATTTTTCCTCTGCTTGGTGAGAAAGTAGTAGGTGACATCACAGCCGCCGACCTTAAGGAAGTGCTGAACCACTGGATGAGTGAGGGTTATGCCTACACCACGGTGAAAAAAGTGTACATCGTCCTCAACGAGTATTTTCGATACCTGGCCCAGCAGGAAATCCTGCAAAAGAACCCCATGAACAGCGTACCCATGATAAAGAAGTCAAACTTCATGGCTGCGCAGAACAAAGAAGACCTACCCACACAGGAAACGGTCACAGTGTTCACGCCAGAAGAAATTGAGAAATTCAAAGCCGAGGCATTCAGCAAATTCAGCAATGGCAAGCCCAAATACCAGCAGCCAGCGGCCTACATCCTCATGCTGAACACCGGCCTGCGTACCGGTGAGTTGCTTGGCCTCCTCAACAGCGACATCGACCTGGAGCATAAATACCTTGAGGTGCGCCAAGGCGTAAAAGAAGTCTGCAAGAGAGATGGCGCGAATTTTGAGTCAGGACGAGAGGTCAAGGTAGGCAAGACAAAAACAGCCACCAGCAAGCGCCGTGTGCCGCTGAATCAGGCCGCAGAGCAGGCGGTAAGGGAGTTGCGCCAGGAGCGCGACTTCGGCCCCACAGCGCCCCTCGTGAGCGACGAGAAGGGCGGCTACACCAGACCGGTGAACTTCCGCAAACGGTACTATCGGATTCTCAAAGCAGCGGGGATAGAGCAAAAAGGGTTGCACAGCCTCAGGCATCATTTTGCCACGCAGTTGATAAACGGCGTGAAACAGCCCGATGGCACCATCAAAGCACACTCTCCCCGCCAAGTAGCCGACCTCCTGGGTCACAGTACCTCACAAATCACTGAAATGTACTACGTCAAAAAAGACACCACACGCCTGCAAGGAATCACAGATGGGTTCAATTTTTAGCGAGAGCAGACCTGCACAGGGGAGAACGCCCTGGATTTTTGATGATTTATTGATGCTGTGCCAGACGGAAAGGTTAGAAACAGATACGACCAGATACGAAAAAAGCGCAAAATACACGCCATAGAGAGCGGCATTGTAGACCGCATACCACCACCCAAAAACACAAGAAAATCCCGGAATTCCTTGGAATTCCGGGATTTATCTGTGGCAGGGGCAGAAGGATTCGAATATTAAACCGCAATACCAACTTGTGTTGCAG
>CAMSIF010000142.1 GCA_947058885.1 uncultured Clostridia bacterium
TTGTCAAGGGCTTTTTTCTTTCTTTTGGAATTTATTGGTTAACTTAATGGCATTGGGCAGCTTAAGGCGTATCTTGCAGACGCGGAAGACGTAGACCTGCTGGGCCTGTATGTACCCTATTTTTCTGACGCTTTCGCCAGTGAAGAGGAGATTTCTATGGCCCAGACAGCGGCGCGGCTTCTCTGCGAACACGTCATACGGGAACACGGCGGCGCGGCGCTGGCGGAGGACGCCTGCATGGACTGCCGTCAGGAGCTGCTGGACGAATTGGGCGTAGACCGTACCTATACGGATATGTTCGGTGATTTCGACAGTGGCTATGTCTACAGCTCCAGCGAGGAATACCCGCTGGTTGTAACAACACCGAGGGGGGATACCTTTAACATTGTGCCTCTGCCGGGCGATATGGAAACGCCAGCCGGGGTTTGCAGGCTCCTCTATGAAGCGTGGGAAGGACCGCGGGTGATTCTGGAGGCCGTGAGAGCCGAGGCTCCGGAGTATGCCGATATCCTGGAGAAAAACTACAGCAAACCGTTTACCTGTAACTTAAATCCAAACAGGTATGGCTCTGTGGCATCGTCAAGATTGCGGCGCCAAAAGACAATAGAACTTGGATGGGCATCGTCCATTGTTCACGAAATCATGCATTTTTTTGTTCCATCTGACCGATGCTTTGCGGAAGAATGGAAATATGAAGCCTCCGCTGAATACCTGACGTACAAATACTATCCCCCCCGTTGGTATAGACTGGATTATTATAATATTTTCGCACCTGATAAAGTGAATACGAAAATAACACCTCAGATTTATCTTGCGTATGCTGATTTTCCTAGGACTGCGGATGAGGTAGATGTAATGCTTTTCATAAAAGCGATGCTGGCGGCGGACCATATCGTCTTATCAGATGCAGAATATGATGAAAGATGGCAGTCACTAGCTGAATCCTATCAAAAGATAGGGCTTGCAGAGCTGCCAGCAGAGGGTGGAAATATGTTATCGTATGAGGAATTAGCCACCTTTGCGGATTACTTAATTGAAAACTATTCCCTGTCTACTTTCCTGGAATACTGCCTTGCAAACACATCGTTTGAAAAGATATATGGAATAGATTACGAGACTGCCGAGGCGGCATGGCTCGAGGATTTGATGGGGATGGATAAAAACTGAAAAACACCGCATTTGATAGATATACCTAACGGCGAATACATGGCGTCACGGAATTGGAAAAGAGAGCAAAATAGGATGCATAAACAGGTGGCGCACCGCGCCAACGCCTGCTCCAAGCTATGAAAATAAAAAGAAAAACGGATCGGCAACTTTACTGCTTCCCCATATCCGGACGCCATGCCGTATCAACGCCCGGGCATGAATCCGGTCATGCCATAAAAACCGCCGCAGAACCTTCCGCAGCGTCCACAACTCGCCATAACTGCCGTCAAAAACTGGATTTTTCAAAAATCCATGCTGTTGTTCCAATATCGCAAACCCTTCTTTCCGGCACCTGAACATATCCGCTTCATTCCCGACCTCCGCGCCAATCTCCGCAAAGTAGTAACTGTTTACGTTTTTCGTGTGCTGGTATATCTCCTCAGCCGTCCTGGGAACAGTCCCATAAAACGTCTCGCGAGCAGGGAAAAGCGTCCGGCTCTTCTCGGGCACGCTCTCGTACATAGTGCAAAAGCCGCTTGCGGAGCGCAAGCACAGTTCCTTCAGCCTCTCATATTCTTCGCGTTCCAGCGGCGGCTTTTCACTTTCAAACAGAACATCGCTGTCCGCGTCCTCCAAACGCAAACCGCTGCATTTCTCCTGTACGACCCTGGGAACAAAATCAAATCCTACCGGCGCGGCGCCATCCCGCCAGCGCAGGTATGCAGTCATTTCGTTCCGCCATTTTTCCATAGCCTCAGCCAAGGATGCCCCGCGTACAAACGCTCCTGGAAAATTATCCGCGTAAAGCAGAACTCCCCGTCCGTTTGTCTCCAAAACAGCCCTAATTTCCATGATACAATCCCCCTACGCGTTTCCGCCGGGCAGAACTTCTTTTCTGCTGTCCGGAAGTCTCTCCATCCCCGGCGTAAAATAATCCTCACTCTGGAATTCCGTCATGGTTTCCCAATATCGTTTCGGCATATTGGACATCTGCCGCCTGGGGTTATGCCGCTCCTTAATTTCAATAGTATCGAAAAAGCGTTTCCACAGTCTCCGATACTGCGCCTCTTCCACAGAGGGCGCGGCCATCGTAAATTCTTCCAAAGGGATAATTGCCCATTGTCCCGGTCTGTGAACCAAAGCCTCCAGATGAGTCCGGTCATACAATAAAAAAACCTCGTTATACATCCTGCTGCAAAAATGTCCGCGCAGTAACGGCAGTACCCTGTTTTTAGGCCGGATTTCGCCCGCAAGCATACCATCAAACTCAGAAAAACGCACAAATCCTTTTAACAAATGCACCTCGCCGTCCAAATGCCGCACAGCCTTCATGAGCGGTAAAACCGCTTCATGACTCAACTGCCGCAGCAGAGGTCTTCCCTCACGGTACAACGCTTGAATAAAACGATAAATTATCCTCTCTTTTTCCGGCGCGCATGTCAAAAATCCTTTTGAGACCAATTCCTTAGCATATGGGTCAATCTTTCGCAGGCTTGCCAGCACGCGCCGCGCGTGATCCGAATCGGTCTCTATCTGTCTGACAGGAAAAAGCGACTGCAATTGATAGTCCCCGTCCTGAAATTGGGCGGGAGTTTCTTTATAAACGTAGCTGTCAAATACACAGCAGAGAAAGCCCTCAAAAGTTCCATCATAGCGGTAAACGGATTCCATATTCCGCCCCTCCTTCACGCGGTCAGCTCTGTCGTTTCCGCAGCAAAAAGCCGCAGCGTCCTAAAATCCGCTCAAAATTTCCTTTTTCCATTTCGGACCCCTATCCCACCTGATCAAATAAGCTCAGCTGCTCTATCTCCGCTGCTGGAAGGGCCGCCCGCTCCGCCGCAATTAAATTTCGCAAAATGCTGTCCTGCTGAAGCTTCAACCCATCCAAAATTTTTCCTTTACAAGTAATAAAGTACTGCGCTCTCTTCAGCACAACCCCCATTTTCCTCAAATCGCTGTGTTCCAACCGCCGGGCCCGCCGGGCATACAAAATCCGCTGTACCGACACCGTGCCCACCCCTGGCACCCGCAGCAGTTCCTCACGGCTGGCTGTGTTTACCTCCACCGGAAAAAATTCCGGATGGCGAAGCGCCCAGCTGCATTTGGGGTCTACCAGCGGATTAAAATTCGGACTGTCCTCGTCTAAAAGCTCCTCTGCCCGGAATCCGTAAAACCGCAGGAGCCAGTCCGCTTGATACAGCCGGTGCTCCCGCAGGAGGGGAGGCTTTGTATCGATAGAGGGCAGAAGCGTATTTTCCACTACCGGCACATAGGCGGAGTAAAACACCCGCTTAAGCCGGTATTTATCATATAAGGACTGCGTTAAGGACAAAATATGCCGGTCAGAATCCGGGGTAGCCCCAATAATCATTTGGGTGCTCTGTCCGGCTGGAGCAAATCGAGGAGCATGGCGGTACTTCGCCAGAGCTTCCTTATTTTCCAAAAGGTTGTTTTTAATGAGTCCCATAGGCCGGAAAATGGACTTCCGGGTCTTGTTGGGAGCCAGCGTATTCAGCCCCTGCTCCGACGGCAGCTCCACGTTCACACTCAGCCGGTCCGCCAGCATTCCCAACCGCGTCACCAGTTCCGGTGACGCGCCCGGTATCGCTTTGGCGTGTATATAGCCGTTGAACCGGTAGTGATTGCGCAGCAGGTTCAGGCAATGAATCATGCGTTCTGTGGTGTAGTCGGGACTGACCAATACGCCGGAGGACAAGAAAAGTCCTTCGATATAATTCCGGCGGTAGAATTGGATCGTCAAATCCGCCAGCTCCTCGGGGGTGAAAACGGCTCTGCGGGTATCGTTGGAGCGCCGGTTGACGCAATATTTGCAGTCAAAGGAGCAGCAGTAGATCGGAAGAGCACACGTCTGAACTCCAGTCACACTAAGATATC
>CAMSIF010000143.1 GCA_947058885.1 uncultured Clostridia bacterium
ACTGGAGTTCAGACGTGTGCTCTTCCGATCTCGCCGGACAGCGCGGACCCCGTTTCTTATATCTGTATCTGTTGTATCTGCACCTTGGGCTGTGGGCTTTCAGCAGGTCGCTCCGCCGCTCAGATGGAGCTCCGCGTCGATAATCTGCTGTTTACGCTCCAGCAGATCATCCGCCAGCAGTTGGGCTTCCACGTTCTCGAAGCCCAGGCGTTCAATGGTTTTCGCGAAGCGTTCGCCGGTCTTGCCCTGCTCGCGGAAAAGGAGAATCGCCTTTTCGATAACGTTCATGGCCTCTTCCTTATCGGTGAAAATCTTGCTGAGAGGCAGACCGTGAGCAGTCTTTTTGCCCCAGCGTCCGCCGATATAGATTTTGTAGCCGTAGGTCCCCTCGCTGAGAGCGTCAAAGTGGCACTGACCCACGCAGCGGCCGCAGTTGTTGCAGGTGTCCTGATCAATTTCCAGCAGACCGTCCACCATCTGCGCCGCGCCCATAGGACAGGCTTTCTCTACAGAACATTTTTTGCACCCATTGCATTCGTCTTCCTCCAGCTGAGGGATACGCTGGCCTACAATGCCCAGGTCGTTGAGGTCCGGCTTGACGCAATTGTTGGGACAGCCGCCTACGGCGATTTTGAACTTGTGGGGCAGCTTTACCGTATGGTACCCCTCGTAAAACCGCTTGTGTATCTCCTCCGCAATGCCGAAGGAATCCAGCAGGCCGTACTGGCAGGTAGTCCCTTTGCAGGCCACCACCGGACGCACCAGAGAACCTGTTCCGCCCGTTTCCAGCCCCGCCTCCCGGATATAGGCCCGGAAATCTTCGATTTTATCGTAGGGAATGCCTTGGACCTCAATCGTCAAACGGGTGGTAAAGGTAATGTTGCCGTTACCAAACTTTTCGGCGGCCTCCGCTATACGGCGGTGCTGTTCAGCGGTGATTTTGCCGTTGACGGTGATGATGCGGCCAGAGAAGTTGTCTGTGCCCTTATTGCTGAGAAATCCCAGCGCTTTTACCCGCTTCTCGTCGGCGGGACTGACTGTTAGTGTTGCCATTGATTGCTTCCTCCTGGATTTTTTCGGTAATCATTCTTTTTCTTGAAAGAAAAAGAATCAAAAAGAACTTTAAACATTTTGTCCAATTCCCATTTGAGTCTATATCGCTTGTATCCAAATTAGGGAGTTATATATCTGCTTCAATAAAATGCTCATCATATAGATTCCAGTATTTTTGATATACCCTATTTTTTTGTTCGTCAAAGTTTAACTGATACATTCGGAATATCACTGGAAAGTCCTTGGGCTGCCACTGCTCCTTATAAGAATAGCAATATTTCATGCCAATTCGCTTCATAACAGCCCCGCTTCTGGGATTGTTTTTGTCGTGCGTCGCCGTAATATAAGGAATCCCGTCTTTTTTTAGCAGTCCGATAACAGCAATACTTGCCTCACTGACAATTCCCTGACGCCAGTATTCTTTACGGAGTGCGTATCCAAAGTCATGGCTGCCGTCATCTTCCGCATGTACATAGCCGATAGGGTAATCATCATTTAGGCAGATTGCAAAACAATACTTCTTATCTTTTAACCGCTTTTCAAAAAAAATCTTAGCTTCCCCCATATCCTTTATAGGATACCATGGCAAAAACGTATTTACCTCTGTGTCTGAGAAAAGCAGGTATATTGCTTCTATATCGTTTTCTTCAAACTTTCTCAATATAAGTCTACTGGTTTCCATTCTTATAACATTGTGCTCGTTACTCCTCTTCAATTTCCGTGAAGGTAACGCCGCCCTCTAACACCTTGGTGTTAGTATAGCCATAGTATTTCAAACGATTCTGGCAAAGATAAGCCCGCCGTCCCTTAGTGCAAACCAGCAGCACCGGTTCCTCCTTACCCAAACCGCTGACTTCTCCCGTTATGGCGGCCAAGTCCAAAAACTTCCTTCCCTCCAACGAAGGGACCTGCGCACAGTCGATAATTTCATATCCCTCTGCCGCGCCCGCCGCGTATTCCGCCGGAGTAACGCTGTCCAACTCGCCGTCCAGCTTATTGAGCAGCACGTTGACGCTGTGCGCAAACGGATGGATAGCGGTAGAAAACGGCGGGGCGTAAGCAAAGTCCAGCGCGGCCAGCTGGTCCACCGTGGCCCCCAGAGAGATGGCCGTCACGCCAATATCCGTTATTTTATCCACCGCTCCCGGTCCCAGCGTCTGCACCCCCAACAGCTTCCGGGTCCCTTTTTCAGCGGTGAGCTTCACAATGAACGAACCAGCCCCAGGATAGTAATGCGCCTTGTCGTCCACCACCGCCAGAACAGAGATTACGTCCAGCCCCTCCGCTTTGGCGGCCGTCTCCGTCAGACCCGTACGGCCCACGTTCAGCCCGCCAGGCAGCTTGGCGACGCCCGTCCCCAGAACGCCCGGATACGCCAGCTCCTTCCCTGCCAGATTCTGCGCCAGAATCCGTCCGGAGATGTTGGCCGTAGAACCCATGGGCGACCACGCGGGCTTCCCTGTCTGCCGGTTGGTAACCATGGCGCAGTCCCCCGCCGCGTAAATGTCCGCCACATTGGTACGCATGTGCTGGTCGGTTAAGACGGCGCCCTTGAACATCTCAATCCCGGTCCCCTCCAGAAACGCCGTGTTGGGCCGGATACCAATCGCGAGAACCAGCGCGTCCGCCTTCATGGCCCGCTTGCTGGTAAGGACCTTTTCTACTTTGCTGTCCCCCTCAACGCCCTCCAGGGCCACGCCGGTCATGGGCATAATCCCCGCGTCCGCCATCTTGTTTTCCACATACTCGCTGAGCTCCGGGTCCAGGAAATTGGGCAGCACGTGCGGGGCAAAATCAATAACGCTGGTCTTCACGCCCCTGGCGGCCAGATTCTCCGCCACCTCCAGGCCGATAAACCCGCCGCCAGCCACAACCGCGCGCTTAACCTCCCCCGCTTCCACCGCCGCGCGAAGCGCCACAGCGTCCTCCGGTGTGCGCATAACAAATACGTTTTTCAGGTCCAATCCCGGAATCTGCGGCACAAAGGGCGAAGCTCCCGTGGCGATGACCAGCTTGTCGTAGCCATACTCCTTCACCTCGCCGCTTCGCAGGTCCCGCGCCTCCACCTTGTGTTCCGCCGCCCTCACCGCGACGGCCTCCATCTGGGTCAGCACCTCCGCCCCGGTAAGCTTGGCAAACTTTTCCGGCGTGTTGACAATCAACTCGCTCTGTTGGTGAATAACGTCCCCCACATAGTAGGGAAGACCGCATCCGGCGTAGGAAATGTCCCGGCCCTTGGTAAGGACTGTTACCTCGCAGCTGCGGTCCGCCCGTTTGAGCTTCGCCGCCACCTTGGTTCCCGCCGCCACGCCGCCTAATATGAGTACCTTCATTCTATAGTCCCCTTTCTGGAATTTGTTCCCTGTATCGCGCCTTGAGTACTTGAAATTTTAACAGGTCCCCATGCTTTTGTCAACGACATGTGCGGCGGACCTTCTCCAAGAGATTTTGTAAAATGGGGAAAAAGTTCGGCAAAATTCCTGCCGTCCCCGTTGACTAATCCGCCGGTTATTGCTATCATAGTTCCATTAAGCCAGAAAGGAAGCCGATCATGATAGATATTTTTGACATCATGGGCCCCATTATGGTAGGGCCCTCCAGCTCCCACACCGCCGGGGCTGTGCGTATCGGACGTATGGCCCGCACTCTTTTGGGAGACGAACCCGTCAAAGCGTCCATCCACCTCCACGGTTCCTTTGCCGAGACCGGCGTGGGCCACGGCACAGACAAGGCTCTGGTAGCGGGCCTGCTGGGTATGCCCCCCGATGATCTCGACATCCCCCAGAGCTTCGATATTGCCGCTGACCGGGGACTCAAATTCATGTTTGACTGGCAGGATCTCCGGGACGCACACCCCAATAGCGTACTGCTGGAGCTGGTTGGCGCGTC
>CAMSIF010000144.1 GCA_947058885.1 uncultured Clostridia bacterium
TACCGGGGAATACCCCCTCTTCCATTCCCACAACATATACATAGGGGAACTCCAGCCCCTTGGCGCTGTGCATGGTCATGAGGGAAACACAGTTATCACTGTCTTCGGCGTCGTCCAGGTCCGTGTAGAGGGCAACGCTGTCCAGGAAACCCGCCAGAGACGGGTCGTCCGGGCCGCTCTCCAGAAAACTGACAATGCTGGAGCGCAATTCCTTCACGTTTTCCAGGCGGCCCCGGCTCTCCATATCCTTTTTCTCTTCCAGGGCCTTTACATACCCGGTTTTCTCACATACCGCGTCATAGAGCTCCGGCAGGTCGAGATTTTTCTCCAGGGACCGCAGCTCCGAAATCATGGAGGTAAAGGCTTGGAGCTTTGGCGCGCCAGCCTTTAAGGCCGGGTTTTCCGAAGAGTGACGCATGATTTCAAACATGCTGGCTCCGTCCTGAGCGGCCAGCTGTACTACCCGGTCCAGGGTTACGCCGCCAATGCCCCGGGCGGGGGTGTTGACAACGCGGCGCAGACGCAGGTCATCCGAAGGGTTGTTGATAACGCAGAGATAGGCCAGCATATCCCGGATTTCAGCCCGGTCAAAGAATTTCATGCCGCCGTAGACTTTATAGGGAATGCCGTTGCGTTTGAGGGCCATTTCCAAGGCGTTGGACTGGGCGTTCATCCGGTAGAGGACGGCGCTGCCTTTCCAGGAACCGGCGCGGGCGTAGTCCTCCAGAATCTTGCCGGCAACGAAGTTGGCCTCGTCGCTCTCGCTCTGGACCGTCTTAACCAACACTCTTTCCCCTGCGCCGCTTTCGGTCCAGAGGGTTTTTCCTTTGCGGCTAGTGTTGTTGCGGATGACGGTGTTGGCGGCATCCAGGATACTTTGGGTGGAGCGGTAGTTCTGCTCCAGACGAATGGTGCGGCAGGCGGCGTATTGCTGTTCAAAGTTCAGAATATTTTCGATGTTCGCGCCGCGGAAACGGTAGATGGACTGGTCGTCGTCACCTACTACGCAGATGTTTTCGTAACCACCCGCCAAAAGGCGGGCCAGCAGATATTGGAGATGATTGGTATCCTGGTACTCGTCGATGAGTACGTAACGGAATTTGCGCTGGTAGTAGTCCCGGACCTCCTCGTCCTTTTGGAGCAAGTGGACGGTGTGAAGGATAATATCGTCAAAATCAAGAGCGTTGGCCTCCCGGAGGCGGCGGTCGTATCCGGCGTAAATCTCGGCAATACGGGGCATCCGCCAGTCGCGGGAGGATTTGCACTCCTGGGCGAACGCCTCGGGGGAAAGGTCTTTGTCCTTGGCGTTGCTGATAATGGGCAGCACGGAGCGGGGGGCGAACTCCTTTTCGTCCAGGCTGAGGGCCTTTACTACGTCGCGGATAACCCGTTTGCTGTCGTCGCTGTCATAAATGGTAAAGCTGCTGTTGAAGCCCGCGCCCAGGCGTTCAATGTCCCGGCGCAGAATCCGGATGCAGGCGGAGTGGAAGGTGGCGGCCCAGATATCCTTGGCGGCGGGTCCGCACATCCGCTCAAGACGTTCTTTCAGTTCACCGGCGGCCTTGTTGGTAAAGGTGATGGCGATGACGGACCAGGGAACCGCCGGGTCAACAGCGCAGAGGGTTCTGGCGCGCCGCCAGTCCTCCGGGGAAGGCTCCTCCGGGAAATTCTCCAGAAACGCCAGATCCTCCTCCACAGCCTCAGCGGGGACCTCGCAGGTGTCGCTGCCGCGTCCGAAAGTGAGGAGGTTGTCCACCCGGTTGATGAGTACGGTTGTTTTGCCGCTGCCCGCCCCGGCCAGCAGCAGCAGCGGGCCCTCGGTTGTCAGAACGCCCTCCTGCTGGCGGGGGTTCATGCGGTGGTAACGCCGGGCAATGACCTTCCGGCGAGCGGCAGCGTAGCGTTTCTCAAAATTTTCTCTCATAATTCTCCACCCTGTCTCTCTTTATAAAATAATTGTAGCCTGACCCCATTTTAGTATAATTTGGGGCCAAGGTCAACGGCTATCTTTCACAATTTGACAGGATTTTCTCTATCAGAAGGGAGGCGGAATCTCCTTGGAGACAGTAAACCGGCAGGGCACGAAGCCCCGCCGGTTGGCGGTCAGCGCAGTTATTGGCAGCTGCCGGACTGCCTGGCAAGGGCTTTGTCCAGCCAGTCTTTGCCGTCCGTGAAACGGGAGACAATGTAGGAGACTACATAGTCCCCGGCGGCGTTAATCATGGTTGCGGGAGGGTCTACCAGATTACCGATGGCAACCAAAATGGGAAATGCCATTTCCATCTGGTTGGGGAAGAAAATAGAGCAGATGATATATTCTCCAATGTATCCGCCGCCGGGTACACCACTCATGCCAACGGAGGACAACACCGCCACAAGAACCACTTTTATCAGCATTCCTACGCCCTCAAAGGGGATGCCGAACACGCCCATGACAAAGGCGATCTTCAGCACGCAGGAGAAGCAGGAACCGTCCATGTGCATGGTGGCTCCCAGCGGGAGTACCATATCGCTGACATCCTTGGAAATGCCAGTGGCTTCCGCTTCCTCCATGTTGGTGGGGATGGTGGCTACAGAGGAGCATGTGCCCAGGGAGACGACAGCGGGTTTCAGAATATGGGAGAACATGACGCCGGGGCCTTTTCTGCCGCCGCCAAACCATGCGAAGAGGGGAAAAGCGACGATAATATAAATAAAGCATAGGGGGTAGTAAACCAGCATAGCGCGTCCGTAGTTGACGATAATCTGGGAGCTGTAAGTGGCAACCAGGTCCGCAAAAATACCAAAAAAGGCGATGGGGGCGTAGTATGTGACAATTCGGATGACCTTCAGCATGACGCTGGAGAGGTCTTCGAGAAATTTGCCGACAGGGGTTTCGCGGCCGCCGTTAAGGTTTACACCGAAGCCGAAGAGAATAGAGAAAACAATTAGCGGCAGCATGGCCCGGCGGCTGAGGAGGCTGACGAAATCCTCGGCTGTGAAGAAATTGACAATCAGCTGGGCCATTGTGGCGTGTTCGCCCACTTCTTCGGCGGGAATTTCCGTCCAGGGGACCAGGACGGGAGGGAAGAGGCGCATAAGGACGTACATAATAACGGCGGCAATGGCGCCGGTGATAACAAAGACGCCAATGGTGACGCCCATGATTTTACCGGCACGCCTGCGGCTCTGCATGTTGGCAACGGCGCTGGAAATCGAGGCGAAAACCAGAGGAACTACGATGCAGAACATGAGGTTGATAAATACCGTGCCGATGGGTTTGAGGATGGTTGCGCCGGGCCAGAGCCAGCCGGTGATACAGCCGAGTATCATGGCACAGAACATGATGGCGAGGAAAGCGTAATTATGGACAATGGATTTTTTATTCAGCATAGTGACCTCCTAATCAACACAGAAGCAAAACGAAGTTTTGCGCAAAAAGTTTTCTTTTGATTCTTTTCTTGTTCACAAGAAAAGAATGTATGCCTTATAAGTCCTCGTCCAGCACCGCGCCTTCACAGACGAAATTGGTGGGACCAGTCAGCCAGATATTCTGAATAGCATCACCGTTCTGGTCAACGTCTACCCGAAGTGTGCCGCCGGGAACGGATACCTCCACGTCTTTTCCAGAGACCTTGCCCAACAGGGTGAGGGCCAGAACGGTGGAGCCGGAACCAGTGCCGCAGGCGTAGGTGAAGTCCTCCACACCGCGCTCGTAGGTCAGTTCTATGATACGCTGCGGGCTGGCAACGTCATAAAAATTGACGTTTGCTCCTTTTGGGAAGGCAGGGGCGCGGCGCAGGGCACGGCCAAGGGCTGTCAATTCCGATTGGTTCTTGTGGGTCAGACCAGGATAAGGAACTACGGCGTGGGGAAGACCAGGATTTCCCAGTTCCACATAGGCGCATTGCCAGGTCTGGCCCAAGGCGTCCACAGGACGGTTGAGGTCAACAACGCTGGGG
>CAMSIF010000145.1 GCA_947058885.1 uncultured Clostridia bacterium
TGATTATGGAATTGCCGTATGTGCTGGAATGCGGCGTGTCCGCCGCGCCGGACGAACTTCGCGGGCAGGTGGTGAAGGCCAGCGTGGTGCTGGTGCCGGGTACGGAGGGAACGGACGCGCTGAAAAAGGAGATTCAGGATTATGTAAAAAAACACACCGCGCCGTATAAATATCCCCGGATAGTCGTATTTAAGGACGAATTGCCGAAGACCATCAGCGGGAAAATTATGCGTAATAAGTTATAATTGGGAGACTGGAAAACCGGGAGTAAAAATATAAAATTTCCTCTTGACCTTTTCGGTTGTGATATGGTAATATGGTACTGCAATTGAACAGCGGCCAGGGGCCGCGCGTAAAAACTGTGACGGAGAGGGTTCCGGCGATGTTTTTCAGAGAACCGGCGGTTGGTGCGAGCCGGGAAAACAGAACCGAGAGCTTGTAGCTCCCGAGTTGGAAGGAAGAAACTGGGCTTACCTGGGAGTAGAACCTTCTCGTGACTGCCGCGTCAGGGCATAGGGCTTGTTGGAGTCCAATGAGGGGCGTCCTCTGGGGCGCAATTTGAGTGGTACCGCGGGTATATTTATACTCGTCTCAAAGATTACTGTATCTTTGGGGCGAGTTTTCTTTTGCCCTGAGGAACGCAAAAGGAGGAGAACCTTATGAAACAGCACGCTGCCAGCACGTTAGACGTTAAGCTGCGCGAGATGGCTCAGCGGATTCAGGACCTGCGGGAGATTGTGGGCCTCTCCCAGGAGGAGATGGCGCGGCTTACCGGCGTAGAGCTGGAGGAGTACCGTCAGTGCGAGGCTGGGGAGAGCGATCTGAATTTCGCCTTTATTTACCGCTGCGCTCAGGCCTTTGGGGTGGATGTGACGGATATTATCGAGGGCGCAAGTCCGAGGCTGAGCAACTACACCCTTACCCGGGTGGGGGAGGGCCAGCATATTGAGCAGGCCCACGGTATGACTTACTATAACATGGCCGCGCGGTTTAAGAAAAGAGTGGCCGAGCCGCTGTACGTAGTGGCGGAATACAGCGATGAGGCTCAGCTGCGGCCTATTGAGTGTACAACCCATGAAGGGCAGGAGTGCGATATTGTTCTTTCCGGCCAGCTGAAGGTTCAGGTAGGCGAGCATATTGAGATTTTGAATCCGGGGGATATTATTTATTACAATTCCACCGCATCTCATGGAATGATTGCTACCGGCGGTAAGGACTGCGTTTTCTACGCAATTGTGCTGAACGGTTCTGAGGAGGTTCTGCCCGCACCTGTTCAGGAGAAAAAGCTGGAGCGCAGAGCGGGTCCGGAGCAGAGAACGCCTCAGATTTGGGAGAAGTTTATTGACGTAGAGGAAGGGCCTGACGGCGCACTGCGCAAGATTTCCTTTAAGGGGGCGGATTCCTTTAACTTTGCCTTTGACGTGGTGGATGGTCTGGCCCGGCGGAAGCCGGAGAAGCTGGCTATGCTTCATGTGGATAGGAATCGGGCGGAACGGTATTTTACGTTTCAGGATATGTCGCGGTATTCCAGCCGGGCGGCGAACTATTTTCAGTCGCTGGGCATCAAGCGGGGCGATAGAGTACTGCTGATTTTAAGGCGGCATTATCAGTTTTGGTTTGCGATTCTGGGGCTGCATAAGCTGGGGGCTGTGGCTCTGCTGGCTTCGAATCAGATGATGGAGCACGATTTGGAGTACCGATATGAGGCGGCGGGGATTTCCGCTGTAGTGTGTACGTCTCATGGAGAGGTTTCCTGGCAGGCGGAACGGGCGGCGGCGAAGTTTCCGGGGATGATAAAGATTATGGTGGACGGGTGTCGGGAGGGCTGGCACGATTTTGATCATGAGTTCCGGTTGTTTGCGGATGAGTTTGTCCGGGAGAAGGACGCGCCCTGCGGTGAGGACCCGATGCTGATGTTCTTTACCAGCGGGACTACCGGTTTTCCCAAGGCGGCGGTACAGTGCTTCAAGTATCCGTTGGGGCATTTTGTTACGGCGAAGTATTGGCATTGTGTGGACCCGGAGGGGCTACATTTGACGATTAGCGATACGGGCTGGGCAAAGAGCATGTGGGGTAAGCTGTATGGGCAGTGGCTGAATGAGGCGGCAATCTTTGTCTATGATTTTGACCGGTTTGACGCGGCGGATATTTTGCCGATGTTTGCAAAGCACCATATAACTACTTTCTGTGCGCCGCCTACTATGTATCGAATGCTGATTAAGCAGGATTTGAGCCACTATGATTTGAGTAGTATTCAGCACGCGACAATTGCTGGGGAGGCGTTAAATCCGGAAGTATTCCATCAGTTTCAGAAGGCTACGGGACTGAGTTTGATGGAGGGTTTTGGACAGAGCGAGACTACGGTGATGATTGGCAATTTGGTGGGTATGACGCCCAAGGTTGGTTCAATGGGCAAGCCTGTGCCGCTGTATCCGGTAGACTTGGTAGATTCGGAAGGGAACAGCGTACCGGATGGACAGGCTGGCGAGATTGTTATACGGGCGGAGAAGACGGATATATGCGGGCTGTTTCGGGGGTACTACAGGAACGAGGATGGTACCGACGCCGCGTGGCACGACGGGATATATCATACTGGCGATACTGCATGGCGGGATGAGGACGGTTATTATTGGTATGTGGGCCGGGTAGATGATTTGATAAAGTCTTCTGGGTACCGGATAGGGCCGTTTGAGATTGAGAGCGTGATTATGGAACTGCCGTATGTGTTGGAGTGCGGCGTGTCCGCCGCGCCGGATGAGGTGCGGGGACAGGTGGTGAAGGCGAGTATTGTTTTGGTTCCGGGCAAGGAGGGAACTGAAGAACTGAAGAAGGAAATTCAGAATTATGTGAAAAAACATACCGCGCCATATAAATATCCGAGAATTGTGGTTTTTAAGGATGAGCTGCCGAAGACTGTCAGCGGGAAAATAATGAGGAATAAACTTTAATTTTGCGCTCCCATGAAAGGATTTCTATGGACCATAAACGTATTACCCTTTTTGCCGGACATTATGGGTCCGGAAAAACGAATATCGCGGTAAATTATGCCCTTTTGTTGGCACGCGAGGGGAGAAAAACGGCTATTGCGGATTTGGATATTGTGAATCCCTACTTCCGCACGAAGGACAGCTATGCGGAGTTGTCGGAGGCGGGGATAGACCTTATTTCGCCTCAGTTTGCTAACTCCAATGTAGATTTGCCTGCGCTACCTGCCGAGGCGTATCGGTTGGTGCAGGATAAGGAGCTTTTTGCGGTTATGGATATCGGCGGGGACGACCGGGGCGCGTATGCTTTGGGGCGGTATACGCCGTTTATCCTGGAGGAGAACGACTACCGGATGGCGTTTGTGGCAAATCCATACCGACCGTTGACCAGAACGCCGGAGGAGGCGTTGGAGGTAATGCGGGAGATTGAGTCGGCGGGAGGATTGCCTTTTACCGCAATTGTCAATAACGCTAATTTGGCGGATGAAACTACGCCGGAAACTGTTTTAGCGGCGGTTCCTTATATGGAGAAGTTGAGTGAGCTCAGCGGTCTGCCAGTTTGGATGACGAGCGTGGAGGAACGGGTTGCGGCGGAGTTGGAGGGGAAAGTTCCAGGGCTTCTGTCTATGAGGCTGCAAAAGAAGTATTTTGACTTGCCGGAGCAGGAGGGTCCGCCCAAGGCGAGACCGTTGTTTGGTTAGGCATCGCATTTCATCCGCACTGAAACGGAACACAATATTTAGGTTAGCATTTAATTGGTTCACAAATAGCACCCAGAGGAAATCTACTGTTCCGCATACCCCGCAGAGGCTTCGCCTGCTGACGGCCCAGGGAACTGGCGCAGAAAGGACAGGCCTTACGATTCGTAGCGAAACAATAAAACTTCCCCTGAGCGCGTGAAGCGCGACGGGGTAGAGGTCCAGCCCTACGGGCTGGCGGTTTTTGGGTACTTTTGCC
>CAMSIF010000146.1 GCA_947058885.1 uncultured Clostridia bacterium
TACCGTCAATCATGTTCCCGTTCTGCTCTGTGGTCTGCTCGGCGGTTTTCAAGGGGTTGCCCCGCTGCGCCTGTTCTGCGGCAACGGCAAACGCCCGCGTCCCATTCCCCATGAATGCCATGGTTTTCCAGATACTTTGCAATGCCGTTCGCACCGGCATCGGTGGTGGCGTACTGCTGGAAAATGACCCGGATTGCCTCCGCTTCTTCTTCATTGACTTCCAGCTTACCACCTACAAGGCGCAAAACCGCCATTCCAGAGTCCCTCTCTGGCCTCCCGGATACGCCCCTCCATGGTTTGGACTCGGATATTTTCGCGTTCAATTTCTTCAATCGTCGGTAAACTGCCTTTTAGTTCCTCCGGCAAAGCATGTGCAATTTGATTTTCCCATTCAGCAAATATTAACGCCTGCCAAATGAAAGTTGTTTTATCTGGTAAAATGTGGTATAATAGAAAGACCCGTTCCAGCGAATGAAAGAAAGGTCTGATATTTATGAATTTGGTATCCATACTATTGGCTGCGGTAATGTGCGCCGCCGCAGGGCCCGGCATGGGAGTTCACAGCGAGGCCGAACCGCCGGATTGGCTGGAACCCGGCTACGTCGCGCCGGTGGAGGAGGATAATGAGGAATCGGAGGAGCCGGAGGATACTTCTTTTACAATAGACCTCTCGGTCGTGGGCGACTGTATGCTGGCTACACATAAGGGGGGATATTACAACGGCTCTTTCAGCTGGTATGCGGCTCATAAAGACCCCTCTTACTTTTTTGAAAAGGTCTATGATATTTTCTCCGCTGACGATTTTACCATTGTGAATCTGGAAAACGTCCTGACGGACCGGAAATTGGCCGAGGTGAATAAGGGCGTTCCCAGAGCTTTCTGGTTCAAAGGCCCGGCCTCTAACGCAAACATCCTGACGGCCGGCAGCGTGGAGGCGGTGTCATTAGCCAACAACCATACCGGAGACTACGGTTCTCAGGGCAGGGCGGACACCATCGCCGCAGTGAAGGATGCGGGCCTCGACTATGGTACCAACGATAAGACCATCTATTTGGAGAAAAACGGCTTTGTGATTGCCGTCGTCTGTCACGGCCTCTGGAACGAGGCGCAGGCTTCGGACATCGTCCGGCGCGTTAAAGCGGCGTCGGAGAAGTCCGATTATCAGATTGTTTTCTACCATGGAGGAGCGGAAAGCGTCCACAAGCCAGAGGACTGGCGGGTCCGGGCCTCCCATAAGCTGGTGGATGCGGGAGCGGACCTGGTTCTGGGCAACCATCCCCATGTCTTACAGCCTACAGAAATCTATAATGGCGTCAATATTATTTACTCCCTGGGCAATTTCTGCTATGGAGGCCACAACCGTCCAGAAAACAGAACCATTATCTATAAAATGCTGCTGACTGTCGATCAGGGTGAAGTGATAAAAGAGGAAGCTTCCTTTATCCCCTGCTATGTCTATACGGATCAGACTAACAACTGGCAGCCCGCCCCCATCGAAAGCGAGGCGGACAGGCAGAAGGTCCTGGACTTCCTGGCTGGAGAGAGATCGCTGCCCTATTAATCCGGGTCCACCATCCGGTAACCTACGCCGATTTCCGTAAAAATATATTCCGGCTGCGCCGGGTTCTTCTCAATCTTCCTGCGGATGTTCGCCATGTTCACCCGCAGGATTTGATTGTCGTTTTTAGCCTTTGGACCCCAGAGCTGCCGGATGATGAAGTCGTAGGTCAGCACCCGGCCCGCATACTTGCCCAGAAGGGATACCAGCTTATATTCGTTCTGCGTAAGCTTCGCGTTTTCGCCGTCCACCAGGACTTGGTGCTTATCGTAGTCAATGACAAGCCCTTTGGCGCGGAATTGTCCGGATTGGGCGATATCCCCGTTGGGCAGATGCGTGCGCGTGTGCCGGATGGCCGCCCGGATACGGGCCAGCAGCTCCGAGGTGCCGAAGGGCTTGACGATGTAGTCGTCCGCCCCGGCGTCCAGGGCGTCCACCTTGTCCCGTTCATGGTTCCGGGCGGATACGACGATAATGGGACAGGTGGACCACTCCCGTACAAATTTGATAATGCGTCCCCCGTCCATATCCGGCAGTCCCAGGTCCAGGAGAATAACGTCCGGACAATGGGAGGTGATGGTGGTAATAGCCTCGCTGCCGGTACGGGCGGTCAGGGCGTCGTAGTCGTTGGCCTCCAGAATCGTAGCGATAAAGCTGCTGATGTTTGCCTCGTCTTCAATAATGAGAATCCGGTCCCTGATTTTCATATCCGTTTTCCTCCAATACGTATTCCTCTATAGGTAAGGTAAAGCAGAAGACCGCGCCGCCTTCCGGGGCGTTTGCCGCGGACATCGCGCCGCCGTGGGCCTTGACGATAGAGCTGCACACGGAAAGGCCGATTCCCATGTTCCTGCGGTCGTCGGACGTATGGGCTCTGCTCCGCTGGGCGTGGCTGAAGATATTGGGCAGAATGTCCTCCGGGATACCTCCCCCATTGTCCTGCACGGTAAACACAGCGGCGGTGTCCTGACGTTCGGCGGACAGGCGGATGCGGGAGCTTTTTCCGTGGTAGGCGGCGTTTTCCAGGAGGTTCATCAGGACCTGCTCTACCAGGATGGCGTCCATGGGGACAAAAAGGGGCTCCTCCGGCGCGGCCAGCTCCAGCTGAATACCGCCAAAACGCCGCTGGAACTTGTCCGCCACGCTGGCGAGAACCTCCTCCGCCGCTTCCAGCTCTTTATTCAGCTGGGTCTCGTGGCCACTCATTCTTGTAATAGAAAGCAGGTTTTCTACCATTCGTATTAGCCACTGGGCCTCGTCGTGGACACTCCGCAGCAGGGCGGTTTTCCGGGCCGGGTCCAGCCGCTCCTCGTTCTCCAAAATGGCGGAGGTGGAGCCTACAATGGACGTCAGGGGGGTGCGCAGGTCGTGGCTCACCGCCCGCAGGAGGTTCGCCCGCATAGCTTCCCGGTCTGTTTCCATGCGAAGCTGCTCCTGCCGTTTAATTTGGCTTGTCAGTGCGCTGACGATTACAGATACGGACAGCATGGTCAGGAATGTCAGCGGATATCCGGCAATGGTAAAATTGAATTCCCAATAAGGATACGTGAACACGTAGTTGACGCAGACCACACTGACAAAGGACGCCGCTACGCCATAGGCGTATCCGGTGGTCAGCCTGGCCGCCAGAACCACCATCAGCACAAAAATCATAGATACAAATCCTCCGCTGGGCTCGGCCAGCAGCAGCAGGCTGCTCAGGCAGTAGCCGACCGCCAGCAGCGTCAGCGTGACCAGCCAGTCCCGCAGAATTGCCTGCCAGGGACGTTTTGCGTTTATACGGCGCAGGGCAATCAACTCCTGTCATTCGGTTTCCTTTTTCTACGTTGCTAGTGTATCACAAAAAATGTTAATCTTCCGTTAAAAAACTGGGAGGCTGTGCCGGTTTAGAAGAGGATTCCCTTTTTCGCGGTTTTATGTTATATTGTAACTGCCATTAGCGATTACGGCCTGCCGGACAGGACGTTTTATCATATGGCCCGGTTTGTTGGATTTTGGGCGGAAAGACGGCGAAAAATGATGTGTAACGTACAGGAAGACGGGCAGCTGGTATTCCGTTGGAAAGGGAAACCGGCTGCCACGGTGGAAACCTATCGAAATCCCTTTCATGGGGAGAACTGCTATATACGCCTCCATCTGCTGGGTACGGACTTCCCACCGGGGGAACTGTTTTCTCTGCTGCGCAGGGAGGCCGCATGCCCCTTGCAGATTATGACGCCGCCAACGGATGCCATTGTGCCGGTACTGCTGGCGGGCGGGTTCCAGCTTCGCAGGCGGTGCTATGAAATGGAGGTCACTGAGGCGTGCCTGCGGGAGCCCTTGCAGGAAGAGCTGCCAGATCGGAAGAGCACACGTCTGAACTCCAGTCACACTAAGATATCT
>CAMSIF010000147.1 GCA_947058885.1 uncultured Clostridia bacterium
TTCGATATAAAAGTTGACAGACTACCCCCTTGGTGTAGCCTGTCAACTTATCATGGTCCGAGTGACGGGATTTGAATTGCAGGCCGCGCTTCCTTGCAAGTGAAATGTGTCCAAAATAGTACGATTTATACCATTCTACATCACTATTTCCGTACAGTACAGGCCATAGTTTCCGCCTTGTATCATTGCGTCAGGGGTATTTTTAGGGGTAATAGCAAGGCGATTAAGGGGTAAAATTTCATGCGTAAATGGGTGCTGGCCAAATTGGTCAGCACCCATTTTTTCGCGTCCAAGCGGACGCGCGGTTTTGTTTGTGATAAAGGGGCGAAATCAAATTGCCCTGACAGGAAGGAGTATTACACCATGGAGAAAAACACACAGCCCCCCAGCAGCCCAGCGCAGTATTACCCTATCAATGAGGAAGCGGCCCGCCGCGCAAAGGAAGCCATGAGTTTTTCTGACTATCGCGCCGGTAGCGCAACGGCAGAATATCATGCAATGGTGGACAAAGCAGCGGAAATGGCTGAGGTGCAGAAGCGGCGCACAGACCCGGAGTATCACGAAAAAATCAACCATCTCCTGGACCTATACGCCCGGAAACTGGCACAAAACATGAATGAGGGCTACGCGATTGCCGCCCGTGTGCCGTCTATGCTGATTGCTGGTCCAGCTAATTTCCCTGTGCGGAAAAAGGAGAAGCAGAACGCCGCTGCTGACCGTAATATGATGGAATGGCGGTACATTCAGGGCTTGCTTGACCGTATCCGCAGCACTGGCATGGGCGGCATCAGCGCCGACGACGAGGACGCTATTGAAAAGCTGCAAATGAAGCTGGAGAGGCGGCAGGCGGCGCAGGAGCGCATGAAAACCATCAACGCCTACTATCGCAAGCATAAGACCCTGGATGGTTGCCCGGACCTTACACCGGAGGCAATCGAAGAGTTGAAAGCGGATATGGCGGGCAATTGGCAAACCCAAGACCGTCCTTACCCGACTTGGCAGTTGTCTAACAATAACGCAGAAATGCGGCGCATAAAAGTCCGCATTGAACAGTTGACGCGGCAGCGCGAGGCTGGCTACGTGGGTTGGACCTTTGACGGCGGTACAGTGGAGGCCAACCAGGAGGAAAACCGTTTGCAAATTCTGTTTGACAACAAACCAAACAATGACACCCGAATTGCTTTAAGAAGCCATGGTTTTCGCTGGTCCCCCAGGGCGGGGGCTTGGCAAAGACAATTAAATGACAATGCTATCCGGGCGGCTGACGGCATCAAGTGTATCTGGCCTGCCAGCGGCGAGAAACCTGGCGAGTTACAACGCAAGGCCAGGGGCAAGGCGTGACCGTTCGGGACAGGTGGGAGCGTGCCCCACCTGCGGACACCAGCGAACAAGGCATAGCCGCTGCGCGACCATGCCTTGCCTCGCTGGTGTGGTTATGTGGTTGCAGCCGGAACGTAGGGGACCCGGTAAATAATCAAGATATTGTTTTCGGGACCTGCGGGTGTAACGCTGACGATTTCCGCGCTTGGGTATTTTTCGCACAGGTCCGACAAAAATTGATTGACCTCCCCAGCAATGTAAGAGCCGTAAAATGGTATTGCACGTAAGGTCTGTTGCGGCTTGGGAGGTGCGATAGCAGGACGGCGAGCGTCAAATGTATCCATAATTAGACTTCCCTTCTCCTGGATTTGCTGTAATTATAGCAAATTTTTATGAAAAAGTCTACTTTTGGACATTTCCGAACTGCCTCATAAACGAGCAGATTTCACTGAACTAAAGTGTAAATTTTTCATGAATGAGACATAGCAGAACTTGCCGAATCATGGAAACCAACCTATTGCAATTTGTTCTAAGGTAGTGTAAAATAGACCCACGAGATAACAAGAGCATAAAGGCAGGGCGTAGGGCGCTACCAACACCCCACGCCCCTATGCAGGAGAGCCAGTTAAACCCAAGTCCCACACAGCAGAATTATTCTGCGCCCAAAGCCCATTATAACGGTTTCCCCGGCAATAATCAATGGGAAAATCAATGGGTTGTGTGCGTAGCTTTAAGCGGTGTAGGGCTTATTCACCCTGCGCCGCTTTTGTTGTCTCGACGGGAAAACGCCTGCGGGGGCCGGGAATGGCAGTACCACCCCCAAGGGCAAGTACCGTTGAGATTATAGCCGCTATTATGCGGCGGGAAGGATTTTTTATGAAAATCAAAAAATCAATGCTCACCCTCGCACTTGCGCTGGCCGTTGTGTGCGGCATCACCATCGGAGCCAGCGCATCCAGCACCCTCCAGGAAATCAAAGCCTATCTCAACTCCGGCATTACCATCAAGTACAACAACGAAGCGCAGACCATGACCGATGCAGGCGGAAACACCGTCTACCCCATCACCTACAATGGCAGCACCTATCTTCCCGTCCGGGCTATCTCCAATATTCTGGGTGTTGGAGTGGACTGGGATCAGGCTACACAGACCGTATTGCTGGGGAAAACAGATACCAGTAATACAAGTTCACCCACTGGCGTTGATTTACTGGAATCATTCCAGCCTTATTCGTTTACAAGTGAGGCAAGGCAGTCCTGGAACGAGGATATTACCAGATACTATGAGCAGGTTCAGAAATCAGCCGAAAAAACGATGGAGATTGGTGGAGTAACAGCCGACCACTGGGCGCTGATGTTTACCGGGAAGTATTGCAAAACGCCGACTGTTTCCGGATTTTACAATATTGGCGGGAAATACAGCACCTTGACATTCCAGGCATACTCCGACCATGATGCTACTCTCTCGGTTTATGGAGACAACGAAAAGCTGCTTGCCGAATTTTCTTTGGCAGGCAGTCAAGTACCCCAAACCTGTACAGTGAATGTACAGGGGGTTACACAGCTTCATTTCCAGATGTCCACAAATCCTGAGGGAAAAGTCATTGCGGTTTCAACCTACATCTTTGATGCCAATTTGGCGTAAATATAGAGGTAACGGCTATGGTAGAAATTCTAAAGGAAGCGATTCTTTTCTTCGTTGTTTGCTTCTTGATTTTTTTCTTTGTCATTCTTTTCCTGGTCAAGCGCGGCTCTAAACTTTTTATGAAGTTCTGGGGCGCAGATTTTTACACGTTCAGTTTGACAAAGCGAATGGCGGTAGTTATCAAAACGTCCGCGATAATTTCGGCAGTTCTTACCGTTGGATTGTTATTAACTACCTTTATGGCGTAATCAGGGAAGTGAGCACCCCGTTCTGTATAATTACAGGGCGGGGTGTCTCTCTACTAAAAATCTTTCCCGTATAGATTGCCGCACTGTGCGGCGGTAGATTGAAACGATGGAAGTTGCCGTTGGACCTCTGTTGCTTGTTGACGCGCTTGGACGGCTTTGGTGTTTAGTTGCTGTTCCTGCTTTTGGCGGTATTCTCCCCACAAATCGTAAACAGAAATCTTGGCCGTTGAGCCGTCCTTTTTTGTCCGGCTGACCTTGATTTTTTTAAGGAAAGTAATCAGTGGTCCGCCCTCGTTTACTGCTGCGGCATTGCGGTACTCGTTGGCAGCAGTGGAAAGCGCGTCAAGCCGCATTTGCATATCGGTGGGATAGCTGTCGGCTCGGGCCTGCAAATCGGATATATCTGCTTCTAGGATTGTTTTCTGTTGTAGGGCGGTGGTGGTCTGCTGTTTGGCCTGTCGTGTGGCGACAATAGCCAAATCCCGGCTCAAACGGGCTTTTTTCTTTTGCTGCTCTAATTTTTCAAGTTCCTGTTGTGATTTATACGTTTTAGAATCTTGACCGACTTTCCGGGATTTCTTCTTTTTTATGCACTCCTGCTTGTATTCTTCTGCCTGGGCTTTGGTCATTTCTACAACCTTGTCCGGGTCATAGACAATGCAGTCATCAATTTCCCACCCCATTTTCCGCATACGCTTGGGAT
>CAMSIF010000148.1 GCA_947058885.1 uncultured Clostridia bacterium
TGCCTGCGCTACTGCGGGTATGACGCCTTCGTCATGGGCAACCACGAGTTCAACTTCACGATGGAAGCTCAGGAGAACATCTACGGCACCATGGAGGATCCGGACGGCGAGACCGGCTCCCCGGTGACGGTTCTCTGCGCCAACTACGTCAACACCGAGACCCAGGAAGTGGACGAGACCCCCTACATCATTCGTGAGTTCACTGTGGGCGAAAAGACCTTCAAAATCGGCGTGCTGGGCTTTGAGAACGTGAACGTTCCCAACTGGGACCCCTCCACCCACTATGAGGGCCACGACTTTGTCCACGAGGGCAACAGCCAGCGCACCTACGCCTATGAGTGGACCAACTACTGGCAGAAGGTCATGCGGGAAGACGAGGCCTGCGATATCGTTGTCGTTTCCGTCCACTCCGGCGAAGGCACGGGCCTTGTGGGCGCGGGAGACGAGGGCGCGGTCGCCATTGGCAAGGCCGAGTTCAACCCCGAAGACCAGGCCAACCACCTGATTGAGAACACCACAGGTATTGACATGGTGATTACCGGTCACAACCATACCCCCGGCATCTACACCTTTAAGAATGCTGACGGCGAGGACGTGCCCGTTGTCAACGGCGGCACCAAAAACCTCACCAAGACCCCCATTACCCTCAACAGCGACGGTACCTTCGCTATTGGCGGGAGCGAGGCCCTGGAGCTGGCCGCTTACGAGAATGACGCGGAGCTGGAGAAGCTCATGAAGCCCTTCTACGATAACGGTCTGGCGGCTGTAGACGAGGTGGTTGGCACCCTGTCCGGCGAGTGGGACGACGTGACGGATTTGTTCCACGTCCAGAGCGATACCATGGACCTGGTGCATAAAATGCAGATTTGGGCTGCGGAGTCCGACCTCTCCATCGCCGCGCCCGTGGCCGCCTCCGATTTCTGCGTAGGCCAGCTGCTGGACGGCGGCGAGACCGCCGAGGTCTCCCTGAAGGACTGCTATTCTATCTACCGCTATGACAACAACCTTCTTTACAAGATTAAGATTACCGGCAAGCAGGTGAAAGCCTGGCTGGAGCGCGTCACGCAGGACTACACCGTGGAAGAGGACGGCACGATTACCGGTTCCGGCTTCGGCACCGACCAGATTTACGGCGTGGACTACGACATCTATATGGGCAATCCCGAGGGAAGCCGGGTGGTGAACCTGACCTACAAGGGCGAGCCCGTTACGGACGAGCAGGAGTTTACCGCCGCTGTCAACAGCTACCGTATTTCCGCCACCGCCTCTGCGGATACCTACGGCTGGTTTGAGGCTACCGGTATCACCGCCACCAGTGAGGAAGTCATCTGGCGCGCCGAGACCAGCGAAAAATTCGGCGAGGTGGGCGGCAGCGTGCCGTACATTATGGGCGAGTACTTCAAGGCCCTCACCGCCGAAGGCAAGCAGATTACCCCGGGCAGCGAGAGCCATTGGACGCTCAACGCCGGAACCAGCGAAGAGACCGAGACCCCCTCTGAGACGCCGGACGAGACCCCCAAGGCGTTTACCGACGTTCCCGCCGGGAAGTGGTACACGGAGGCTGTGGCCTACGTGGTCGAGGCCGGCCTCATGAGCGGCGTAACGGAGACTACTTTTGCTCCCCATGACGCAGTGAGCTTCGAGGATATGACCGCCATCCTGAATAACCTGAACGCAGGTACTTTCGTGGTGAAAGAAGACGCGCCCATCACCCGGGAGGTATTGGTACAGATGCTCTATTCCGCCGCTGTGGAGAGCGGTATGGACGCCGTTACCCTGGAAGAGAATCTGACTGCCTTCCCTGACCAGGACCAGATTTCCGAGGATGCCGTTCAGATGATGAACTGGGCGGTAGGCCGGGGCATTCTGGGCGGACGGGCCAGCGGCTATCTGTCCCCCCAGGAGACTGTCACCCGTGCTGAGTGCGCGGTGATGCTCCAGCGGTACGCTGCGCTGATGGCATAAGTTTTTATTTAAAGCAGGGTCCCAGGAGAGCGTTTCTCCTGGGACCCTGTAAAGCTGTAGCAGAGCCTACTTTAACCGGCTAGTTATACCTACCAACGCAGTTCACACTTACCGGTAGCGCCCTCAAATTTCCAGCGTAAATAGTACCTGCTTTTTGCGTCTAACTCTATGTTACCCGTAGGGGACTGCGGGTCCAATTTCATTAACAGTTCCTTTTTCGCATCCAATAGGATTACCTCTACCTCTACCTTTGACAGCTGCGCATCAAGGGTAAATTTATATATTCTGCTTTCAAAAAAACCTCCCATATGCTTGACCCAGCCGGTACAAGAGCTCATAGTTACTCTATCTGCGCCCCGGCCGGGACGAAACACAAATAAAATTGCGACGATATGTTTTGTTACTGCAACGCTTCGAAAATATTGCCATATGTTCATGTCCTACCCCCAATAATAAAGTCAAACTCCGGTTTGTTGATCTGATTATAGCACAGGATTTTTACCATATCAACGTACTTTTGTGGAAACCGCCGAAGTTATGCTCCAACAACGCCTTTCCCCAAAGGGACGCCCGAAAAGTAGTCTTGACGGGAGGGAAAAAATGTGCTATACTAAATAGGTCCATGAGTAAAACAGATTTCCTCTGTCCTTTGGGACAAGGCGTCTGGTATAAGCTACTGTGGCTCAATGGTAGAGCACATCACTCGTAATGATGGGGTTGTGGGTTCGATTCCCACCAGTAGCTCCACGGCAAAAAACCCAGGAGTTGTCTAAACTCCCGGGTTTTCTTTTGTCTGCATAACCGGCACATTGGGTTTGCAAATTGAGAAAATCTGTGGTAAAATACGTAAAATGCACCAGTAAAATCCATATGGGAAGCGAGTGACTAAAAAATGGGCGCACACTTTTTCTCCATCTTTACCAACGATACCTTCCTTGATCTCAGGCTCTACCAGTACGGTTGGGAGGAGTGTTCGCCTCTTCACTCCTTCGGTCCTTCTGTGCGCAACCACTACCTGTTTCACTACGTCATCAGCGGCTGCGGCACGCTGTACTCCAACGCCGAAGACGGACGGGACAGAGAGTATGCCCTGGTGGCAAACCAGGGCTTTCTGATCTGCCCTGGGCAGATCAACACCTACATTGCCAGCGAAGACCAGCCCTGGAAATATGCCTGGGTGGAGTTCGACGGCCTGCGGGCGGAGGAGTGCCTCTCCAATGCCGGACTGAGCCGCAGCCAGCCTATCTACCAGCCTGTGAACACCGCGCAGGGCGAGAAACTGCGGGACCAGATACTCTATATTTCAGATCACTCCTCAGCGTCTCCGCTGCACCTGACTGGCCAGCTCTATCTGCTTCTGGACCAGCTGATAGAATCCTCCTCTACCCGAAAGGAGAAGGGCGGGAAACAATCCCGGGATTTCTATATTCAGGAAGCTGTATCCTATATCCGGCAGAACTACCAGCGCAATCTGACCGTGGAAGAGGTGGCGGACTTCTGCAAATTGAACCGGAACTACTTCAGCCGCCGGTTCAAGGAGGTTATTGGCTGTACCCCCCAGGAATTTTTAATCAAGCTGCGGCTGACCACCGCCGCCGAACTGATGAGCTCTACTAACGACCCCATCAAGGTCATCGCCTTCCGGTGCGGCTATCCTAACCAGCTTCATTTCTCCCAGGCCTTCAAGCGGTTCTACGGTCTGCCGCCCCGGGAATGGCGGCAGCAAAACAAGGAACCGGAAAGGAAGTAACCGCTCTGCGAAATACAATGTCCCCGTCCGCTTTCGATGAGGCGGCCGGGGACGTCTTTTCGTTTATATACGAGTCAGGAATTGTCTTTGCGCAGGAATTTTTTTGCGCTGGCGTACCCAAAAACAACTAGGCAAAC
>CAMSIF010000149.1 GCA_947058885.1 uncultured Clostridia bacterium
AAATCCTGCTTGTATGCCCGTAAATCAAGGCTTTTTTGAGATAATCAACCATTTCCATATAAAAATTAGCTTGCTGGTCGCAAGCTAACTGGTTCTTGCTCCCTGCAAACTAATAGTAACGGCTGCCTTTCGCCAGCGGCTTTGCCTAACATCCTTGACAATCTGGCAGAATATAGATAGAATAGTAGTTTAGGAAACCCAGATTGTTTTGTCCGCAGCAGACAAGACACATAATTTTTACAAATATAACAGGAGGCTACAATTATGGCACAGGATAAAAGGCAGGTAGACGCCATCACAGCGCGGGACGTTGACTTCGCCCAGTGGTTTACCGACGTCTGCAAAAAGGCGGAACTCATTGATTACTCCAGCATAAAAGGCATGTTCATCTACAGGCCTTATGGCTACGCCATCTGGGAAAACATGCAGAAGGAGCTGGACCGGCAGTTCAAGGCCACCGGCCATGAAAACGTGGCCATGCCCTTGCTGATTCCCGAAAGCCTGCTGCAAAAGGAGAAGGACCATGTGGAGGGCTTCGCTCCCGAGTGCGCCTGGGTTACCTACGGCGGCGCGGAAAAGCTGGAGGAGCGTTACTGCATCCGTCCCACCAGCGAGACCCTCTTCTGCGAGCACTATAAAAATATCATCCACTCCCATCGGGACCTGCCCAAGCTCTACAACCAGTGGTGCAGCGTTCTGCGCTGGGAAAAGACCAGCAGGCCCTTCCTGCGTCACCGCGAATTCCTCTGGCAGGAGGGGCATACCATGCACGCCACCGCCGAGGAAGCCATGGATGAGACAGTGCGCATCTTGAACCTCTATGCCAGCTTCTGTGAAGACTACCTGGCTATGCCCGTCACTAAGGGGCGGAAGACCGATAAGGAAAAGTTTTCCGGCGCGGAGGACACCTACTGCGTGGAATGTATGATGTATGACCGCAAGGCCCTTCAGGCCGGAACCAGCCACTACTTCGGCGACGGCTTCGCGAAGGCCTTTGACATCTCCTTCACCGGGACGGACAATCAGCCCCACTATCCCCACCAAACCAGCTGGGGCGTCAGCACCCGGCTCATCGGCGGCATCATCATGACCCACGGCGACGACAACGGGCTGGTCCTGCCCCCGCGTGTAGCCCCCGTCCAGGCGGTGGTCATTCCCGTGGCTCAACACAAGCCCGGCGTTCTGGAGGCGTCCCAAAAGCTGTTGGAGCGTCTGCAAGCGGCCGGCGTCCGGACTAAGCTGGACAGCAGCGACAAAGCCCCCGGCTGGAAGTTTGCCGAGTATGAAATGCGCGGCGTCCCCCTCCGGGTGGAGCTTGGGCCCAAAGACATGGAGAAGGAGCAGTGCTGCATCGCCCGCCGCGACACTGGGGAAAAAGCCTTTATCCCTCTGGCCCAGCTGGAGAGCGCCGTACTGAGGCTGCTGGACGAGATTCACGACAATATGTACGCCATGGCGAAAAAGAATCTGGACGATAATACCTTCTCCGCTGAAACCTGGGAGCAGGTTAAGGAGATCATTGAGCGAAACAAGGGCGGATTTGTCCACACCAAATGGTGCGGCAGCCGGGAATGCGAACTGGCGATGAAGGAAAAGGTTGGCGTCAGCTCACGGTGTATGCCCCTGGAACAGCCTGGAACCACTGGCAAGTGCCCTGTCTGCGGCAAGGAGTGCGCCACCGATATTATCTGGGGCGTGGCCTATTAAGGAATGGAACGGATTGCCTTCGGGCGTAAACGGCACAGCAGCCCTGTCCTTCTTACGGGCAGGGCTGCTTTCCCTGTGCGGTTCCGGTCCTGTTTGACCTGTGTATCTGTGCTCTTGCTTTTTCCCGCTAAATAGCCTACAATAGAGAAAAGGGAGGGGAGAGACCTTGGAAACAATAAGGAAAAACGACTTTTCGCAAGGGAGCATCGCAAAAAATATTCTGTCCCTGGCCATTCCTCTGACGGTGGCCCAGCTGACGGTAGTGCTGTACAACGTAGTGGACCGGGCGTTCATCGGCCACATCGACGCCGTGGGCCGGGACGCTTTTACCGGCATTGGCTTGGTTATGCCCATCACCTACATTATCAACGCCTTCGCGAATCTCTGCGGTACCGGCGGCGCGCCGCTATGCGCCATTGCCCGGGGCCGGGGGGACGATAAAAAGGCGGCCCGGATTATGGGTGTCAGCTTTACGTTTCTGCTTCTTCTGGGAGCCGCGCTTACGGCGTTGTTTTACTTGTTTCATGAACCGTTCCTCTATTTGGTTGGCGGCAGTCCGGAAACGGTGTTCCATGCCAAACAATATCTGCTTATCTATTTGGCGGGAATCATTCCCGTGATGATTGGTTTGGGCATGAACCCGTTTATTAATGCTCAGGGGTTTGGCAAAACCGGCATGATGACCACCCTGCTGGGCGCCGTGATTAACCTGATTTTAGACCCGCTCTTCATCTTTGTACTGCACATGGGCGTTCGGGGCGCGGCTCTCGCTACGGTTATCGCGCAGGCCTGCTCGGCGGTATGGGCCTTGGCGTTCCTCACAGGAAAGAAAGCCATCCTGCGCCTGGACCGGTCCAGTCTGGGGCTTGACGTCAAAATTCTGAAAAGGATTTGCGGTTTGGGTCTGACGGGCTTTACCTTTTCCGTCACGAACAGCGTGGTTCAGGCTTTGGGCAACGCGCAGCTTCAGGCTTACGGCGCGGCCGCTGGCATGGGGGATTTGTATGTTGCCGCCATGACGGCCATCGTCTCTGTCCGGGAGATTATTTTCCAGCCCATTCGCGGCCTGACTCAGGGCGCGCAGCCTGTCATCGGCTACAACTACGGCGCGGGCCAGTACAGCCGTGTGCGAAAAAGTATTCAGTTTTTGACGGCGGCCTGCCTTACGTATAATCTGGTGATTTGGCTGTTGGTGCTGGCGTTTCCCCACGTCTTTATTCTGCTGTTCAACGAGGACCCGGCGTTATTGGAGGTGGGCGTTAAAACCATGCGGATTTACTACGCCGCCTATGTGATGATGAGTTTTCAGATGATTGGACAGAACACCTTTGTCGCCCTTGGCCGGGCGAGAATGGCTGTATTTTTCTCCTTACTGCGCAAGGCCGCGCTGGTGGTTCCGATGATGCTGCTTCTGCCCCGGCTGTGGGGACTGGGGGCTTACGGCGTGTTCGCGTCGGAGCCGGTCAGCGACGCGGTGGGCGGGATTGCCTGTTATACGACGATGATGCTTACTGTCTGGCGCGAAATGAAGCAGCCGGACGTACCGCCTGGAGCGAATCAGGAAGAACCTGTGGAAGCCTGATAGGGATACCGTGCCAAAACGGACGGCTAAAAAGCGGAGAGGACAAGTTCCTCTCCGCTTCACGTTAATTCAGAAAGTCCTTCAGCTTCTTACTGCGGCTGGGATGGCGCAGCTTCCGCAGGGCCTTGGCCTCAATCTGCCGGATACGCTCCCGGGTGACGTTGAACTCCTTGCCAACCTCCTCCAGCGTGCGGGTCCGTCCATCCTCGATGCCAAAACGGAGCTTGAGCACCTTTTCTTCCCTGGGGGTCAGGGTGCTCAGCACGTCCACCAGCTGCTCCTTGAGAAGGGTAAAGCTGGCGGCCTCACTGGGCTCGCTTGCGCCGTCGTCGGCGATGAAGTCGCCCAGATGGCTGTCCTCCTCTTCACCGATGGGCGTTTCCAGACTGACAGGCTCCTGTGCGATTTTCAGAATTTCCCGCACCTTATCCACGGGCATATCCATCTCATCGGCAATCTCCTCGGCGGAGGGGTCGTGGCCCAACTCCTGCAAGAGCTGCCGGGACACCCGGATGACCTTGTTAATGGTCTCCACCATATGCACAGGAATACGAAT
>CAMSIF010000150.1 GCA_947058885.1 uncultured Clostridia bacterium
GGACAGGCCCATATCTCTATGTCTCCGAAAATGGAGCGGAGTATTTGGCGGCGGACCCTGGCTGGTGGCAGCAAAAGAAACTGCCTGTGGAGAAAATTTCTCTCATTCACGCCAAGGACCGGGCCACGGCTATGTATCTCTTCTCCTCCCGCAGGGCGGAGCTGTTGACGGTAGACCCCACCGACGATCTTACCGCAGTAGCCGGACAGTATGAGACGGCCTATCAGCCTACAACTGTACTGCAATTTATCGGATTTAACGCCGCCAAAGGCGTTTTTGCCAGCGCGGAAGTCCGCTCGGCATTCAGCAGGGCCATTCCCCGGCAGACCCTGGCGGAGGTCCAGATGGCGGGCTTGGGAACTGCCGCACAGTTTCCTATTTCTCCCCTTTCGCCTCTCTACCCCGCCGCGTTGGAGATGGTTTACAACAGGGACGAGTCACTGGCCGCCCTGGCTGCTTTAGCCGTTCCCCCGGCGGAGACGGAAGAAGCTGGCGAGGCGGAGTCCCCCTCCTCCCTTGTCCTTCTGGTCAATGAAGAGGACGCCTTTCGGATGACCAGCGCACGGTTTATCGCGGACAGCCTCTCCCCCGCCGGGAGTTGGAAAATCGAAGTCCGCGCCCTGCCGTGGGAGGAGTATCTGACCGCCTTGGCGGAGGGGGCCTTTGACCTCTATTTCGGCGAGGTCCGGTTGACCGCTGACTGGGACCTGCGGGACCTGCTGGGGACCGGCGGACCGGTGAACTATGGCGGATACTCGGATGAAACCACGGACGCTCTGCTTCAGGGCTTTGCCACCGGTGTGGACAGAGAAGGAAATGTCCGGCTGCTGGCCTCCCGGCTGCTGGAGGAGGCTCCCATCGCGCCGGTCTGCTTTAAAAACTACACTGTGCTCACCCATCCAGGCGTGGTGGAGGGGCTTTCGCCCGCTCCCTCATGGACGTTTTATCAGTTGGAACTCTGGAACATTCATCTAAGCGAATAATGCTCATTTGTGTAAAAAATATATATCAGGAGGATGAGTATGGAAAAAAATCAGAAGCTGTGCGGCTTTGCCGTCAAGGAGTGTACCACCCTGCCGGAACTGGCCGGGCGTCTCTGGCGGATGGAGCACGAAAAAAGCGGCGCCCGGCTGGTGTGGCTGGAGCGGCAGGAGGAAAATAAAACCTTCTGTATTGCCTTCCGCACCCTGCCCTCCAACGATACCGGGGTATTCCATATCCTGGAACACTCCGTCCTTTGCGGGTCGGACCGCTATCCAGTGAAGGAGCCTTTTGTGGAGCTGATGAAAAGCTCTATGCATACCTTTCTGAACGCTATGACCTACCCGGACAAGACCATATATCCTGTTTCCAGCCGGAACCATAAGGATTTCATCAATCTGCTGCGGGTCTACCTGGATGCAGTGCTCCACCCTCTTATCTATTCCAAGCCGGAGATATTCCGTCAGGAGGGCTGGCACTACGAAATGCCCAAGGACGGCGGCTCTCCCTCCTACAAAGGCGTAGTGTTCAACGAGATGAAGGGGGCGTTCTCCACACCATATACTCTCATGATTCAGCAGATTGTACGCTCACTGTTTCCCGATACCTGCTACCGTTTCGATTCCGGCGGCGTTCCCCAGCATATCCCGGAACTGACATATGAGCAATTTGTGGAAACCCACCGGAAACTGTACCATCCCTCCAATTCTTATATCCTTCTGGACGGACAGATGGATATTGAGGATATCCTCTCTATTCTGGACAGCGAGTATCTTTCCGCCTATGACCGTCAGGAGGGACAGCCTGAATTTCTTATGCAGAAGCCTGTTCAGAACGAGCCTGTCCGCCTTCGCTACGAGATTTCCCCCAACGAGCCCTTGGAGAACAGAGCCCGTCTGGCCTGGGGGTATGTGCTGGGAGACTACACCTGTTGGGAGGAAACCATCGCGATGTCTGTCCTCGCAGACGCGCTGTGTGGCGGTAATCAGGCCCCTCTGAAACAGAAAATTCTTTCCGCAGGGTTAGCGCAGGACCTTACGTTTATCGTGGCGGACGACGGCCTGCTCCAGCCCATAGTTCTCTTGGAGGCTGTCAATCTGGACGAAAACCGCGCTGGTGAGGTAACCGCCGCCGTCCAGGAGGAGCTGGAACGGCTGGTCCGGGAGGGCTTGGACCACCAGCAGCTGGCGGCCACTCTGGCAAATCTGGAATTCAAGCTGCGGGAGCGGGATTACGGCGGAATGCCGCAGGGACTGGGTCTGGTCCTGAGTATGCTGGAAAGCTGGCTCTATGGTGGGGACCCAGCCGCCCATCTGGAGGTAGGAACGCTGTTCGTTTCTCTGAACCAAAAACTGGAGGAGGGCTATTTTGAATCACTGCTGGAGCGGGTACTGCTGAAAAATAACCACAGCTGTGAAGTGCTCCTGCTGCCCTCCCCTGTTCTGGGCGAGGAGAACCGGCAGGCGGAAGAGTCCCGTTTGAAGGCTGCCAGTGAAAGCTGGAGCGAAGCGGACCGCGCCGCCCTGGTCAGGGAGCAGGAGAGCCTGGACGCCTGGCAGGCCTCTGCCGATACGCCGGAGGCCCTGGCTTCCATCCCTACCCTGCGCCTGGAGGATATTCCTGCCAAACCGGCGGACATTCCTCTGGAAACAGGCAAACTGGGGGACGTCCCCCTGCTGCGCCACAGCATTCCCACCAGCGGGGTGGGCTACATCAATCTGTATTTTGACGTTACTGGTCTTACTTCGCAGCAGCTTCCCTGCGTGTCCCTCCTCTGCGCCCTGCTGGGGGTGCTGGACACGGCGAAACATAGCGGATTGGAACTGCAACGGCTCAGCCGCCTGTACCTGGGTGATATACGCTTCAGTATAGAGCCTCTTGCAAAGGAAAATATGCCGGGGGATTGCCGGACCTATCTCCAGGTCTCCTTCAGTGCGCTGGAATCCAAACTGGAGGATGCGGTGAAGCTAGTTGCGGAAATCGCCGCCAGCACCCGGTTCGACAACAGCCGGAAAATCCATGAACTACTGCGGCAGTTGTCCACTTATATGGAGCAAAGCGTTATTGATATGGGCAACCGTTTTGCTATGACCCGGGTAGCCGCTGGATGCTCCGTCCAGGGGGCGGTACAGGAGTACACCAAAGGTATTACTTTTGTGCGGTGGCTCAAGGATTTGGAAAAGAATTTTGAGAACCGTTCCGCCGCTCTCATAGAGGAGCTGGAATCCCTCTGCAAAACGATTTTTACCACTGGAGGGCTGACTATCAGCGTTACGGGAGCGGAAAACGCCTGCGCCGCCGCACTGGAACGGGAACTGCTGCCCAGGCTTCCGGAAACAGCGCGCCGGGAGCTGCCCTGCACGGTGCGGTCCTGGGGGTTGAAGCGGGAAGGTATCGTGATCCCTGCTGGAGTATCCTTTTCCGCTATGGGGAGGAATCTGCTGGACTGCGGCCTGCCCTACAGCGGGACCGTCCGGGTGGCGGGCCATGTTGTCAGCCTGGAATACCTTTGGAACACCATCCGGGTGCAAGGCGGCGCATATGGCACAGGACTGCTTCTCAACGCTTCCGGCAACGCCTGCTTCTACTCCTATCGGGACCCCAACGCGGCCCGGTCTTTGGACTGCTACCGTGAGACAGGGGCGTTTCTGCGCCGTTTCTGTTCCGAGAAACCGGATTTGACTGGCATGATTACCGGCGCGGTGGCGGAACTTGACCCGCTGCTGACGCCTCGCCGGAAGGGCCTGGCGT
>CAMSIF010000151.1 GCA_947058885.1 uncultured Clostridia bacterium
ATCTACACCACCGCGGACACTCTTTCCCTACACGACGCTCTTCCGATCTACAGAAGATTAGCCTCGCCCTGCTGAACTCCCCCTTCCGCCCTGAATTGGAGGAAAAGCTTGGCAAGCTGTTGTTCACCAACCTGGAGATCAGCGTGCGCTGCATGAAGCCGGAGATTATGGAACTCATGCAGGAGGAGAGCAGGCTGCAAAGCGAGTACCAGAAGCTCTACGCTTCCGCCCTGATTGAGTGGCAGGGCGAGATGCTGCCCATGCCCAAGATGACCCCCTTCCAGCAGAGTCCCGACCGGGAAACCCGCAAGGCCGCCTATATTGCCACCGGCAAGTGGTTCGACGCCCACCAGGAGGAGCTGGACGAACTCTATGACAAGCTGGTGAAAAACCGCACCGCCCAGGCCAAGGCTATGGGCTATGACAACTATATCCCCCTGGGTTACGACCGTATGGGCCGCAACTGCTGGGGTCCCAAGGAGTGCGCCGCCTTCCGGGACCAGATTGCCAAGGATTTAGTGCCCGTGGTAGCCAAGGTCAAGAAGGAGCAGGAGAAACGCCTGGGCGTGGATAAGCTGAAATTCTATGACGACTCCATCCTCTTCCCCGACGGCAACGCCACTCCCCAGGGTACCCCGGACGAAATCCTGGCCGCCGGACTGGAGATGTACCACGAGCTGAGCGAGGAAACCAAGGAGTTTGCGGACGCTCTCTACGGCGGCGAGCTGCTGGACGTGCTCAGCAAGGACGGCAAGGCCCCTGGCGGTTACTGCACCAGCTTTCCCCAGTACGGTGTGCCCTTTATCTTTTCCAACTTCAACGGCACCAGCGGCGACGTGGACGTGCTCACTCACGAGGCTGGCCACGCCTTCGCTTTCTACCGCTCCATGCGCAAGGGGTACCTCTCCAGCTTGCAGAGTCCCACTATGGAGGGCTGCGAGGTCCACTCCATGTCCATGGAATTCCTCACCGCCCCCTGGCATGAGAAATTCTTCGGCCCCATGACCCGCAAGTATGAGGTTGGCCACTGCGAGAGCTCCCTTATTTTCATCCCCTATGGCTGTATGGTGGACGAATTCCAGCACATCATGTACGAGAACCCGGACCTGACTCCCGCACAGCGCAACGAGACATGGTTGAAGCTGGAGAAAAAGTACCGTCCTTGGATGGACTTCGAGGACCTTCCCTTTGTCAGCCGCGGCGCGGTCTGGCAGCGGCAGCTCCATATCTATCTCAATCCCCTTTATTACATTGATTACTGCATGGCCCAGACTGTGGCTTTCCAGTTCTGGATTGCCTCTATGAAGGACCGGCAGGACGCTTGGCAGCGTTACTTGGCCTTTGTGGATAAGGGCGGCACTGAGACATTTGACAAGCTGGTAGCCGCCGCCGGGATGAAGGTGCCCTACGCCCCCGGCTGCATTAAGGAGATTGGTACGGCTATCTCCGATTGGATTGATAAGAACCCCCTGTAATAGACGGTACTCCTACCATTTTCCCGCTTTCCTGCCTGTATAGGTAATTCCCTTGTCAGCGGGAAATGTAAGAGCGGATTACGCTTACTTTCAGCAAAGCCGCCCCCACCTGTCCATACCGGACGGATGGGGGCGGTTTTATAGCAGCGGGTATAAAATCTACGCCTGTTGGGCGGCGTATACTACGTTTCCTTCGATAATCGTATATTGCAGGCTGGCGGCCACATCCCGGGCAGGCATTCCCTGGAAGAGCACTACGTCTCCGTCCTTGCCTGGCTCCAGACTGCCCACCCGGCTGTCCACTCCCAGAGCCTTGGCAGGATTCAGGGTAATCATCCGCAGCGCACGTTCTGGAGAAAGCCCGCAGCGCACCGCCTCTCCCGCCTGCATGAGCAGGACGTCCTCCGAAAGAATGGGAGAATCCGAGATAATAGAAACATTTACCCCCGCCTCGTCCAGCAGCACAACATCATGGAGGTCCGCGCCGGTCAGCTCGCCGTAGCCGGTAGGCACACCCACAGGGCCATAATTGACATCCGCACCGCTCTCCGCCAGTTCCTGGATATAGTCCTTCGCCAGCCAGGCGTGCTCAATGGTCAACCGGCAGCCGTATTTCTTGGCGGCGGCAATGGCCGTCAGCATGTCAAACTGCTCGCAGTGAATTTTCAGAGGAATCTCCCCATCCAGGGCGGGCAGCATGGCCTCCCATTTGGCGTCAAAATCGGGAGACTTGCCTTCCCCGGACGCGGCGGCACGCTTTTTATCCCGGTAGGCCGCAGCCTTCGCCAGCGCCTCGTCCAGCACAGCCGCCACGCCCATACGGGTCATGGGGGCCTGTCCCTTGGGGCCGTAGACGCCCTTGGGGTTCATACCCAGAGCGATTTTCAGTGCGCAGGGCTCCTTAATCACCATCTGCCGGATATCCGTACCGCTGCTCTTCGCCGCAAAGGCCCAGCCGCACACTACATTGCCGCTGCCAGGCGTGACGCAGAGTGTAGTGACCCCGGCGGCGGGCACGGACTGGAAGTTGGCATCGCTGGCGTTACAGCCGTCAATGGCCCGTACCTGGGGGGTTACTGGATCGGTCATCTCATTGAGGTCCATGCCGTCCTCGTGAATCATGTCAAAACCGCCCTGGTGGGTGTGGGCGTCCACAAAGCCTGGAAGAGCCCACAGCCCGTGTGCTTCCAATACCTTTTCGTCTCCAGGGCAGTCCAGGTCCGGTCCCAGGGCAGTGATTTTGCCGTCCTGAATCAGGATATCTCCCACAAAGGGCTCCCTGCCGGTCATATCAAGAATAGTGGCTCCACGAATCAGCATACCGCTCCACCCTCCTTCGTATAGACAGTCTCTCCCGCCACCACAGTGGCAGCCACTTCCGCATCCCAACGTTCCAGAGGATTGCCGTTATAGACGGCGAAGTCCGCCCACAGCCCCTCCGCAATGGAGCCGGTCAGTCCGTCCACCCCCAATATCCGGGCATTCTCTGCTGTCATCATATCCAGGACCCGCTCCGAGGCATACCCCATCTGCACCAGACGGCAGGCGTTCCAGAGCAGATTTTCCCGCCCCGCGCCGCCGGAGGAGCAAGATAGGCCTACTGGAAGTCCGCTCTCCTTCAGGGATAAAACAGCGTCCACATCTGTTCCATATTCAATTCTCGCGCCCCTGTCGAATAGATCCCCCAGCAGCACAGGCGTATTAGTACGGCGGACAACGTCCAGCACAAGATGGGCCTGATAGGCCGTGTTCAAAATCACCTTCACCCCAAAATCAGACGCTACATCCAGTACTGCGCTGATCTCTCCCGCCGTATGTACGTTCATCAGCAGGGGAATTTCGCCGGAAAGGACCCTTGCCAGGGCGGCGTTGTTGGCGTTGGGCTCAGGCTTTTCCTCTTCTGTCCAGCGTTTCGCCGCGCCGAGGGCCTCACGGAGCTGAGCCGCCATCCCCATGCGGGTCATGGGAGCCTTGCCCTTGCCGCCGAAGGTGCTCTTTACCTGGGCGGTAAAGTTGCCCTTTACCGCCACCGTGTCCTTGACGCACATCTGGCTGGCGTTGCGGCCCGCGATGTGGTATACCCCCATCTGTCCCGCCAGCACCGCGCCGCCGCCGGGGGCCGCGCCGAAGCTGGTGATTCCGCTGAGCCAGTACCAGATCGGAAGAGCGTCGTGTAGGGAAAGAGTGTCCGCGGTTGTGTA
>CAMSIF010000152.1 GCA_947058885.1 uncultured Clostridia bacterium
ACGAGAAGCCCTTCGCCGGGGTCAACGGCTCCGGCAAGCACGACAACTGGTCCCTTTCCACCGATACGGGCCACAACCTTTTCAAGCCGGGCTCCACCCCCAGCCAGAACGCGCGGTTTCTGCTTTTTCTCACCGCGTTTATTAAGGGCGTGGACGAGTATCAGGACCTGCTGCGCTGCTCTGTGGCGAACCCTGGCAATGACCACCGCCTAGGAACCCAGGAGGCCCCGCCAGCCATTATCTCCATCTTCCTGGGGGACGAGCTGAACGCTATCGTGGAGTCCATCATCCAAGGCACGGAATATGTGGACCAGAGCAAAAAGATTCTCTCCATCGGCGTGGATGCGCTGCCCCCCATCCCCCAGGACACCACCGACCGCAACCGTACTTCCCCGCTGGCTTTTACCGGCAACAAGTTCGAGTTCCGGATGCTGGGCTCCAGCCAGTCCATCTCCGGACCCAACGTGGCGTTGAACACCATTATGGCGGAGGAGCTCAAGCAGTTTGCCTGCGCTCTGGAGGGCGCGGAGGACTTCAACGCCGCTCTCCACGACTTGATTCAGAATACCCTCCGGGATCACCAGCGCATTATCTTCAACGGTAACGGCTACGAGGAGGCTTGGACGAAGGAGGCGGAGCGGCGGGGGCTGAGCAATCTGGCCTGTACAGCCGACGCCTTGTCGGCCTACTTGCAGCCAAAACATATTGAGCTTTTCCGTAACCACAACGTCCTCACAGAGGAGGAACTGGTGGCCCGGAGCGAAATCCATCTGGTAAACTACTGTGCTGTAGTGGGGATTGAAGCGCGGACCATGGTGGACATGGTAAAGCGGAGTATCTTCCCCGCGGTCAGCGCGTTTTCCGGGTCTGTGGCGTCCGCCGTGGCATCAAAGAAGGCCGTGCTGGCGGACCTGGACTGTTCGGACGAGGAGGAGCTGCTGAAAAAAATGTCCCTGCTCACCGCCGAAATGATGCAGCAGACCAGGGCGCTGGAGGAGGCCCTCGCTGTGCCCCACGGCAAGGATGTCTATGAGGCCGCCCACTACTACAAGTACACGGTGTTCACGGTGATGGAGGCTTTGCGGGCAGCCGTGGACAAGCTGGAGACCATTACCTCCGCCGGATACTGGCCCTATCCCTCCTATACGGACCTGTTGTTTTCCGTTAAATAAGTCCCAATTTGACTTTGTGTGTCCGGAGGTATGTTTATGAAAAAGGCGGCATTCCTATCAGGAATAATATTCCTGATACTTACATTTGTAGGCGGCATATATGTGATTGCCAATCATGGACAAGTGAGTGCCGGGTACGCAGTTATTCCCGGTCTATGGACTATGATATGTTTTGGGTATTGCCGAGGTAGAAAGCATAAATAGACACCCGAATAAAAAAGGCTATATACACTGGGTACAAAAAAGCGAATTGGGAGTTAAATAATGGGAAAAGGAGCGGTTTGCTTCCAATTGGAAATCAAACCGCTCCTTTTTCGCGCCGGATGTACTCAGCCCAGATGTACCATCTGGTCGATTCCCAGGGCGCACACCAAAGCCCCCGCCTCGGTCTGTACGCCGTGCTTAGTGTTGATAGCCTCCATCACGCCGTTACGGATTTCCCGGGGAACCACAATATAGAGAATCTCCTTCTCCGCCTGCTGTCCTACGCCCTGGAACTGCTGGTCCATGCCGTCGTCCGCCACCCAGCGGCCCCGGACGATGGTGCCGCCCCGGGCCCCCGCCTTTTTTGCGGTTTCCATGACCGCGTCGGTATAGCCCTGGTTGAGCATGACCAAAACCAAACTGCTCTTTTTTTCCTTATCCATTTCGCCGCCGTCCTCCCAATCTACTTTCGTCCGCATGGTAATCACTGTAGCCACCAGGCTGTTCACCGCCGAGAGAGGAACGGTGAACGCAATCCCCCGTCCAGGCGCCGCGCTGTGCAGGTCGTCCTCCAGCCGGTCCAGTAAGGCCCGTGCGGCGGACATGGGGGCAAGGCTCATAATGATGTCCTTTTCCGAGCTGCCCAGACCAAGGATGTCCATAATTTCTGAGGTGGCGGTTCCGGTACCCTCGCAGCGCATATGGGTGAATACTTGATTTTTCGTATATAATTTCGTAAGCTTATTGCCGCAGCCTCGCTCAATGATGGTAAAAATCATGGCAAGCTGTTCCGGCTTCTGGATTTTCGCCATACCCCCGCCTCCTTAGTCGTAGTACAAGATACAATCGTCCACCCGGGCGATTTCCGCCTGAATGGCCTGATGGGCCAATTTTTTGCGCATACGCCCCGCGAGACCCATGAGCTGAATGGTTACCAGAGGCGTCATAGCGACCAGGGCGACCAGACCAAAGGCGTCGGTCATGAGACTGCCGCCGGCGGCCTCGCAGGCTCCCATGGCAAAGGGCAGCAGGAAGGTGGCGGTCATGGGTCCGGAGGCCACGCCGCCGGCGTCGAAGGCTACGCCGGTGAAAAGCTGGGGTACAAAGAAGGTCAGGCCGAGAGAAATGGCATAGCCCGGAAGCAGGAACCACAGGATGGAGATCCCCGTCAGCACCCGAAGCATGGCGATACCGATGGAAACAGCCACACCGATGGAGAGCCCCTGCCGCATGGCGGACTGGGAGATAGACCCCATGGATACCTCCTCCACCTGTTTGATAAGCACGTGAACTGCGGGCTCGGCAGCGACAATGAAATAGCCCATCAGCATTCCAATGGGAATCAGCAGCCAGGGCTGGTCCCCGGCGGCGATGTCCGCTCCGATGAGTTCTCCGGCTGGCATGAAGCCCACGTTGACCCCGGTGAGGAACATGACCAGGCCGAGATATGTATAGATGAGGCCGCTGACAATCCGCAGGAGCTGGGTACGCTTGAAGCGGCGGGTCATCAGCTGAAACAGCAGAAACATGGCGCAGATGGGAACCATCGCGATTACGACTTCTTTAGAATATTCGGGAATTGCGGCGGCGAAGGCCTCCGCCGCGTCCCGGGTGGTGGCGATGTCCGCCAGAGGGACGGGGGTGTAACGGGCGTCATCCGGGGCGTAGCAGATGCCTAGAATCAGCACCGATAGAATGGGGCCGATGCTGCACAGGGCCACCAGACCAAAGCTGTCGCTGGTGGAGTTCTTGTCGCTGCGGACCGACGCCAGGCCCACGCCCAGAGCCATAATAAAGGGCACCGTGATGGGGCCGGTGGTGACGCCGCCGGAGTCAAAGGAAATGGGGATGAACGCCTTGGGCGCGAGGGCCGCCAAGGCAAAGGCCAGAAGATAGAAAGTTACCAGCATATAGGAGAGGGGGATTTTCAGCTGTACGCGGAGCAGGGCCAGCACCAGAAAAATCCCGACCCCCAGCGCTACGGTAAAAATGAGCCGCTGGGTAGGGATGGCGGGCACCTGCTGGGCCAGCACCTGCAAATCCGGCTCCGCCACGGTGATGAGCACTCCCAGGACCAGAGCGATAGCCAACGGTATCCCCCGGTGTTTGGACTTGCTCATATACACGCCGATACCGCTGCCCATAGGGGTCATGGACATATCCACCCCCAGGGTGAAAATGCCAACTCCCACAATCAGCAGCAGCGCGCCGAACAGAACGAGCACCAGCGTCCCTGGCGTCAGCGGAACGATGCTGATACTCAGC
>CAMSIF010000153.1 GCA_947058885.1 uncultured Clostridia bacterium
GTGGAATACTATTACCAGACGGCCTACCGTAACTTCGTAACCAACAGCCAGTATTCCTACTTCCTCAGCTACCTGGGACTGAACACCAACGCCACCTTGAAAAGCCAGTCCATCAACTCCACCGCTGCCGCCATGCTGGGCATTGAGCTGCCCGACGCGGACGCCGAGAGCGCGGAGGCCGATTCTGAAGCGGACCCCCTGGCTCCCACCGGCATGACCTGGCACGACTATTTCCTGGACGAAGCCCTGGATAACATGCGCGTCATCCAGGCCGCCCTCAAGGCCGCCGAGGCCGAGGGCTTCCAGTACCCCGCCGGGGTCCAGGCCCAGTATGACGACAACATGGACGCCCTCAAGGCCGTAGCCGCCGCCAGCGGCATCTCCGTCAGCCAGTACCTGAAAGGCAACTTCGGTGCGGGCGTCACGGAGAAGGTTTACGGCGAGCAGCTGATGCGGGTCCTTCGCTACAGCGCCTACGCCGACGCCTATCAGGACAGCCTGACTTACTCCGACAGCGAGCTGGAGGAGGCCTACGGCGCTGACCGGAACACCTATGACCATGTGTCCTATGAGGTCGTCTCCTTCTCCGGCGCGGCGGAGAGCACCACCGACGACGAGGGCAACACCGTGGAGCCCACCGAGGAGGAAGCCGCCGCGGCTCTGGAGGCGGCTCAGGACCTCGCCCAGACCGTGCTGGACGGCTTCCAGGATGGCGGGGACCTGGAGGAGCTGGCCAACGAAAACGACGGCACCTACAGCAAAAACGAAAACGGCACCTACAGCGCCGGAAGCGTTATGAGCGAGTGGCTGTACGACAGCGCCCGGAAATCCGGCGACGCCTCCACCCTGGCGGACGGCACCGTTCAGTATGTGGTGGTCTTCCACGACCGCTTCCGGGACGAAAATCCCACCATTGACATTCGGCACATTCTGGTTTCCCTGGGAACCGGCTCCATCGCCGAGGGCGAGGAGGGCTATGAGGACCAGCAGGCCCAGCTGAAAGCCGACGCCCACGCCAAGGCCGAGGAGCTGCTGGCCCAGTGGCAGTCCGGCGAGGCCACCGAGGACTCCTTTGCCGCCCTGGCGCTGAAGGAATCCGCCGACGGCTCCAAGTACGACGGCGGCCTCTACACCGAGGTCTATCAGGGCCAGATGGTGACGGAATTCAACGACTGGTGCTTCGACACCGCCCGCCAGAGCGGCGACACCGGCGTGGTGGACACCCAGTACGGCTCCCACGTCATGTACTTCTCCGGCGTGAATGCGGCCCGCTGGCAGACCCAGGTCGCCGCCAATCTGCGGACTGAGGCTTACACCGCCTGGGAGGAGGATCTGGTGAAGGATGTCACCGTCCAGCGCAGCGAGTCCGGTTTGAAACACATCGGCTAATACCACACAGCACTTAGGGGCCGGCAGACGCCGGCCCCTTTGCCTGATATATTACTTCCGAACTGAAAGGCCGGAAGTAATATGTGCCATGTTTTGCGGTTGCCGCTGTTTACAGCGGTGAGCAAAACGGCTTAAATCAAATGGATTATTTCCGAGTTTTAAGCTCGGAAATAATCCACATCAATGAAGAAAGAAGGAAATCTGCATGCTGGTTGGCACGCTGGTCAACACCGGCGCGGTGATTGCCGGGTCCCTGATCGGCCTCCTGTTGGGCAACATTCTGCCGGAGCGGCTGCGGGACACGGTAATGAAAGGCCTGGGCCTCTGCACCCTGTTCGTGGGCATTGATGGAATGCTGGGGGGCAGCAACGCTTTGATTGCCATTATCTCCATGGCCGTGGGCGCCGTGATTGGTGAGCTCTGCGACCTGGACGGGCATCTGAACCGCTTTGCGGAGGGCCTGGAGAAAAGCTTCAAGAAGGGCCGGGAGGGAGGCCCCTCCCTGGCGGAGGGCTTTGTGACGGCCTCCCTGGTCTTCTGCGTGGGGGCCATGACCATTGTGGGAGCCCTAAACGACGGCCTTACCGGAAATCATGAAATGCTGTTCACCAAGGCCACCCTGGACTTTGTGTCCTCCATCATTTTCGCCTCTTCCCTGGGCCTGGGCGTGATGCTGTCCGCCGCGGCAGTACTTACCATTGAGGGGGGAATCGCCTGCCTGGCCAGCCTGGTGGCTCCCATTCTCCAGCAGAACCCCAATACGGTCCCGGAAATGACGGTGGTGGGCTCGATACTGATTGTGGGAATCAGCTTGAACCTGCTGGGGGTTACGAAGGTGAAGGTGATGAACTACGTCCCGGCCATCTTTCTCCCCATTCTTCTCTGCCAGTTCATGTGAGGACTGTATAAAGAAACGCGCCGTGCCGGAGGGTAAGGCGTCATAAAGAAGTTAAGGGCAAGACAGGCCGCAGCGGTCTGTCTTGCCCTTTTATACTGTATAACCCACTATGACACTTTCGGGGAAAGTGCCCGTGGGGGAGAACAATAAAAAGGAATTTGTTTTTACAGTTTCAAAATAGCAATCAGCTCGTCTCCATCCATTTCTCCAGTTTCAACAAATCCAAACAAACGGTATAACTGACTGGCAATTCTATTTTCAGGTTCATAAGACAACCAGCAGTATTCCGATTTACCGCAGGGAAATGTTTTTACGAATTCCAATGCAAGTCTGACCGCTTCTTTGCCATAGCCCCTATTTTGATAATGACTATCTATCATCAATCGCCAGAGATTATAATTTCCTTTTGCTATCAATGGGGCGTCATACCAATAATCATCTGTATCAAAGCCAATCATTAAAAAACCAACCGGTGTATCATCCTCATATATTCCAAAAGGGAAAGCATATCCATTTCCGGTTATGGCGGTATAGGCTTCGATAATGCTGATGTCATTGCTTGCTACAAAATTTTTTTGCTTTTCAGAAACACAAAGTTTCAAAATATCCCATACGTTTTTCCCGGTTATCTTCTCCAGTCTCAGCATATTGATATCCTCGCGAATCCCGATTTGTCGATGAGTTCATTATAAAGCAACACCCTCTGAAAAGCAACTTCTTTCCAGAATGTGTTGGCTTCTTTACGGGAGTTACCCCGAGGGCAGGGGCGCGTTTTTTTGATTGCAACGACCTCCTTAGCGTAGTAAAATGAGGGCAGCAAAATAACGGGAGGAAACCGCTATGACTTTAATTTTAGGAATCTCAGCCGCCATAGGTATTCTGATTTATCTCTTGCACCGCCAAGGCTTTGCCGTAACAAAGAGCATCGCCGCCGTGTTGTTTGTATTTCAACTGGGAAAAAGAGGCGGCCGCGCCTCCCTGAACTCCTGCACCGGCTGGGTCCGGCATAGAGGCCGGTTCCGCGAAAGCCGGATTATGAAATTTTGCTTCGACTGCCGGCTGTCCAGCGGGGATGCGGAAGTCGTCCTGCTGGACAGCCAAAAGCGGGAGCTGCTTCGCTTAAACCGGCACCAGTCCGCAGGAGAACTCAAGTTAGATGGAACGGCACGGTATTATCTGCAATGGGAGTTTCATCGTGCTACCGGCATATGTGAGCTGCACTGGTAGCAGACCTTCTCCGTATAAAGCAAAAAATAAGACAGGCTACCGAAGTAACCTGTCTTATGTTGGCGCCACCTATCTTCCCGGGCCGTCGCCAGCCAAGTATTGTGGGCAGAAA
>CAMSIF010000154.1 GCA_947058885.1 uncultured Clostridia bacterium
AATAATGCAGAAAAAGGTTGAAAAACCTTTTCTGCATTTAATCTACTACTTCAGCTCCACCGCTACTATAAAAATAATAAATTTTTCAAAAATCCAGCCTCCATAAGGTAAGTAGGCGCAGGAAACGCCGCCTCCTCCAAGGCGGAAACGGATTTGCTTCTCTGTCCTCACAACGGGGGAGACGATAAAACCGTCTCCAGAAAATAACCCAACAATACATTTTCACTTGAATTTTTTCATAAATACAGTTATACTAAACGATATCAAGGAGATCCCCTCATTTTCTGTTATCTGCCTTAGCTGGCACAGGAGCGTCGGACATGGCGAAGAAAAAGGAAAATACAATTACCAAAATTACCTGGCAGTATACGGAAATCCTGCCGGAGGAAACAATGGAATTTCTCCGGGGGATTGCTGCGGACTACGGCAAGGTAAAGCGGGCCGTCTTTGAAAGATATTCCGGAATCCGGAGCTTGAAGAAGCTGGCCTCCGTATTCAATATTATGAATGAAATGCGCGGCTGTGGACTCCGGGAACAGCTGAATTTACCGTCGGCATACTACGAGGTTGCGGTCAAGGAAGCCGCTGAGAATATCAAAGGCGTTTGGAGCGCGTTAAAAAACAAACTTCGCAAGCTCATTACAGCTAACGAGAATCTGAGCGACAACGACAGACTGTATCTGCGCTTTATCCTTAAGGACGACTCCATATATGCCGCAATTTTGAACGGCTGGGACTATACACTGCCGGAAAATATTCGGAATCTAAATGTTGAAACAAATCGGCTGAACAATCTTCTGCGCCGTCTGACGAGGAAGCACCTGGAAAAGCCTGTGGCCGCCCAAATAGCCGCCTTTTCCGTACCGCCGGTGGGGTATTCCTATAAAAAAGGAGCTCTCCGGCTTGCCTCCAGAGTAAGCCAAAAAAGGGTGGCTCTTCCACTGCGGGATAACAGAACGAGCAGCCGGCAAATCCGTATATGCCTGAGAGAAAATTACGCGGCTGTCGCAATCCCTGTAGATGTGCGCATACGCGTCCATACGGACTTTCAAAATACTATTTTTGTTCATCTTGGATATCGGAATATGTGTACGCTGTCATCCGGAACTGTGTACGGCGAAGAGCTGGGAGGTCTGCAAGAGGCCAAAACGGAGCGCATAACGGAGAAAAATCGCGAGCGCGATAGATTACGGGCTGTATATTATAAAAGCCTTTCTGCGGGCAACAAGCATAAGGCGGCTGACATTGAGAGGAATAACTTGGGCCTCCGCAAGTATGACCGCCAAAAGGCCCGGGAACGCGCACAGATTGAAACATATATCAACGCGGAGCTGAATCGAATGCTGGCTGCGGAAAAGCCGTGCAGGATTGTTGTAACAAGTCCTATCACCAACAGGACGAAATTCCGGTCCAAGGCGGCAAACCGAAAACAAACGGAAAGCTTTCGCGGATATGTCCGGAATAGACTGAAACAGAAATGTGCCGCGCATTCTATTGAACTGATAGAGATTAATTCAAAAGGGACCGGAAGCGTCTGCTCGGAATGCGGAGCCTTGGGAAAACGTCTGCGGGAGAGGTTCGTCTGTGAGAAATGTGGATATAAAACGTCAATCGCCTTGAATGCAGCCAAAAACATTGAGCAAAAATACAAAAAGTTATCAAAAACGGCTGCGCTTTAAGGCCTTTGCCCTCCATACGGGAAAACCGGCGGAAGCAATGCTTTTTGCAGCGGAAAACGGACGGCGTACACGAGACGCCGCCCGTTTTCACATCCAGAGACGCTCCGCTGAGTTCTCCTTGTTTATTACAGCTTGCTCAGAGCCGCCTTGTCGCCAACCAGAACCACATTTGTATGCAGCTGGAGAATAGACGCGGGAACCTTGGGGGTCACGGGGCCCGTGAGAGCGGCCTTCACGATGTCCGCCTTATCCTCGCCGCTGACCACCAGCAGAATCAGCTTAGCCTGCATGATAGGCCGCACACCCATGGTCATAGCCTGGCGGGGGACGTCGTCCCGGGAGGCGAAGAACCGCGCGTTGGCCTCAATCGTGCGCTCAGTGAGGTCTACTACGTGGGTGTCCAGCTCAAAGGTGTCGCCGGGCTCGTTGAAGCCGATATGTCCGTTATGTCCCATGCCGAGCACCTGGAGGTCAATGCCGCCCATGTCGCGGATGATTTGGTCATACCGCTGGCACTCGGCGGCGGTGTCCTTGGCAAGACCGTTGGGGACGTTGGTGTTGGATTGGACAATGTTAATGTGGTCGAAGAGGTTTTTCTGCATGAAGTAGCGGTAGCTCTGGTCATGGGTGGGGTCCAGGCCAACATACTCGTCCAGGTTCACTGTTTTGACCTGGGAAAAATCCAGATCGCCCTTATCGCACCAGTCGGCCAGTTGCTTATACATGCCCTGAGGGGTGGAGCCAGTCGCGAGCCCCAACACGGTATCCGGCTTCAAAATCACCTGGGCGGAAAGGATGTTGGCAGCCTTGCGGCTCATCGCCTGATAGTCTTCCGTTACAAAAATCTGCATGTTCAGTCACTCCTTATTTTTGATATAGCAGTATCAGGTACGGCGGAGACGCCGCTCCAATACTGAAGCAATGCCCTAGCTTACAGCTTCCCTTGGCGGTAGGCGTAAAAGGAATTGGCTGCATTTTGCAGTACTAAGGAACGTCAGTTGTTCGGACATCGCGTACTGTGAACATTGTACAAGATTTTGGTAAAATTGTCAATGTGTGAAACAGGTCATTTCACGCAATCCGGCAGCCGCTGCTGCAAGACAGCAGGCGCCATTCTGCTCCTTCACGGAGGAATTTTACTGTGTATAACAATAGCCCCATTTTGTCCCAAAGGTGGGGGATAGACAAACAGTAAATGTTTGGTGATTGCTACAATGAATTCTGGAATACTACAACATATGTAGTAAAAGGTCTATGCCGCAGAGAAATTCTTTTTGCTATTGATCATTTGAACGATATAGTGCGAAAAGAATTGATTCGCATGATTTCCTGGTTGGTTGGTATTGAACAAGGGTTTGATTTCAGCTTGGGAAAAAACTATAAATTTCTTAGACCGCATGTTTCTGAAGAAGTATGGAAACGGCTTATGTCCACGTATAATATGGATTCCTATTCCCATATGTGGGAGTCCCTAGAACAATGTATGGCGTTATTCCGGGAAATTTCGGCAGCAGCAGCACGCCTGTCGGATTATCAATACCCTCCCTATGATAAAAAAATTAGTAATTATATACTTCGGCAAAAGAAAAAATACGGTGTAAAAGACGATGATAAATAATTGTGTAATCAAGCACCTGCCTTGAAGGAATCCTCCTGATTGCTGCGTTGATATACCAACGCTTAAGAAATTACGGCATAATACTTATATGTTGTCTCCTTTCACAATTAGTTATCCAGTTCACCGTTAATAGCCATTAATAGCCATCAAACATGTTTCTAACGCGTACTTTCCCGGCTCGAGGACGATATCAGGAACCGTGCCAGAAATGCCGTTGATGGTTCCGTCTATGTTAAATGTAAAATACGTGTCATACTCAACGATCATACCCGAATAGGGAAGCGCCATAAAATACGGATCAGTACCTTTGCCACTTCCTCCAGTTT
>CAMSIF010000155.1 GCA_947058885.1 uncultured Clostridia bacterium
ACACAACCGCGGACACTCTTTCCCTACACGACGCTCTTCCGATCTCCCCGGCCACGCTGGAGATTGCCAGCAGCCCTTCCAGGGCCTGGAGCATTTCCTGGTTTGTACGCATTCCGTTCCTCCTTAAATCTTTCCGCTTGGCGGCGTTACCCAGCTGAAGTCCTCCATCCGCTCCGACTTGGAGGGGATGCCCCCTGCGATTTCCAGCACAAGCCGGTAGAGATCCTTTGCCAAAAGTCGAAAGTCCTGGTTTTGGACAATGACGCCGGAGGCGTCAAAGTCTATCATTTCCGCCCCCAGGCGGGCATAGGTATCTGGGTTTCCTGTGATTTTTACAGTGACGGAAGCTGCGTTGCCCAGGGGAGTACCCCGCCCGGTGGTGAACAGGCAGAGGTGTGCGCCGGACATGGCCAGGGCTGTACAGGCGTAAACGTCGTTCCCCCCCTGGCGGTTATCCAGGAACCACTGGCCGGGGCCTGGAATGTCCTCGCCCACTTGGAGGACGCCCTGAACCTTTGTCCGGCTGCCGGATAGCTTCAGGTTTCCAATGGCCTTTTCGCAAAGGGTTGTGATTCCGTGGGCCTTGTTGCCCGGAGTGGGATTGACGTCGGCAATGGACTGTCCGGTCATGTGGAAAACATCCTGCCTGTATTCGTCTACAATGTCCAAAATTGCCTCGCCCACTTGGTAGTTGACCGCCAGGTCAATAAGGTGCTGTTCGTTGCCAGGCATTCCCCGGACGCCGGCGCTGACAAAGGCCGCGCCCGCGTCTCCAAACAGGTCCATGGTCTCCCCTGTGACCACGTTGGCCGCCAGAGAACTGCTCCAGTCCGAACCGCCGCAGTAGACGGAGAGCACCAGACCGGAGACGGGGCAGGGGGTTCGCTCCATTTCCGCGCCTTCCCGCAGCATCTGCCCTACCAGCGCGGTTCCCTTCTCCACGGTACGCTTCAGCCCGCCCTCGTCCTGGATGCACAGGTGGAAGACCTTGGTGCCGCTCTTTTCAATTTCCCTCTGGATATAGGCAGGGTCCGTCCACTGGCAGCCCAGGCTCACCAGCAGGACGCCGTAGACATTGGGGTGCTGCCCTGCCCGGATAAGCCCCAGGTTTGTGCGGTCCTCCTGCTGGCGGTACTCGCCGCAGCCGGTGTCGATGGTGATGGACGGGACGCCGCAGCGGGCGGAAATCTGGCGGGCCGCGCCGTTGGCGCATTGAACCAGGGACAGCACCAGCACCTGATTGCGGATACCAAATCCTCCGTTTGCCCGCTTATACCCCAGAAACGTATCCATGCTCTCGTTCCTCCTTAGCTTTCGCCCTGTAGTTGGCGGCGTACGCGTTGCAAAGCTGCTCTGTGATGTCTTTGACATTGTGGGTGTGCACCCACTCTCCCGGTGCGATGTCCCGCTCCGCTTGGCCGATGACGACGCCGTACTTGAGGATGCTTTCTCCCAGCGCAATGGGCCGAATCGCAGCCTTGTGTCCGGTGGGAATCCGCTCCCGGATAGAGACCGTGCCGCCGGAGGTCCCGATGCTATCCCCGGCCTGGGCGGGTTGGGGCAGTACGGCTACGTTATCTTGTTCATGTAGAATTACAGCTTGTATTTCCATAGAAATCACCTCGCCTCCATTATATCAGGCTTTCCCTTAAAAAGATTATTGCGATTTTCCGCAATGCGTCATATAATTTTCGCATAAGCCTCAGGATCTCCAGAAGTAAACTTAGAGGAGGAGCCTATGACCTTTCAGCAGCTCACCTATGTGGTTGAGGTGGCCCGCTGTGCCTCAATTAATAAAGCGGCAGAGCGCCTGTATACCCACCAGAGCAATGTCAGCAGTGTCCTGCGCCAGCTAGAGGACGAGCTGGGTATCCAAATTTTCCGGCGGTCTCACAAGGGAGTGTCTTTGACCGACGCCGGACGGGAGTTTCTGGCGCATGCCCAGGAACTGGTGGAGAAGAAAGCGTTTCTGGAGAGTCTATACGCTGTGCGGGGTCAGAGGCAGCCACTCCGGTTTCAAGTATCTTCCATGCGGTCTTTCTTTGCCTATGCGCCTTTGCTGGAGCTGAGCGGGCAGGGAAAGCTGCCGCCTGCCCCCCTGAGCCTCCGGCTGCGGAAATGCACATTGAAGGAGGTGCTGTCCGATGTGGCCAATGGAGCGGACCTGGGCATTATATTCACAATGAAAGCCCAGAGAACGCGTCTGCCGCAGATGGCCCGGGTGAAGAATGTGGAGTGCATCCCGCTGGGGGAGAGCCGCCTCCACGCAGTGGTGCGGGAGGGGCACCCGCTTTTAAAGGACCGGAATCTGGACCGGATAGGGGAGTATCCCTATGTGATTATAGAAAACCAGGAGAATCTGGGATTGCTCTATGACGAGGAGTCCCGGAGCGTCCGGGGCTTATTTGAGGATGTGCCCCGGCAGATTATTTCCACCAACGACAGTATGACCTGTCAAAGCATTGTGGCGGAGACCAACGCCTTTTTTATCAGCACCACGCCCTGGAGACACAGTGAGCATTACCACTTTGCATCCATCCCCCTGCCGGGGGAGGTAAACATTTTAACGGTCTACGGAGTGGTTCGCCGGGGAGGGCAGCCTTCGCAAACGGTGGACTTCTATTTAAATGCCCTGCGGAATCTCCTGGCGGAAATCGAATAGGCGTGTTTGGGACGGGACGGGAGGGGAGGCTTTCCCTTGGACCCCGGGCCGTCCGATAGAAAGAAAAAAGGAAGCTCTTGTAATCGCGAGAGCTTCCTTTTTTCTGGATAAAGCTGGCTGACAGCGGCGTTTAATCGGCAGCATAGCACATTTTGGAAAAGAACCCCCGTTGTTAGAACTGAATAAATTGAGTTTTCTATTTTTGATAAAAACATAAAATTCGACAGAAGCTACCAGAAAGCAGATTGACAAGCTCTCGGTTTCGATGTATGATAAAGCTATCTCGTTCGCATATAAGTATTTGTTCGTATATACGAATAGGCGCTGGAGGCCGGCAATCGAAAATTTGCTTGGTCAAAGGTAAAATCAAGATCAGAAAAGGGGAAGTTGTTATGAAAAAAATCTGTTGTCTGTTGCTTGCGGCCCTGATGCTTTTATCCCTGGCGGCTTGCGGGTCCAATGCCGGCAATCCCAGCCAGGACACCAGCGGCGGTTCTGAACCGGCTCCCAGTACCGGCGGCGATCAGGCGGATGCCACCGTCTATGAATTTAAGCTGGGTACTGACTGTTCCGACCCCGCGCTCTCTCCCGATTATAATGGCTACGGCGAGCATATCCGTAAGTTTTGTGAGCTGGTGGAGGAGAAAACCAATGGCCAGGTGAAGATTACGCCCTACTATGAAAGCGTTTTGGGCGCCCAGCCGGAGCTGTTCATGCAGGCTCGGGACGGAGAGCTGGATTTCTTCTACGGCAGAGTGCAGTCCGCTGTGGATCCCCGCTTTGCCTTTAACTCCGTTCCTTTCCTGTTTAAGGACATTGACCAAGCCAAGCGCCTGATTGCCAATCCCGACGGTGAGCTCTACAAGCTGTATGCCGGACTGTGCGAGGAGTACGGAACGCATCTGATTGGACAGGGCGTGGGTACCTTCCGCGGCGTGTTCAGCAACAAGCACGC
>CAMSIF010000156.1 GCA_947058885.1 uncultured Clostridia bacterium
CACAACCGCGGACACTCTTTCCCTACACGACGCTCTTCCGATCTCGGCTTTACCAGGATTATGCCAGTGGCTATGCCGCCGCTGAGCACTATGGACCGCATGATAGAAATGGTTCCCAACGTGGTGGACCAGGTCAATGGGATTGTCCAAAATTACGTGAAGAAGAAGGAAGAGCCTGCTGTGGAGGAAATCTGCTGAACAGCCACTTTTTGAAAATCCCGGCAGATACGGAAGGGTTTGCCGCGGATTTTAATGGGCGGCTCGCGGCATACTAGGCGCATCTTAATGCTTGGAGGTGTGCCGGTATGGATAGAAACGGCTTTGTACGGAAGACGCTGTGCTGGGCCTTGCTGACAAGTGCTTTAACTTGTCAGGCTGGTGCGGTCGGTACCTCCGCTGCGTCCGCAGTTTTGATTGAGCAGGAGAGCGGACGCGTCCTCTACGCCCAGAACGACAGCGAGGAGCGGTTGATAGCCAGCATCACCAAAATCATGACCGCCGTAGTTGCACTGGAAAACGGTCAGCCCCAAATGGAGTATACTGTGACGGCAGAGGACATGGCGGAAGGGTCTTCCATGTACTTGAAGCCGGGAGACCGGCTTTGTCTGGAGGAATTGCTCTACGGCTTGATGCTGGTCAGCGGCAATGATGCCGCATTGGCGGTAGCCCACTGCGTTTCCGGGGGAACGGACGACTTTGTCGCGCTGATGAACGAGACAGCGCAAAAGCTGGGAATGGACCACTCACATTTTGCCAACCCCAACGGTCTCGACGCGGAGGGGCATTACTCCAGCGCGGGAGATATGGCGGTTTTAACCGCCTACGCATTGGAAAATCAGGATTTTCAGCGTATTGTTTCTACTGCGTCTATTACGATTGGCGAACGGTATCTGGCAAATCATAACAAGCTTCTGCGTTTGTGCGAGGGCTGTATCGGGGTGAAAACAGGGTTCACAAAAGCTGCGGGACGCACTCTGGTTTCCGCAGCTGCCCGGGAGGGAATGACGCTGGTCTGCGTTACGCTGAATGACCCGGATGACTGGAACGACCATATGGCGCTGATGGACTACGGCTTTGCAAATTACCGTCTGGAAACCGCCTTGCCCGCTGGACAAACCATAGCTTCTGTACAGGTCCAGGGCGGAACGGTCTCCACAGTGCCGTTGGCGGCGGCGGACAGCCTCTGCTATCCGCTGACCGGTGAGGAATGCCTGACTGTTGCGGCACACACCCCGGTTTCTATAGAGGCGCCAGTGGTTCCGGGACAGGTAATTGGCGAAGCTTGCGCTTACCTGGATGGGATAGAAGTTGCGAGGGTTGACCTGGTTGCGGCCGCGCCTTCCGCGCTTTTGCCTCAGGAAAAGGAAGAGAGTGGATGGTTGGGAAGAGTGTTCAAAGGCTTGTTCTAAATGAGAACTTGAGTTAAGGAAAAGGTAGGGAGGGGAGCGGCCATGGAGGCGCGTTTACAAAAAATTTTATCCGCCGCCGGTGTCTGTTCCCGCCGGGAAGCAGAGGCTTATTTGCTGGCTGGACGGGTCACGGTGAACGGCTCTGCTGCTGTTCTGGGGCAAAAAGCCGACACGGACTGGGATGAAATTGCCCTGGACGGACAGCCGGTTGCTTCCAGCGTCCCCAAGTTGTATCTTATGTTGAACAAGCCTAAGGGATACGTCACGACCCTTTCCGACGAGCGGGGACGTCCTACGGTGGCGGATCTTGCCGCCGGATGCGGCGTACGAGTTTATCCAGTGGGACGGCTGGACCTGAACTCAGAAGGATTGCTGCTGTTGACCAATGACGGGGATTTTGCCCAACGGCTCAGCCATCCAAGCCATCAGATGGAAAAGGAGTATCGGGTTACTGTATCCGGACAGCTGGAGGGCTGTCCGGAGCGATTAGGGGCGCTTACCGCTTTGGAGGATGGTTCTCCTATTGTACCCGCCCAGGTGCGGACGCTGGAACAGAAGCCGGGACAATGGCTGTTGTCCATCACCATACGCCAGGGACTGAACCGCCAGGTACGCCGGATGTGCGCTCTGGCGGGGATGCGGGTCAGACGGTTGGAACGGGTCCGCGAGGGACCTCTGGAGCTGGGGACGCTCCCCCGCGGAAAATGGCGGCGGCTTTCTGAGCACGAAATCGAGGCCGTGTACAGGAATCAATTTTAAAACCGAAGCGTATCTGTATACGGAGGTGGGGGGAACATGGCCAAGGATATTTTACATAAAATTCAGGACAACACATCTGATTTTTCCAAAGGGCAAAAACGGATTGCCGCCTATATCCTGTCCGACTTCGACAAAGCGGCGTTTATGACCGCCAGTAAATTGGGGAAGCTGGTAAATGTCAGCGAATCCACAGTGGTACGTTTTGCGGTCATGCTGGGCTATGACGGCTACCCTGCTATGCAGAAGGCGCTTCAGGAGATGGTACGCAGCAAACTGACATCCATCCAGCGCATCCAGACGTCGAACGACAGGCTGTTCAGTTCTGACGTTGTAACCTCTGTTCTCCATCTGGACATAGACAAACTGCGAGTTGCGGTGGAGGAAGTGGACCGGGCGGCGTTTTCCAATGTAGTGGATAAATTGATGGCCGCAAGGCATATCTATATTTTGGGCGTCCGTTCCAGTTCCTTCCTGGCTGGGTATCTTCATTTTTACCTGCACTTGATTTTTGATAATGTTACGCTGGTTACCAGTAACAGCGCGGGGGATATTTTGGAGAGTATTCTGCGTATCGGGCCGGGGGATGTGCTGGTAGGCATCAGTTTTCCCAGATACTCGCGTTCTGCGGTCAAGGGCGTTCAGTTCGCCCACGACAGAGGGGCGGACGTGGTGGCGGTTACCGACAGCGCTATGTCGCCGCTGTATCCGCTTGCCTCCTCCGTGCTGCTGGCCCGCAGTGAAATGATCTCCTTTGTAGACTCTCTGGTCGCGCCGTTCAGCCTGCTGAACGCGTTAATCGTGGCGGCGGGCCATAGGAAGGACCGGGATATTTCTCAGATATTTGACCGTCTGGAGGGGATCTGGGATGAATATGGAGTGTTTGATGAGCCGTGATGTGATTGTAGTGGGCGGCGGTCCCGCTGGGATGATGGCCGCGATTGCCGCTGCTGAAAGCGGTGCGGCAGTCAGACTCCTGGAACCGAACGAGCGGTTAGGGAAGAAACTGAATATTACCGGAAAAGGCCGGTGCAACCTGACCAACGACTGCGGTTTTGAAGAGTTTTTTGAAAATGTTCCCTGTAATGCTAGATTCCTTTACAGCGCTTACGCACAGTTTGATAGCGTCTGCGTAAAAGAATTTTTTTCGGATGAAGGCGTTCCCTTGAAGGTGGAACGCGGTAATCGGGTTTTTCCAGTGTCAGACCGGGCATTTGACATTAGCGGTGCATTAGAAAAACGGATGAAGCGATTGGGCGTGCGGGTAATACGAGACCGGGCGGAGGCGTTGATGTTTCAGGATGGATGCCTCTCCGGCGTGGCGGGAGGTAAAGGCAACTACCATGCCGGACGGGTGGTAGTGACCACCGGCGGGGTCAGTTAAGATCGGAAGAGCGTCGTGTAGGGAAAGAGTGTCCGCGGTTGTGTA
>CAMSIF010000157.1 GCA_947058885.1 uncultured Clostridia bacterium
GGGCCGGATTAGGGGACAAGCCCCGCCAATGCCGGGTGTAACGGTGTAACCCTGCCGCAATCCCTCCGGCACCAGCGGCACCGCTTCTGCCGCCCCCCACCGGGCGGCGTCTTGGGGGGCGGTGTAAAGGGTGTAAGAAGCCAAAAATAAAAGAAAGGAGTTCATATGGCCAAACATTTAGAAATCGTACTTTATGCTGAAGACGGCTGGAACGATGGAAAAATCGAATCAGTTGTCCAGAGCAAGCAGTCCGTCAAGCAATACGCCTATATCCTCCATGACAAGGACCTGGATGACGACGGACAGCTCAAAAAGCCGCATTATCACCTGTATTTGAATTTTGGGCAGAACAATGTGCAGTTTGAGCACGTTGCCAAATGGTTTAACACATCGCCCAATAAGGTAGAGCGCATCAAGACCAGCAAGCTCTTTACCATCCAATACTACCTGCACAAGAACGAGCCGGGAAAGCATCAATATCCCCTGGAAGCTGTCCAGGCAAACTTTGATGTCGCCGCTTTCCTGGAAGGTGCCAGCAAGAAGGCTTCCTTCCAGAAAATCCTGGAACAGTGCGCCGATGGGACCATTACCCCGTATAACTACGAGGACTACATTGACCCGGTTACTTATGCCAAGCACGGGAATCAAATTGCCCGCGCCTGGGACTATGCCGAACATAGTTGGGGCAAGAAAGCCGATGGCCGGAGAGACTGCAGGGTCATCTGGGCTTACGGGCAGTCCGGCGTAGGCAAAACCACTGTCTGCCGCCTGTATGCGGAAAAGCTGGGCCTGTCTGTGTATCTGACCGCCACCGGTGCGGACCCCCTGTCTCATTACTGCGGACAACCCGCCCTCATTCTGGACGATTTGCGCCCCAACCCCAAAATATTCACTTATGAGGCGCTTCTGAAAACCCTGGACCCGCATCATAACGCGCCAGTCCATAGCCGCTACCGTGATAAGACCCTGCAATGTTCTCTTATTTTTATTACGACCATTGAACATCCCCGGGATTTTGTCTCCGAGTACAAACTTCCCCTGAAAGACAGCGCGGTACAGCTTTACCGCCGCCTTGATGAAATTTGGGAGGTCACGGAGAACACCATCAGGGCTGAAAAATACGACCTCAAGCATAAAATCTTTTCGCCTTTCTTCACCACGGAAAACCCGTTAAAGGTCTATCTGCGCGAACTGGCTGCAGATCCTATGCGGGTCTGCAGTACGAACATCTTTCGGCAGATTGAAGCAGACAGCAAGAGCCAGCTTGAGATTGAGGGCGTTTTACAGCCCAGCGCGTGTACCAAAGAAACCACCACCAATGATGAAACTGAAAATCTACCGTTCTAAAGGAGGTACAATTTATGCAAAAAAATAATACCAACCGCTTTGACGAGCTGGCTATGGAGACCCAGCTCCGCACCGCCAAAGTCCGCCTCCGGGCCGGATTTTCCGCAATGCGGCGGCACCCTGCCCGTATCGCGGCAAGCATCCTGTACTTTGCCCTGCTTCTGCTGTTTCTGCGGAAGTACCCCCTGCTTCTGGGCCTGGAACCCCTGATTGCCAGGCTCACCGCGCCGCTCATTTGGATTTGCGTCCCGCCCCTGGCCCTGGTCCTGTATCTTCAACTGGTAATGCTCAGCGCAATGCCCCGCCACGCAAAGGAGCTGTCCCACGATATGTACCGGGCCGGACTGGTCAACCGGGCAGGGGAGCCGCCTGTGGTGGTCTCTGAAGAGGGCAGTAAACTCCTGGTCCTCTCCGGGGGCATCCCCCTGGCAGACTTTTCCGACAATCAGGACAAGCTGGAAGCCGCTATCAACCGCCGCATCACCCGCATAGAGGAAGGACCAGACAAGCGGTTCATCCAGCTTCATACGGCCCCAGGCAATACCAAACTCCCAACCAGGACGGACCTCCCCAAACTGCCGGAGGACAATTCCGTGATTGCCCTGGGCCAGACGTTGGACGGCCCTCTCACCGTGGACCTTGCCGTTACGCCCCATATGCTCATTGGAGGCAGTACGGGAAGCGGCAAGACCTACTTGGTCAAGTCTGTCATTGCCCAGGCGTTAGCCAAAGATTACGAGGTCTACCTGATAGACCTGAAGGGCGGCGTGGACTTTCCCCGCGAGTGGCAGGGGGACAGGTGCAGTTATGCCGATAACCGGGAAAACGTGTTGTCGCTGCTCTCTCACCTGACCCACACTTTGTACTCCCGGAAGAGCACTTTTCAGGACCGGGAACCCCCCTGCGCCTCTCTAAACGAGTTCAACAGCCTCCTTCCAAACAAGGCCATGCCCCGTATCATAGTGGTCTGTGACGAGATTGCCGAGCTGACTGACACAACAGGCCTGGACAAACCCAACAAAGAACTGGTGACCGCCATTATTGGACAGTTGAGCACCCTGGCCCGTCTGGGCCGCGCCTTTGGGATTCATCTGGTATTAGCTACCCAGCGGCCTGATGCCAACGTCCTCCCTGGGCAAATCAAGAACAACATTGACATTCGGATTTGCGGACGGGCAGATTTGGTCCTCTCTCAAATCATTCTGGACAACGGCGATGCCGCCGCTCTGCCAAAGGACATCCCCGGCCGCTTCCTCTGCAACCTGGACGGCGGCACCCTTTTCCAGGGCTACGCGATTGAAAATGCACTTTCACAAAAAGGAGGCGGTCTTCCATGAGCTTCAAATCTTATGATGAACTGCCTGTACTGCTGACCGTATCGGATTTAGCGGACGTTCTGCAAATCAGCCGGAACAAAGCATACAGCTTGGCCCGCTCAAGATCACTATGCGCTCTGCGTGTAGCTGGTCAAATCCGTATTGAGAAGCATTCCCTTTTGGACTATCTCGAAACTTTGCGGCAGACAGCCTGACAACAACTTGACGGCATCCCACGCGGGGGATATAATTGTAAATGCAGTATCTCCCGCGTGGCATTTCAAAGGAGGTTTTAGATACATGCCACGCAAGAAAACCATGGGCCGCGCCGCTAATGGCAACGGCACCATTCGCAAGAAAACCGTAACGAGAAACGGGACGGAGTATACCTATTGGGAAGCCCGCTGTACGGTGGGCTATGACCCCGGCACCGGCAGACAGATTCAAAAATCCATTACCGGCAAGACACAAAAGGAAGTCGCCCAAAAGCTGAAGCAAATGTCCCTGGATGTGGACAACGGGACCTATCAGGAGCCGTCTAAAATGACCGTAGGCGAATGGCTGGATATTTGGCTGGAAACCTACCTGGGAGGCGTAAGACCGTACACGGTCCTGAACTATACCCAGCACGTCAACAACCATATCAAGCCCGCCCTTGGGAAAGTAAGGCTTGATAAGCTGAATACCCATACCATTCAGCAGTTTTACAATGAACTTGGGACTGCTCACGGAGATAAGCCCGGACTGTCACCCAAAACGATTAAGTGCGTCCATGGGATTTTCCACAAGGCTTTGCAACAGGCAATTGCGATAGGCTATCTGCACTCGAATCCTACGACTGCCTGTGAAGATCGGAAGAGCGTCGTGTAGGGAAAGAGTGTCCGCGGTTGTGTA
>CAMSIF010000158.1 GCA_947058885.1 uncultured Clostridia bacterium
TGCCATAGAAAACCTCTGGAAAGCGTTGGAGCGTGGGCAGGCGGTGGATATGATTGCCGAGCGCATTGATAGGCGCAAACAGGAAAAGAACGAATTGCAGGGCCAGCTTGCCATTGAGATAGGAAAGCAAGTTACATTCACCGTTCCGCAGATCAAGGCGTTTCTCTATTCGCTGAAACGAGGGAATGTCAATGACGAGAACAACCACCGGGGAATGGTGAATATTTTCCTCCGGGCCATCTATCTCTATGACGATAGAATGACGCTGATCCTCAACGGCGGAGATAGGCCAATCCCCATTGATGATATTCTGCTGGACGAGATAGAGGAACACTTCGAGGTAGCGGTTTCAAGTCATGCGGAGTGTTCACCGTTGGTTGCGGCCGCTCCACCAACTACCCGTATGGGTAATAGAAAAACCGTTGCAATCTTATGATTACAGCGGTTTTTCTCATTTAGGAAGGAGTCCGAAGCAGTTCTAACGAATTGCTCCAGACTCCTTTTGCCGCTCTTTTCAGAACCAGACCATGGGCTCGCTCCCCGCGCTCAAGGCTCCGCCCCGCTGATAACGCCTCCGCCTACCACAGCCTCCCCTTGATACGCCACCAAGGACTGCCCCGGGGTTACCGCCCGCTGCGGGACATCGAAAACCACGCGCACTGTCCCATCCCCCTCCGAGTACAGAACTCCGGACGCCTCGGTCTGGCTGTACCGGGTTTTTGCCGTCACCTTCAGCGGTTCCGTCTGGGGCGGCAGCGAGACCCAGTTGAACGCCTCCGACCAGACGGAGCGGCTGTAAAGCTCCGCCTCGTCCCCCAGTACCACGGTGTTGTTCGCGCTGTTCTTGCGCAATACGTACAGGGGCCTGTCCGCACTGACACCCAATCCCCGGCGTTGTCCGGTGGTGTAACAGGGCAGTCCCCGATGACGGCCCAGCACACGGCCGCTTGTATCCACAAAATCCCCCGGCACAAGCTCCAGCCCTCCATAGGCCTGAAGAAAAGCGGTGTAATCGCCGTCCGGGATAAAGCAAATATCCTGGCTGTCGGGCCTGTTGGCATTGCGGAAGCCCCGGGCCTCCGCAATAGCCCGTATCCCGGCCTTATCATAGCTCCCAATGGGCAGCAGCAATCTGCTCAAAACCGTCTGGGACAGGGGATAGAGCACGTAGCTCTGGTCCTTTTTGCAGTCCGCGCTCCGCAGCAGCCGCCAGCGGCGCAAACCGCCGTCAAACTCCACCCGCGCATAGTGCCCGGTGGCGATATACCAAATTCCCAGCTCGTCCGCCCGGCTCAGCAGGGCGTTGAATTTCACCCGCCGGTTACATTGGATACACGGATTAGGCGTGCGGCCCGCCCGGTAGCCCTCTACAAATTCATCCATGACCTCCTGCCGGAAGGCACCGCCGAAGCCGGCCTCCTCAAAGGCAATTCCCAGCCGCTTGGCCACGGCCTGGGCGTCCTCCGCGCCGGAGGCCCCGCCGTCATGGAGCCGCAGCGTACAGCCCACCGCCTCATACCCGGCCTCCTGAAGCAGAGCCGCCGCCGCCGCGCTGTCCACGCCGCCGCTCATTCCAACCAGAACCTTATTGTTCTCCATGCTTTCTCCTTAATCTAAAAACTTCTGTTCAAACGCCTGTCCCGGCAGTACGTCCGCCAGCTCCACCAGCGCACGGCTGTAGCCGCCGTCCAACCGGACGGTATACGCCCCCGTCTCCCGCACCCCAGCTCTCCGATTCGGCAGGGAAACGGCGGCCATCGTCCCCCCGCCGTCCCGCGAGGTCAGGATCAGGCTTCCGCCATGCTCCTGGGCGATGCGGCGGCAGATGGGCAGTCCCAGGCCCAGCCCCCGGCGGAACGGGTCCAGCCGTCTGGGGCGGTGAAACGCCGTCTCCAAGGCATCAGGTCCGATTCCGCAGCCGGTGTCCGCCACCGTCAGCTGAACGGCTTCTTTTTCCACCCGGACCTCCAGGCTGACGGTTCCGCCTCTGGGGGTGAATTGAAACGCGTTAGACAGAAGATTCCAAAGCAGCCGCTCCAGGCGCGGGGCGTCCATGGCCAGGATGTGGGCGTTCTTCCCGCATCGAAAGTCCAGCCGCAGTCCCAGCAACTCTGCCGGATATTCCGCTTGTTCCATCACGGTCCGGCAGAGTCCCACCACGTCGCTGTCAAACAGACCCTGTCCTCCCTCCTCCAGTGCGGACAGGTTTTGCGCCAGCCGCAGCAGGCGGAAATAGCTCTGGTGGAGCAGGGGACGGCTGTCCGGCTGTCCGCCGAGACCTCTTTGCAGCGGTACCAAAATCTCGCGCAGCTGCACGGAAACCTGCCCCAACACGCCTTCCAGCGGTCCGTCCAATTGAAACATATTCTCCGTCATGCGGCACCTCCCTTTGGATAGTTTCTGCACAGCCGCGTAAAAAAGATTGGTAATTTCCTCCAAGGCACAGCAAATTTCCGAGAATGACAGAGGCATCATAACAAATATTTGTCGAAATTACAAGAAATTTTTTTGCTTGTCAAAAAATCTACAAAAAATACTTTTCATTTGGGTATCTACGGTGTATAATACCTTTAGATGACCGTTTAACAAACTATTATATGATCTTGAGAGGAGTCTTTTATCATGAGCATCAAAGTTGGCATCAATGGATTTGGCCGCATCGGACGCATGGTCTTCCGCGCCAGCATCAACCATCCGGAAATTGAGGTCGTAGGCATCAACGATCTCTGCCCCGCCGATTATCTGGCGTATATGCTGAAGTACGACACCATGCACGGCCAGTTCGCCGGTACGGTTGAGGCCACTGAGAAGGCTATTATTGTCAACGGCAAGGAAATTCCCATCTACGCCGAGCGCAACCCCGCCGACCTCCCCTGGGGCGCTATCGGCGCGGAGTACGTGGTGGAGTCCACCGGCCTGTTCCTGACGAAGGAGAAGGCCCAGGCCCATCTGGATGCCGGTGCGAAGAAGGTCGTTATGTCCGCTCCCTCCAAGGACGACACCCCCATGTTCGTCTGCGGCGTGAACCTGGATAAGTATACCCCCGATATGAATTTTGTTTCCAACGCCTCCTGCACCACCAACTGCCTGGCTCCCATTGCCAAGGTTCTGCATGACAACTGGGGCATTACCGACGGCCTCATGACTACCGTTCACTCCACCACCGCCACCCAGAAGACCGTTGACGGCGTGTCTGTGAAGGATTGGCGCGGAGGCCGTGCCGCCGCTGGCAATATCATTCCCAGCTCCACCGGCGCCGCCAAGGCTGTGGGCAAGGTCATTCCCGAACTCAACGGCAAGCTGACCGGTATGTCCATGCGCGTGCCCACTCTGGACGTCTCCGTGGTGGACCTGACCGTAAACCTGGCCAAGCCCGCCAAGTACGACGAGATTTGCGCCGCCATGAAGAAGGCCGCCGAGGGCGAGCTGAAGGGTATTCTGGGCTACACGGATGAGGACGTGGTTTCCGCCGACTTCCTGGGCGACGCCCGCACCTCCATCTTCGACGCCAAGGCCGG
>CAMSIF010000159.1 GCA_947058885.1 uncultured Clostridia bacterium
GCGCGGTGGCGGAACTTGACCCGCTGCTGACGCCTCGCCGGAAGGGCCTGGCGTCAGACGGTTGGTATTTTAAGGGTGTGGACTACGCTGCCCGGTGCCGCCGGAGAGAAGAACTGCTCTCCACTACGCCGGACAAGCTTTCTCAAATGGTGGATGCCTTTATAAAATTGACAGAATCCAGTGGCGTCTGTGTTGTTGGTCCTCAGCAGCAGCTGGACAGCTGCGGTCAGGAACTGAGCGAAGTGTTTGTGTTATAAAGATATAGGAGGGTCTAAGCGGTGAAATTGGGTAAAGAGCGCATCAAATCGATTCTGACTACCTGTGCCTCAATTCTGGTTGGTAACGCGATTCTGGCTTTTGCGGTAGCGGCCTTTATTATTCCGCAGGATATCATTATGGGCGGCGTAACGGGTATTGGCATTGTTCTTAACCGGGTGCTGCCTCTGGAGACCGCAAGTATTGTTTTGATTCTCAATGTTTTGGCGTTGATTCTTGGCGGCATTGTGCTGGGGAAAGACTTTTTTGTTAAAACCGTAGCCAGTTCCCTGCTGTATCCTATCTTTCTGGGCATTTTCCAGCGGATTCCTGGCATTGACACTGTGACAGACAATATCATGCTGGGCGCACTTTTTGGCGGCGGACTGGTAGGTATTTCACTGGGTATCGTTATGCGGGTAGGTTCCTCCACTGGCGGAACGGATGTGGTAAACCTGGTGCTCCATAAGTGGCTGCATCTGCCGGTATCTATGATGGTGTATGCTACGGATATCGTGATTTTGGGTGGGCAAGCCCTCTCCGCACAGCCGGAGCAGATTTTGTATGGTATTGTCCTGCTTGTCATTGAGACGATTATTATTGATAAGGTGATGCTTCTGGGACAATCCCAGATTCAGATTTTCGCCATCTCTAACCAGTATAACGCTATTCGGGAGCGAATTCTTCAGGAGTTGCAGGCTGGAGTAACCATGATGTGTATTGAAACAGGCCTGACTAACCAGGAACAGCGGGGCGTACTGTGCGTCATTCCTCCTAGAAAGCTTTTTGCCGCTACAGAGTTGATTCGCTCGGTTGATCCAAACGCTTTTTTGATTATTACGCAGATAAAGGAAGTGCGCGGGCAGGGCTTTACTGAGAAGAGACGGCCTGAAAGTTTAAAGTAAACGGGGGCTTTCTAATGGACCTCACTGTACAACTAAAGAATTTCCTTGACAGTCAGAGCCGGCTTACGGCTTTCCCGGCGAAACAAAAAATGAAGCTGGCCGCATTGTTCTATCTGGCTGGAAAGTTCGAACCGGGCAAGAGCTACACAGAAAAGGAAATTAATGAGCTGCTGTGTCTATGGCACACTTTTAATGACCCAGCAACGCTGCGGAGGGAACTGTATCAGAACAAGTTTCTTAATCGCGCTCAGGATGGCAGTTCCTATTGCCTGGAGGACCCTCAGCCCATTTTTCCTGTAACAAACTAACAAATGACCGTCTGGGATGTGTCCCAGACGGTCATTTTGTTTATTCATCAAGTTTTAGTACTGCCATAAATGCCTCGGTAGGAAGCTGAACACTTCCCAGATTGCGCATCTTCTTCTTGCCTTCCTTCTGCTTTTCCAACAGCTTCTTTTTTCGGGTGATATCGCCGCCGTAGCACTTGGCCAGCACGTCTTTGCGCATAGCCTTTACCGTTTCACGGGCAATAACTCTGCCGCCAATGGCGGCTTGAACCGGCACCTCAAAAAGTTGGCGGGGAATATTCTCCTTCAATTTTTCGCAGAGCCGCCGCGCCCTCGGGTAGGCCTTTTCGCGGTGAGCGATGAAGCTAAGGGCATCCACCTGGTCGCCGTTGAGGAGCAGGTCCACCTTTACGAGGTCGCTGACGCGATAGTCGGAGAGCTCGTAGTCCAAGGAGGCGTAGCCTTTGGTGTGGGCCTTGAGAGTGTCAAAGAAGTCGTAGATAATCTCGTTGAGGGGCATCTCGTAGTGGAGCTCCACCAAGTTGGTGTCCAGATACTGCATATCTTTAAATTCACCCCGGCGGTCTTGGCAGAGGGGCATGATATTTCCTACGTATTCGTTAGGGGCCAGAATTGAGACTTTGACGAACGGCTCCTGGGCCTCAGCGATGACGCTGGGGTCGGGGTAGTTATGGGGGTTATCTACGTTAACCAGTGTTCCGTCAGTTTTGGTAACGCGATAGATGACGGATGGGAGTGTTGTAATCAAGTCGAGGTCAAATTCACGTTCCAGCCGTTCCTGGATGACTTCGGTGTGGAGCATACCTAAGAAGCCGCAGCGGAAGCCGAACCCAAGGGCGGCGGAGCTTTCCGGCTCAAAGGTAAGGGACGCGTCGTTGAGCTGTAGTTTTTCCAGCGCGTCACGGAGGTCTGGGTATTTGCTGCCGTCCTCGGTATAGACGCCGCAGTAGACCATAGGTTGGGCTTTACGGTAACCGGGGAGTGGTTCAGATGCGGGGTTTTCGCTATTGGTGACGGTATCGCCCACTTCGGTGTCGCGGACATTTTTAATGGAGGCGATAAGGTATCCCACTTGTCCGGCCTGGAGTTCGTCGCAGGGTTCATAGCCCAGTGGGCGAAGGAGGCCGCACTCTAGGACCTGGTATTGGGCACCGGAGGCCATCATACGGATAGGCGTACCTTTTTTTAGGGTACCGTCGACAATGCGGAAGTAGACGATAACGCCTTTATAGGCGTCGTAATAGCTGTCGAAGATAAGGGCACGGAGGGGGGCGTTAGGGTCTCCGGAGGGGGCGGGGATATTTTGGACGGCATCCTCCAAGACAGCGGGGATGTTGAGTCCGGCTTTAGCGGAGATTTCGGGTGCATCGAGGGCTGGGATACCGATAATGTCTTCGATTTCGTGTTTTACTTTTTGCGGGTCAGCGGCAGGGAGGTCGATTTTATTGATGACGGGGCGGATTTCGAGGTCATTGTCGAGGGCGAGGTAAGTGTTTGCAAGGGTTTGGGCTTCGATACCCTGGCTTGCGTCTACGACGAGGATTGCGCCTTCGCAAGCGGCGAGGGAGCGGCTGACTTCGTAGTTAAAGTCGACATGGCCGGGGGTATCGATGAGGTTGAGGGTGTAGGTTTGGCCGTTGGAGGCTTGGTAGTCCAGGGTAACGGCGCGGGCTTTGATGGTGATTCCTCTTTCTTTTTCCAGGTCCATGTTGTCGAGGAGTTGGTTTTCCATGTCGCGCTCGGCGACCGCGCCGCAGAGTTCTAGTATTCTGTCGGCGAGGGTAGATTTACCGTGGTCGATGTGGGCAATAATGGAAAAATTTCTTATTTTATCTTGATTCATTGTTGATGCTCCTTATCTTTGCGTACCGCTTTTAGGCAGGCAAGGGGAAAATCATTCTGCCCTTTGGCGGGGGGGGGGGGGGCGCCCCCCCCCCCCCCCCCCCAAACACAAACCAAAAAAAAAAAAAAAAAAAAACACCCAACACCACCATCACAACACCCCCCCCCCCAACCACA
>CAMSIF010000160.1 GCA_947058885.1 uncultured Clostridia bacterium
TTCACCACCGTGAAGCCCGCCATGACGGCGGAGGCGGGGTTGGTGCCGTGGGCGGAGTCGGGGATGATGATTTTCGTCCGGGCGGTATCGTTCCGGTGGGCGTGGTACGCCTTGATGAGCAGCAGGCCGGTGAACTCGCCGTGGGCGCCGGCGGCGGGCTGGAAGGTCATGGCGTCCATGCCGGTAATCTCACCCAGCAGCTTTTCAGCCTCCGCCAGCGCCTCCAGGCAGCCCTGGACCGTCTCCTCCGGCTGGAGGGGGTGAATCTGGGAAAAACCGGGGAGCGCGGCCATGTCCTCGTTAATCTTGGGGTTGTACTTCATGGTGCAGGAGCCCAAGGGGTAGAATCCGTCATTGACGCCGTGGACCCGTTTGGACAGAGCCGTGTAGTGGCGGGTCAGCTCCGTCTCGGACACATGGGGCAGCTCCAGGGGCTCGGTGCGAGGATTGGAGAGTTCCACCTCCGGCACATCGCAAGGGGGCATCAGGGTTAGGCGCTGGCCGGGAGCGCCCTTCTCAAAAATCAGCTTCATATCAGCACACCTCCTTGATGATGGCCACGGCATGGTCAATCTCCTCCCGGCTCACCAGCTCGGTGACACACCAGAGGATGCCGTTCTCCACGGGCAGGCCGCCCAGGATACCGTTGCTGTCCAGTGCCTTCAAAACCGCCTCCGGTTTTTCGCAGCTGCTTACAAACTCGTGGAAGTACTCGCCGGTATGAACCCGGGGCATCCCGATTTTTTCCAGCTCCCCGGCAAAGTAGTGGGCCTTGCTCATGGAGAGCCTGGCGGCCTGGGCGAGGCCCTCGCTGCCCATGGCGGAGAGGTACACCCCGGCGGCAAAGGCGCATAACGCCTGGTTGGAGCAGATGTTGGAGGACGCTTTCTCACGACGGATGTGCTGCTCCCGCGCGGTGAGGGTGAGCACATAGCCCACATTGCCGTCCACATCACGGGTCTGGCCCACAATGCGGCCGGGCAGTTTACGGAACATGGCCTTGTTGGCGGCCATGTAGCCCAGATAGGGTCCGCCAAAGGCGGTTTCCAAGCCCAGGGGCTGGGCCTCTCCTACGGCCACGTCTGCGCCGCAGGCGGCGGGAGTCTCCATAATGGCCAGGGCGATGGGGTTGCATCCCATGATGTACTTGGCCCCGGCGGCATGGGTGGCCTCGCCAACAGCCCTGGCGTCCTCCAGATTGCCGTAGTAGTTGGGCTGCTGGATATAGACACAGGCGGCGTCCGCGCCCAGAACGGTTTTGAGGGCTTCCAGGTCTGTGCGGCCATCCTTTTCCGGGATGACCTCCAGCTCCATGCCGGAGCCGAAGCAGTAGGTCCGCATCACCGCGATGGTCTGGGGGTCCGCGCAGGCGGAGACATAGGCCCGGTTCTTCTTCCGGTCCCGGCACATGGCCAGAGCCTCGGCGGCGGCGGTGGAGCCGTCGTAGACGGAGGCGTTGGAAACCTCCATGCCCGTCAGAGCGCAGATCATGGTCTGGTACTCAAAGATGGATTGCAGGATACCTTGGCTGATCTCCGCTTGATAGGGGGTGTAGGCGGTGACCAGCTCCTCGCGGCTGGTAACGCTCTTCACCACGGAGGGGATAAAGTGCCGGTACGCGCCCGCGCCCCGGAGGACGGTATTGTAGACTTTGTTTTTGGCGGCCATGGCGGTCATCTTCCGGCGGACCTCCAGTTCGCTGAGACCCTCGGGCAGCTCCAGGCGGTCCACCAGCATCTCCTTGGGCACCGCCGCGAAGAAATCCTCCACACGGGCCACGCCCAAAGCGGAGAGCATGGCCTCCTGCTGGGCCTGGGTATTGGGGATATAGCTTCCCATAACGCTTTCTTCCTTTCCTGAACGCGGGGAGGGGCCCCAAGACCCCTCCCGCATTCATCTTACTTCTGGGTAAAGGCCTCGTACTCCCCGGCGTCCAGCAGCTCGCCGAAGGCGGAAACATTGGAAATTTTGACAATCCATGCGCCGTAGGGGTCCTCATTAAGCTTCTGGGGTTCGTCTTCCAGCGCGGTGTTGACCTCTTCCACCACACCGGTGACAGGACTGACCACGTCGGAGACCGCCTTGACGGACTCCACGTCGCAGAAGGAATCCCCGGCGGTGACCTCGTCGCCCTCCTGGGGCAGGTTGATGAACACCAGGTCCCCCAGTTCGCTCTGGGCGAAGTCGGTGATGCCCACCAGCGCGGTACTGCCGTCCAGCATCTTCACCCACTCGTGGTCCTTGGAATACTTCAATTCAGCGGGATAGTTCATGTTTTGTTCCTCCTAATATATCAATATTGGTCTGTTCTTTTTAGATTCCGGTCCTCTTAGCCAGCTCTTCCAGGGCCTGGACCACCTGCTCTTCGCCGAAGCAGTAGTGCATCTGCCGGTAATCCTGGCGGAGCTTGGCAATATCCTCCTTGACCTCCCTGCCCCGAAGGATACAGTCGGCCATAATCTGGGCGAGCTTCTCGAATTCAGCGGGACCGAAGCCGAAGCGGGTCATTTCGTTGACACCCATGCGCAGCGCGCCGGAGGCGGTAAAGCCCTCCTCCTCGGGGGTAGCCTGGTAGTTGCAGATAATATTGTTCCGCTCCAGACGCATAGCCACATCAGGACCCGTGCCGTAGCCTACGTTGACAATAACCTGATGGGTCTCTGTGTAGTCGTTGGCGGGGTCGCCCGCCACATCCAGGCCTGCGGCCCGCAGGCTTCTGGCAAAGCTCTTGGCGTTGTAGACAACGGCCTTCTGGTATTCATCCTTGAACTGGTTCATCTCATAGGCCGCCATGAGCAGACCCAGCTGGGTGCCCAAGTGGTGGTTAGAGACGCTGCCAGGGAAGGCTCTGCTCTCAATGGTTTCCCAGAGACCATACTTGAGTTCGCCCTTTTTGTAGTTGACGCCGATGACGCCTCTCTGGGGGCCGAAGAAGGTCTTGTGGGTGGACCCGGTGACGATCTCCGCGCCCTCCTCAAAGGGCTTCTGGAAGTAATCGCCAATGAGGCCCAGGACGTGGGCCATGTCGTACATGATGGTGGTCTGAAGCCCCATATCGTCCACAAATTTGCGGATGGCGGCCACAGGCTCCTTGTGGAGCACCATGCTTTTGCCAAAGATAATAAACTCAGGCCGGTACTGCTCGATGGCTTTCTTGGTCTCCTCCACATCAATCTTGTAGATGTTGTCCGCGCAGACGGGGAAATTCACCAAGGCGTGCCGCTCGGTGACAGGATCAATGGCGATATAGTCGTGGAGAGCTCCCATGGGCTGGGCGGAGAGGTGGCCGCCCTTGATGATATGGTTGTTCATGATGTAACCCAGACGCTTGGGGTCATGCTTGCGGTCCAGGCGGTTCTTCCAGTCCATGAGGGCGGAGAACACGCAGGTGTTGGACATCTGGC
>CAMSIF010000161.1 GCA_947058885.1 uncultured Clostridia bacterium
TGCAGGAGGTCAAGGCCGGTAAGATTGAGTACCGTCTGGATAAGACCAATATCATCCACTGCCCCATCGGCAAGGTCTCCTTCGGCGCGGAGAAGCTCAACGACAACTTTAACGCCCTCATGGGCGCCATCATCAAGGCCAAGCCCGCCGCCGCCAAAGGTCAGTACGTGAAGAGCTGTGTGACAGCCTCCACCATGGGCCCCGGCGTGAAGGTCAGTACCGCGAAGCTGGTCTAAGAGGAATCCCTTTATGATGAAAAAGCTCCAGGCTCGAGAGGGCCTGGAGCTTTTTTCCCTTTTATGCCTCCGCGCCTTGAATTTCGCGCAGGTCGTAAGGCGTGGTTTGGTAGACAAAGTAGTTCAGCCAGTTACTGTAGAGCAGATTTGCGCTGGAACGCCAGGTGACCTGAGGAGGCTGTGTATCGTCATCATTGGGATAGTAGTTCACAGGCACCTCAATGGGCTTTCCCAAATTTTTATCCCGCAGATACTCCTGCTCCAGGGTCCGGGCGTCGTACTCGCTGTGGCCGGTTATAAAAATCTGCCGTCCGCTCTCTGTGGAGAGCGCGTAAATGCCCGCGTCCGGGGAGGTGGAGAGAATCTTCAGTCCCGGCGTTTTTTCCACGTCCTCCCGCCGGATGGTGGTGTGGCGGGAGTGGGGCACCATAAACACGTCGTCGCTGCCCCGGAAGAGCATGTTGCTCCTGCGCTCTACCACGTGGGGAAACACGCCGAAGAGCTTCTTCTCCAAGGGATATTTCTGAATGCCGTAGTGGTAGTACAGCCCCGCCTGGGCCCCCCAGCAGATATGGAAGGTGCTGTGGACGTGACTTTTGCTCCACTCCATCATCTCGCACAGCTCCGGCCAATACGCCACCTCTTCAAACGGCAGATGCTCTACCGGCGCGCCGGTAATGACCATACCGTCGAAATTACTGTTTTTTACGTCCTCAAAGTGGCGGTAAAAGGCCAGCATGTGTTCCTGGGGGGTGTTTTTGGGAATGTGCCCCTTGGGACACACCAGCTCCAGCTCCACCTGCAAGGGCGTGTTGGAGAGCAGGCGGCTGAGCTGGGTCTCTGTGGCGATTTTGGTGGGCATCAGGTTCAGCAGCAGAATCCGCAGAGGCCGGATATCCTGGGTCATGGCCCGGTGTTCGGCCATGACAAAGATATTCTCTTCCTTCAGCGTCTTGGCGGCAGGCAGCTCGTTGGGTATACGAATAGGCATAAACGCACCTCTTTATACGCTTTGCAGGGCCTGCTCCAAATCCTCAAGCAGGTCTTCCTTACTCTCCAGGCCCACGCTCAGGCGTACCAGGTCCGGAGATACCCCGGCGGCAGCCAGCTCCTCATCGTTCATCTGCCGGTGAGTGCTGCTGGCGGGGTGGAGGCAGCAGGTACGGGCGTCCGCCACGTGGGTGGCGATAGCCCCCAGCCGGAGACGTTTCATAAAGGCCTCCGCCGCAGTCCGGCCTCCCTTCACGCCGAAGCTGACCACGCCGCAGGAGCCCTGAGGCAGGTATTTTTCCGCCAAGGCGTGGTACTGGTCCCCGGGGAGGCCGCTGTAGCGCACCCAGGCAATCTTCGGATGCTTCTCCAGATATTCCGCCACGGCCTGGGCGTTCTCGCAGTGCCGGGCCATGCGGACGTGAAGGCTCTCCAGGCCCAGGTTCAGGATAAACGCGCTTTGGGGACTCAGCATGGAGCCGAAATCCCGCATAAGCTGGGCCGTTGCTTTGGTAATGAACGCCCCCTCCTTCCCGAACCGCTCCGCATAGGTAATTCCATGGTAGCTGGCGTCAGGAGTACAGAGACCAGGGAACTTGTCCGCGTGGGCCATCCAGTCGAACCGCCCGCTGTCCACGATACAGCCCCCCAGAGCGGCGGCGTGGCCGTCCATGTACTTGGTGGTGGAGTGGGTGACAATATCCGCGCCCCATTCCATGGGACGGCACAGCACCGGCGTGGCAAAGGTGTTGTCCACAATAAGAGGAACACCGTGGGCGTGGGCGGCCTTGGCGAACTTCTCAATGTCCAGCACCGTAAGCGCCGGGTTGGCGATCGTCTCGCCGAAGACAGCCCTGGTGTTGGGCTGGAAAGCGGCCTCCAGCTCCTCCTCGGAACAGTCCGGGGGAACGAAGGTGAATGCCACGCCCATCCGTTTCATGGTCACGGCGAAAAGGTTGTATGTTCCGCCGTAAATGGAGCTGCTGGAGACCACATGGTCCCCGCAGGAGGCAATATTGAAGACAGCATAGAAATTGGCCGCCTGGCCGGAGGAGGTAAGCATAGCCGCCGTCCCTCCCTCCAGGGCGGCAATCTTCGCCGCCACGTGGTCGCAGGTGGGGTTCTGGAGGCGGCTGTAGAAGTAGCCCTCGGCCTCCAGGTCAAAGAGCCTGCCCATGTCCTCGCTGGTGTCGTATTTGAAGGTGGTGGATTGGATGATGGGGATTTGCCGGGGTTCCCCGTTGCCGGGGTGATAGCCCCCCTGGACGCAGAGGGTCTCAATGCGGTTGCTCATGAAGCGTTGTCTCCTTTTCTTGTATCTATCAATCGACGGAACTCAGTATTTTATCACATAATAAATGACATAACCCCAGCTCATCAAACCATGTATAATCGCCCAGCCAACCGAATGCCAGTTTGCATAGCTTATGACCATTGCCAATGCGCTTCCAAAGGTTACACCAGATTTTACGGTCCTTTTCAGGCTTTCATTTTTATCATTGTGATCGTCCACCAAACTTTACCTCCTATTCCAGGGACTCTCCGGCATCCTTATACTCGCTGTCCAGAGGGCTGGAGCGGTCCGCCTCCTTCTGATAGCGGCCCACCACCGTAGAGGCCAGCTCAATGGGCAGCAGGGTGCCCGCTCCGGCTACGCATCCGCCGGGACAGGCCATGCCCTCCAGCAGATAGCCCTTGTACTTGCCGGCCTTGGCCATGGTCATCAGCTTCCGGCACTCCCGCAGGCCTTCGGCCCCGGCGGTCTTGACCTCCAGGTCCGGATGCGTCTGACGGATAAGCTCCTTCACCGCCCCGGCCACTCCGCCGGCCACCGCGAAGCCGCGGCCCGCAGCTGTGCCCTCCCGCATGGACTCCCCTTCCGGAATCGCGGCGAAGTCCACGTTTTTGGCCTCGAACATGCCTTGCAGCTCCTCAAAGGTCAGCACAAAGTCCACGTCGCTGCGGATATTCTCCCGAATGGCCTCCAGTTTTTTGGCGGCGCAGGGACCAACAAAGACAATTTTGCAGTCCGGCTCCTGCTTTTTCAGCAGCCGGGCAGTGAACACCATGGGGGTAAGGGTCATGGAGATGTTCTTAAACTGCTCCGGGAACAGCTTCTCCACCATGGCGAGATCGGAAGAGCGTCGTGTAGGGAAAGAGTGTCCGCGGT
>CAMSIF010000162.1 GCA_947058885.1 uncultured Clostridia bacterium
GCTTGCGGAGGATGGCCCGGCGGGCGGTGACCCAGTTGACCTTGGCCTCCCGGACCGGGTCTCCCCCTTCGTGGAAGGTATCGGGGAAGAAGTAGGGCAGGAAACGGCCCTCGGTGTATTTCACCCCGGGGATATCGGAAATCAGACGCAGGGTGGAGCCGTTGCCTACGCTGCCCACCACCGCGTCCAGGCCGATGGAGGCAAACTCCGGCATATAGGGCTCCGTACCAATGAAGTGGTCCCCCAGGAACATCATGGCCTCTTTGCCCAGCTCATGGGTGATATCCACCATCTCCTTGGCCAGCTTGGCCACCTCCCTGCGCTGAAAGGCCATAAAATCCTTGAACTCCCTGGAGGGGACCCGGTATTGGTTGTTATAGTAGCCCTGGTCGATGATAAATTCCGGGCGGAACCGGTAACCGGCCTCTTTCTCAAACTGCTCCAGGATATAGGGGGATACGCTGGCGGAATAGCCGTACCAATCCACGTACTTTTCCCGCTTCAGCTCATCGAAGACGAGGGTAAACTGGTGGAAAAAGGTGGTGTAGCGGATGACGTCCACATAGGGGTGGTCCGCGATAAACCTCCGCAGGCGTTCCATGGTAAACGCCCTGGTCTTGGGCTGGCGGACGTCAAAGGTAATCTGGTGCTCAAAGTCCTTCCAGCCGTTGGTGACGGCGTTGTACATATGGACCGGGTCCCAGATGAGATAGGCCAGGAAACTGACGGTGTAGTCGTGGAACGCCTCCGGCGCGGGGATGACGACGCTGCCGGTTTCCCCGTCGTAAGACCATTCCTCCGGGGAGAGGGGCGTTCCGGCGGTGCGGTCCATAACCTCCCACCAACGCTTGATATCGTCCCGGGTATTGACCTCCAGCAGTTCCCCGCTGATGCCCTTCATAAGGGGGATGGCCAGCGGACCGCCGCTGGCAGTATGGAAGGCGGTCATGATATAGCACTGCTGCACCTCGTCCGGGTTGGCCTTGGCCCAGGCGTTGTCCTTGCGCGTGGTGTAGTAGGTGGAGTAGACCTTGGCGTCCACGCCTTTGAGCTCCTCGGGGTAGTCGGTGCCGTCACAGTCCCGGATGGCGTCCGCGCCCCAACGCTTCACCAGCTCCAGAGTTTCGGGGACCACGTCCACGTCGGTGGGGATGGTGACGCGGCCAAAATGCTTCTTATCCATAGATGTTTCCCTTTCAGCGCTTTTTCGGTTCTTCAAAGGGCTTGTTGTACAGAGCCAGGGTAACCAGCAGCAAAACAACCCCCAGCAGCATCAGCCCCAAGCCTCCCAGCTGTCCGGTTTGTTTCCAGCCGTAAATCAGCAGGAAGATCCCCGCCACGAAGGACAGCAGCATCAGAACCACGCGCAGCGCAGTATGTTCTTTCCAAAATTGCATGTCATCACGTCCTATTCATAAATTCCGGTTCTGCCATTACCCCTTCAGGCCGCCTACGGTCATGCCCTGGGTCAGCTTCTTCTGCACGCAGATGTAGAGAATCAGAGTGGGCAGCATTACCAGCACCAGACCGGCGTACAGAATGCCGTACTCGGCGGAGGACTGCTGGGCCTGCATCAGGTTGAGGAGTCCCACCGGCAGAGTCTTCTGGCCCTTGGCGCTGCTCATGAGGGTCATGGAGATGATGTACTCGTTCCAGAAGGAGAGGAAGTTAAAGAGAATAATGGTGATAATGGACGGCTGGGCCATGGGGAAGATAATCCGGACCATGGTGGAGCCGTAACCCGCGCCGTCGATGTAAGCCGCCTCCTCGAAGTCATGCGGCAGGGTGGCGAAGTATCCGGAGAGGAGGTAGACGGTGAAGGGGAGGGCGGTGGACGCGTAGACTACCGCCAGAACGAAGATGTTATTGAGCAGAAAAGCGTTTCCCAGAAAGCTCTTGAGGAAGGCGTCGCCGTCCTTGAGCATAAGGAAGATGGGAACCACAATGTAGTTGACATTGATAAAAAGTCCGGCCATAAAGCAGGTATTCAGCAGCTTGCGCCCTCTGAACTGAAACCGGGAGAGACAGTAGGCGGCGGGCAGAGCCACCACCAGCAGCAGCGCCAGACTCAGCGCGGTGACCACGGCGGAGTTAAGCATATAGCTGCCCATGCTGGCGGCGTTCCAGGCGTCCACAAAGTTCTGCCAGTAGAATCCGGCGGGCAGGGTCCAGGGGTTGCCGTAGAACTCGCTGTTCTGCTTGACGGAGGCCAGAAAGACCCAGGCCACAGGGACGATAATCAGGACCGCCAGGGTGATAAGAGCGACGTAGATAAACGCCTTGAATACCGGCTCGGCGGAGCCGCGTTTGGTTTTTTCGTTCATACCTGCGCCTCCTTACATTTCCATAATATCCCGCTTGGTGACCTTATTGACCATGGCCGAGAGCAGGAAGGAGAATAGGAAAATCACCACGCCCGCCGCCATAGCGTAGCCGTAAAGGCCGGCGTCCTTCTGGTTGTACATGAAGCTGAGGCCCACGTCAGCCATTCCCTTGGCCACCATGGCTTTGACAAACAGGAAGGCCATATTGATGGTGGAAATGATGAAAAAGGTCAGCGTGGTACGGATATTGGTCCAGATAAGGGGGAGCGTGATTTTGAAAAACTGGGCGGTCCGGCCCGCGCCGTCCAGGCTGGCGGACTCGTACAGGTCCGCGGGGACTGCGGACATGGAGGCCATGTACATGACCATATAGTAGCCGATGGCCTGCCAGACCATGGCGATGATAATGGAAATGATGACCATTTTCTGGTCCTTCCAGAGAATCATCACGTCATGTCCGGACAAAAGGGAGAGGATGCTGTTGAGCATACCGTTTTCCGGTTTATAGACGGCGGAGAAGATTCCGGCGATAACCACCACGGAGAGAATGTTGGGGATGTAGAAGATAACGCGGAAAAAATTCTGGCCCTTGATTTTCTCCCGGGTGAGGATACCCGCGAACAGCAGGGCAAAAAAGAAGGTGACGATGGTAACAATGACAATCAGCAGAATGGTATTCTGCATAGCGGAAATAAATTTCACGTCCTGGAAGAGGGTCTTGAAATTGGCGAGGCCCACAAAGGTCTCCGTCGGGGAGTAGGCCCCCCGCTCGAAGAGGGACATGCGGAAGACGTTGAGGGTGGGCAGAACCATAAAGATGAAAAACAGAACAGCCGCCGGGGCTACGCACAAGAAAATAAAACAGCTGCGTTCTTTACTGCGGCGCATGAAATCTCTCCCTTCTCTAAATATGCGCAGGCGGCGGTGAGTAAGATCGGAAGAGCACACGTCTGAACTCCAGTCACACTAAGATATCTC
>CAMSIF010000163.1 GCA_947058885.1 uncultured Clostridia bacterium
TTGGTTCGGTCCACTATATCTCGCCGGAGCAGGCCAAGGGGGACTACACCGACAACCGCAGCGATATCTACTCCTCTGGTGTGGTGCTCTATGAGATGCTCACCAGCCGTCTCCCCTTTGAGGGCAGCGACCCGGTTTCGGTAGCGGTCCAGCACATGAACGCCGTGCCTCTGAACCCACGGGAGTTGAATAGTGAAATCCCGGAGGCATTGGAACAAATCTGCATGAAGGCTATGGCTTCGGACCGGAACCGGCGGTACGCCACTGCGGACGACATGCTGGCGGACCTGGAGGCCTTCCGGAAGGACCCTAATGTCAGCTTCGATTACTCCCTGGCGGAAATTCATCCGGAGCAGGAGGGAGAGGACGAGCCGACCCAGCATATTCCCAACGCGGCGGTGGCCCGGCGGCAAGCCCATTATTCGCCCCAGCCCGTGGAAGAGGAGGAAGAGGACGACCGCCCCCGGGGGACATGGTGGAAGGTGCTGCTGCTATTGGCGGTTATAGGCATTTTGGGGTATTTTGGTGTGAATAAGCTCTATCAGGGGATTATGGGCAGCTTTACCGCGCCGGAAATCCCGGAATATCCTGTTCCTAACGTGGTAGGGATGACGCTGGAGGAGGCGGAGGCCGCCGAGGGTGTAGAAGGGCTTTTTACCATTGAGGCGGCGGAGGCGGCGGAGTACAGCAACGAATACGCCGAGGGGGTTATTCTCCGTCAGACCCCGGAGTCGGACAAAACCAGGAAAATTGCCGAGGGCGATTTGGTGACAATTACCGTCACATTAAGCCGGGGGGCGCGGTCCGGCGGGATGCTGGACCTGGTGGGCCGGGACGGCCAGAGCGCCCGGCTGATGCTGGAACGGGATAAGGACCTCAGCGACCTGCACCTGATTATCCAGGAGGGCGAGAGCGAGTATCACGACACCATAGAGGAGGGCCGCGTCATCCGGACAGACCCTGCCAAGGGGACGCTGCTGTCCGAAGGGGACACGGTGACGCTGTATTTGAGCAAGGGAAAGCAGATTATCAACTCCACTATGGTTCCCTGCTTAGGGGAGACAAAGGAGCGGGTCCAGGAACTGATGGACGGGCTGAATTTAATTGCGGAGTTCACAGAGGTAGAGGGTTCCGCCCCGGCGGGCACTGTTTTAAGCCAGAGCGTGGATGTGGGCGAGTCGGTGCCGGAGGGTACCACGGTCAGCTTTACCTATAGCAACGGGGAAAAGGAGGTTGCCAAGCAAGTGACCTTTGACGTCCCCTACAGCCCGGAGGAGGTTCATGTGGAAATCTACCTTGGCACAGCTAAGGTTTACGACAAGAACCTGCCCGGTGACTACGGCAAACTGGAGGAGACCTTCTCCGCCAAGGCGGGGGATTACCAGCTTCGGATTTTTGCGGACGGACAGCAGTGGGTAGATGAGGTGATTACGTTCAGTGAGTAGGGGCAGGATTTGTAAGGCCCTCAGCGGATTTTACTACGTGGATACGGGAGAAGGTGTTTTGGAGTGCCGGGCCAGGGGTAAATTCCGCCAGGAGGGCCGCAGTCCCCTGGTAGGCGACTGGGTAGAGGTCCGGGAGACAGGACCGGCCGCCGGTATGGTTTGGGAGATTGCGCCTAGGAGCAGCGGCTTTGACCGGCCTGCGGTAGCGAATATTGACCAGCTGGTGGTGGTAGCTTCCGCCGCCATTCCGGTGACGGACCCGTTCTTGATTGACAGAGTTGCGGCTATTGCCGCGTTAAAGGGATGCGGCGTGGTGGTGTGCGTGAATAAGTGCGACTTGGCTGGCGGGGAGGACTTGGCGGAAATTTACCGCTCCGCTGGCTTCCCCACTGTTCGGACCAGCGCGGTGACAGGGGAGGGGCTGGAAAAGCTGGAAGAGCTAACGGCTGGAAAGCTCTCTGCCTTTACAGGAAACTCCGGCGTTGGAAAGTCCAGTCTCCTCAACGCCATTGAACCGGGCTTTTCCCTCCGTGTGGCGGAGGTAAGCGAGAAGCTGGGCCGGGGGAAGCACACTACGCGGCATGTGGAGTTATTTCGTCTTTCCAGCGGCGCGGAGGTGATTGACACCCCGGGGTTCAGCTCCTTCGATGCGGAAGAGCTGGATTTGGAGTTGAAGGAGAGGCTTCCAGAGACTTTTTTGGAGTTCCGGCCATACTTGGGAAACTGCCGGTTTATCGACTGTTCCCACACCAAGGAAAAGGGGTGCGCGGTGCTGGCGGCGGTGAAGCGGGGAGAGATTTCCGGCAGCCGCCACCGGAGCTATGTGCGCTTGTATCAGGAGTTGAAGACTGTTCAGGCGTGGGAGAGAAACCGCCCCATGAAATAGGCAGTATGGACAGTTCTTTATGAAAGGCACACAGGAGCTCTCCGGCAGAAATAGATATGATAGAAAGGAGACCTCGCCCATGACCACCAAAATCTTTCTGATCCGCCACGCTGAGGCAGAGGGTAATCTTTTTCGTGTGGCTCACGGCCAGTACGACAGTGTTATTACCCCAAGGGGCTACCGGCAGCTTGCTTATCTGCGCCGCCGGTTCCAGGATGAGACAATAGACGCGGTATACGGCAGCGACCTGACCCGAACCCATATCACCGCCTCCGCCATCTATGTTCCCCGGGGACTGGTGTTTCACCCCCTGCCCCTCCTGCGGGAAGTCCGGCTGGGAGATTGGGAGCAGATGTCCTGGGGTGAAATTCAGCGCAAGGACCGCCAAATGTACATCGATTTTAATAAGCGGCCTGATCTCTGGTCAGTCCCCGGCGCGGAGACCTACGCGCAGGTGCGGGACCGCATGCTCTCCGGCATACGGCAAATTGCAGAGGAAAATCCCGGTAAAACGGTAGCCGCAACCAGCCACGGCGCGGCCCTGCGGACCCTGTTGGGAACCCTGCAAGGGCTAAGCCTGGAGGAAATCGGAGCGACCAACTACGGCGACAATACCGCTGTAAGCCTGCTGGAAATAGAAGGGGAGGAGGTTCGGGTGGTGTTCCGGGACGATGTTTCCCACATACCGCATAACGCCTCCACGCTTCGCCGCCAGAGCTGGCACAAGGACGATGCCGCTACAGAGCCTGGTCTCTGGTTCCAGACTGTTCAGGAGGACAAGAGAAGCCGTACCGCCGCCGCCATGTTGGAGGAGTCGGCGATTGGCCGCGTCTCTATGGAGATGGTATCCGGGGGTCTGCG
>CAMSIF010000164.1 GCA_947058885.1 uncultured Clostridia bacterium
TATCTTAGTGTGACTGGAGTTCAGACGTGTGCTCTTCCGATCTCAGCGCTCCTGCTGGCGTTGGGGGGCGTCGTGGCCGCGCTGCTGCTCCGTCTGGGACTGGAGCTGAGGCAGTGGTCAGAGAAGCTGCCGGAGGCAATCGCCGGATTCCCCGCCGTCTGGAACCGGCTTCTGGACCGGATGGGGGAATGGTACGCCGCAAGCCCGGCGGTCATCCGAACCGCCCTCGACACCCTGGCCAGCCAGCTGATGGAAGAGGGACCCTCCCTGGCGGGCAGCGTGGGCGGCTGGCTGATGAACGTGGCGTCGTCTCTGCTGTCCGGCCTGCCGGACGCGGGACTGTTTCTGGTAACTACCATACTGGCTGTATATTTTACCAGCCTGAACTATCCGGCGATATTGTCCTTTCTCAAGCGGCAGCTCCCCGCCGCGTGGCAGGCAAAATGCCGGAACGCGGCCCAGTGCTTCCGTTCTACCATTCTGAAATGGCTTCGGGCCGAGCTGCTGCTGATTCTCGCGACATTTGTGATTCTTTTGGCTGGATTTTTCTGGATGGGTCTGGATTACGCCCTTTTGGCGGCGGTATTTACAGCCTTGGTAGACGCCCTTCCGGTGCTGGGGACAGGTACGGTGCTGTTCCCATGGGCGTTGGGAAGCCTGCTAATGGGAAATACAGGCCGGGCCCTGGCATTGCTGGCGTTATACGCGGTGGGATTGATTGCCCATACGCTGCTGGAGCCGCGCCTCCTGGCGGGACAGGTGGACCTGCCTCCTATTACAGCGTTGCTGGCGATGTATGTGGGCTTCCATTTTCTGGGCGTGGGCGGTATGATTCTTCTGCCGGTGCTTCTTCTGCTGCTCAAACAATTTCAGGACGCGGGCGTTATTAATCTTTGGAAATAATGAGGGACGCGCCGTTTTTGGGCGCGTCCCTTCGGTATATTTATTCTGACCTATGTACGCTTTAGTCCCCCGCCTCTGCGGGACCTCAACGCAGAGGTGCGCCGCAATTGGCGCAGAACCGTGCGCCTTCCGCCGCTGCTTCCGCGCCGCATACCGGGCAGACCATGGCGCGGGAGGCGGGTGCGCCGCACTCCGGGCAGAATTTTGCCCCTTCCGGCAGAACGGCCTGACAGGCGGCACAGCGGGGGGCGGCGGACGTCTCGGGGACGCGATGGATGACGTCGTTGATGTCCAGAGGCTTCCCCAAGAAGGTAAACCGCTCTACAAAGTCAAAAATGTCCCTGGGAAGCCGCTCCTGGCCGATTGCCCCAATCACCGCCGTCAGCAGCAACGGAGCAAAAACAATGTAGCCCATCGTGGCCGCCCCCAGCTTATCCACCCAACGGCCCGCGCCTAAATCTACGGTGAGCTTGTCCTGATAGACCGTAAGCCGGACCTGGATGGCCTGGTCTAAACCCACGAATTTCTTCCAGCCCTCGGTCTGCCTTGCCTGAATGAAGTAGCTGCTTTCTGACTGGCTGACGCCCTCCGTTTCAAGCCGTTTCTGCTCCCGCAGATAGCCCTCCAGGGCGTGCGCCACGTCCTCCAGGCTGAGGCCGGAACTCAGCCGGAATACTTTTGCATCTGCCATAACGCATCCTCGCTTTCCCGTCCCACAGACGGCAAATTTACGTCTGATATTATACCACACCAGGCGATGGTTGTCAATTCCTGTCCTTTGGAGGATATTTTTCTTCAAAGAGCGCGGCGGCGAAGCCGCACCCATTCAGCAGACGGCAGGGCTCGTCCGATATGCTTTCAATCTGAGAATTTGAAACAGAATTAGCGGTGAGGTCGGCCACCAGCTTTAACTGCTTTTGCCGTTCTGCGTCCAATTCTTCAATGCGGCTATTGGCGTATTGCAACAAGAGAGTGGTTGCCCTGGTCAGCGTATCAATCAGCTTTTCAATCTCGCTTTCGATTTTTGCGAGTTTGGCGTAGACGGCGGTGAGCTTTGGATTGCAGCCCTCCGCTTTGCCGCCCCTCAGCGTCTGAAATTCCCGCATCTTCTTTATCATTTCATCATACACCGATTTTTCCAGTTCCTGCCGTGTCAGTGTTCCGGGCTCTGGACAGCTTTTGTTTTCTACGCGCTGTCTGCATCTCATGTACGTTACCCCGTTTGCGGCATTCAGACCTACTAACGCATATCCGCAGCACCCACACTTGATTTTCCCGGCCAGCCATGTATTATGGCATTTCCGGCCATGGGGTAGCAGTCAGGGACTGCGAATCCCCAAGGCGTTGTTGGACGCGCTTGGACTGCGGGAGAATGACCGGGTCGAACTGATACAGTCCGATGACGGCATCCAGATTAAAAAGGCCGCGTCTGCACACCGCACACTGGAGGAACGGCTGGGGCAAAAGGGCATTCGTTTCACATCCGGTTGGATAACGCAACGAAGACTGACGGGGTGGTACTCTGTGATCAGGCAAGGATGTTGGACCTGACCAGCCGCAACACTTCCTTTGTGGAGAAGGCGCCCGCGCCCTTGACGGCAGAAGCGGTTGATATGATTATAGGGGTTGTAGAGATACGATAGAGCGAAAGAGAAACGAGCTGCCTCCGTGCCTGGAGGCAGCTTGTTTTGTGTGGCTTCTGGAGCGGCGATTATCGGAGCTGCTGGGCTTGTTCCTCGTGGTCATCGGGCTTGTGGCCCATGGCGATTTTCTTCTCTCTGATTTTTCGTCTCAGCTTACTGTCCACAAAGGAGATCCCGCCACCCGGCGGCGGGGCCTGCTCCTGGAAGATGCAGCCCATGTGATGGAGGAGCCGGGTGGCGCTGGCGAAGAGGGAGGGAGAGTCATCCATGTGGTCGAGGAAAAACCGGGCGTACCCATTGCCCTGCTCCGCCGTCTGAGAGAACCACTTCGCAGCCGCAGCGTCATCCGCTTCTGTACCAAAGACCCCTGGCGTACATCTTGCCGATGCAGTACTCTACATATCGGTTCGGGCGATACTGCTCTACGGTCTGGAAGGCGGAGAGGGTCTTGGCGTACCACGCATGGTACTGCTCTGCGTCATCGTCTATGCCAACTCCGTCCGCAAGCATTCTGCCCAGGTCGTGCATGGCGAAACCGGATGATGGTCAGAGAGGCGCCTGCCCCGCCGCCGGCCAGGACGGCGTCTCCGGCAAGAGTCATGGGGTACATCTGAAGAGAGATGGTGGAGTTCGCAGGCAG
>CAMSIF010000165.1 GCA_947058885.1 uncultured Clostridia bacterium
CCGGGGGCATGGTACTACACAACGGTGGACGATGCGGTAGGCGAAAAGCTGTTCAACGGTACATCGGCCGCCACCTTTGCGCCCAACGAGGCCATGGCCCGCGGCATGTTTGTGACCGTGTTGGGGAACAAGGCCAAAATTGACCCGAAGGACTACCCCACAAGCAGTTTCAGCGATGTGAAAGCAGGAGCCTGGTACGCGCCCCATGTGGAGTGGGCCGCGCAGAACGGCATTGTAAACGGCACAGGGGGCGGTAAATTCAGCCCCGGCAAGAGCGTGACCCGTGAACAGATGGGTCCGCTTCGGGTTCCAGCTTATGATGGAGACGCTCTGCGGCAGGGACAAATAACTGTGCTTGAAAGGTCGCGCCATGGGATGCGGCCTTTCACTATATCATCAATGGAGGAATGGCTATGGACATTATCGAACTGGAACATTGGGTCCCGGACCCGGAAAGCCCTGGCAGGCTGAAATACGCTGGTCAGCCCGTTGCTCTGGACGTATTCATGGAACTTAAGTACCGCCTTGAGAGCATGGGCTATCTCCCCGATGAATATTTTTTGATAAATATGGATTGGGAGAAGGGCCGGAAGATACCCAAGGGAGCGAACATCTTCTGCACCACCGATTACGGTGAAAGCGAGGGCGTCTACATTGACGTCTACCTCAAGTGGTATGAGGACGGCAAGCCCATCACCAAAACCTTTATTACCGGCAAGACCTTGGGCGAGAACGGGAACGACCTGGACAGGATGTTCTTGATTTCGTCCGCTATTACCAAAGCATTCCACGGCGAAAACGCGGCCCATTCCAGGCATGACCGTGTTAACGGCCAGGAGGACAAAGGCGGCTCCATCCTGCATTTGAGCATGCGGGAGCAGGACACAGTAATCAGCGCTCTGGTGGAGCAGAGAGAACGCCAGGAGAACTCGCTCTGCCAGACCGAGCAGCTCCTGCGGCGCATGACCGGGGGCATTACCGGCTATGAAAGTGAAAGTACGGAGGACCATCCGATATGAAGATCCGGGCAACTCTGGAACAGGAGGGTTGACCCGGCAGAGGCATTCAGAGGGATCAAAGAACGGCTGGGTTGGGTTATGTCAGCGTCAAAGACGGCGAGTTGGTGTATGCCAGAGATGTCAGTTACCATGGCTCCTTCACATATGAGTACGAGACCATCTCCAACACCCCAAAGTGGCTGGAGTTGTACCAGAGTGTGAAGTGACTACTTCAGCCATTCAAGTGAACCGCAATGGCAGAAAGAAATTGAGCCGGACTTGGATGAAAATGAAAACTTTGGCATGAAGATGTGAGCCGGAAGATGCCCAGGAGAAAGGGAAAACGGTTGCTTTTTTGGGCAGGATAGAGTATAATAACAGTAAAGAGGTGATTCCCATGAGCATAAGCATAGCCGATATTTCGCTGGCCAACGACCTGGTGTTTTCAGAGGTCATGCGCCAGCCTGAGAACGTCAAGCCGTTTCTTGAAGCGGTGCTTGAGAAGAAAATCGCGGAGATCACCTATATTGAAAAACAGCAGGACATGAAGGACGGCATAAACCTGCATGGTATCCGGCTGGATGTTGCCTTGGCGGATGCTGACGAAACGCGGTATGATATTGAGATGCAGACGGGCCACGCCTATGATTTGGAGCGGCGCATCCGATTCTACCAGAGCAGCATTGATAGAAGGACCTTGGAACCGGCTGAGAGCTACCGGCAGCTCAGAGAAAGCTACATTATTTTCGTCTGCACGGACGATTATTACAAACGCGGCCTGGCGCTTTATAAACGTAAGTCCGTAATCGAGGGCGCGGAGGACTTGGCGTATAAGGACGGCTCCCACGCCTACATTCTGAACGCCGCGTTCACGGTTCAGAACATGAACGAACCGGCGCTGGAGTTTTTGCGGTATGTCAACGCCAGGTATCGCAGGCTGGCCATTGACATTTCCGGTTCAGACTACTTGACACAGATTGACCGGGCGGTGGAAGATATCAAATCCGATAAAGGAAAGGTGGAGAGGCTGATGACCCTGGCGGCGAAGCTGAAGGATGAACGGTGGATTGGGCGGCAAGAGGGCGCACATGATGCCCATGTTGGCATGGTAAAAAAGTTACTGGCGCGGGATATGTCTTTGGAAGAAATTGCCGACATTTGTAGCCTTGATTTGGACGAAGTCAAAAAAATCGCGGAGGGTGAATAGGATATTATCCTCCGTAGCGACCCTTCATAAAAGTGGCATCTTTTAAGGCAGAGTTATAATGACGGCTTTTGAAAAGCCCGGAAAACCGCATAAATACTAGGGTTTTTGGCCCTCCAAGGGTCGATGGCATCTTTTAAGCACGGTAGGGCCAAAAGAGAGCCAGGCGAACCAAGAGCTTAAAAGCTTTGCGCCGACCATTACGATGGCCGGCGGGGTGTTTGTCTTGGCCTGTCCATTGGAGTTTCTAATGGACAAATAGTAGAAAACCGTCACTTGGATATCCAGGTGGCGGTTTTCTGTGCAATTCTTATATCGGAATACGATATAATCTAACAATTCAATGAAATGTGTTCCAGTCTATAGTAGAATCTACCATAAAATAAAGGAGACTGGTTATGATACGGATATTACTGTCTACCCGGCTTGGTGAACTGAGGTGGACACAAGCGGACCAAGAGTCTGCGAGGCTCTGCGCGTAAGACAGGCATACGCCCCAACACGATCAGCGGCCTGTACCATGAGATTGCAGACCGCGTCAGCCTTGAGCAGCTGGACAAGATATGTGAGGCGCTTAACTGCGACCTGGCAGACCTTATTGTGCGTGTGCCCAATGAGCCAGAACCTCCCGGCCACAAAAAATGAATACGCTGGAGGCCCCTCTCCTAAAGCCCTGAGCGGTAAACGCTTGGGGCTCTTTCTATGTCATAAAAAATTTTATAATTCACCCTTGACGATACAGTCTCTACATCTGTGACGGGTGCGGAGCAGACGAAGCGGCCCGCGAGATCTTCAGCGACAACCTGCCGCTGCGGGAGTTGGCGGTTGCGAAGCTGCACCTAAGGAGAACAAAAGGGCGCCGGCCTCCTTTTGGGGAGGCCGGGGCCTTTTCTGCGCCACACAGCGTCACACCCTCGTCTCCGGCAGCGGAACGGAGACAACCAGCTCTTCCACGTC
>CAMSIF010000166.1 GCA_947058885.1 uncultured Clostridia bacterium
TACACAACCGCGGACACTCTTTCCCTACACGACGCTCTTCCGATCTTGCGGGGGACGGCGGGTGGGTTCCCTCTCCGGTGGAGAACGGCAGCGGGTGGCCCTGGCGCGGGCCTTGGCGGCTAAACCCCGGCTGCTCCTGCTGGACGAGCCCTTCTCCGCCCTGGACGAGAACCTGCGGGACAATATGCGGGAGCTGGTGCTGTCCATCCACCGGGAGTTTGCCATAACCACCATCCTTGTGACCCACGACCGGAGGGAGGCTTTGTCCATGAGCAGCCATGTGGCCCTGCTTTTTGACGGGAGGATTGAGCAGCGGGGCACGCCGGAGGGGGTCTATCTGCGCCCCGCCACCCGCCGGGCGGCGGACTACTTCGGCGGCTGTACCTATCTGGACGGTCAAGTGCGCCAGGGGGTGTTTCACTGCGGGCGGCTTACGCTTCCCGCCGCCCTTCCGGAGGGGGCTTACACCCTCTGCCTGCGGAACCAGAACTGGCGGCAGTCGGAAAAAGGGGCGTATGCCTTTACCGTGGAGCGGGTCCGGTTTTGCGGCGCGGAAACGGAGCTGGTTCTGACAGCGGCGGACGGCCTCTCGTTCCAGAAAAGCTTACCTGGCGCGGCGTCTGTCCAGCAGGGAGAAGTCCTGCGCTTTGACCTGGAGGCGGGCGAGCTGGTATTTTTCCCTCAAGAGGAGGCTAGGCCATGAAGCGGGCGTTACTCTGCTTCACCCGTCTGCCTGTCCCGGGACGGACCAAAACCCGGCTGATGCCCTTGCTGACGGGTGAGGAATGCGCCGCTCTTCATACGGCGTTTCTGCGGGATATCGCGGAAGTCTGCGGCGGGCTGGACGCGGCGCTCTACGCCGCCTACAGCCCCGAAGGGGACTGGACGGCTCTGCGGGGACTTTTCCCCACCGCCCAGGGCTTCTTTCCCCAGTCCGGGGCGGGACTGGGAGAGCGGATGCACCATGCCCTCACAGCGGTGCTTGCGCTGGGGTATGACGCTTGCGTACTCATTGGCTCGGACCTGCCGGAACTGACCGCCGGACACCTGACCGCCGCTTTCTCCGCTCTGGAAAGCGCGGAGGTCACCTTGGGTCCCACGGCGGACGGCGGCTACTATCTGGTGGGACTGCGAAAACCCTTTGCGGCTCTATTTACCGGGCAGACATATGGCCACGCCAGCGTATATGAAGACGCCGCGGCGGCGGTGAGGGCTGCGGGACGCAGTTTTCTGCCCGCCCCGCCCTGCCGGGATGTGGACGTGCCGGAGGACCTGCGGCGGCTGTTGGAGACAGCCCGGCCCGGCTCCCATACGGCCCGGCTCCTGACTGATTTGCGTCTGGAAGGGAGACTAAAATGATAACTCTAGAGATTTTTCAGCAATATATATACAGCGAGGAATTTCTTTCCCGGCTTCAGCTGCCCGCTGGAACCAAGCTGGCTTTCTCCCTGTTAGGCCAGGGGGAGTATAATGTCAACTACAGCTTCCGGCACCCGGTAACCCAGGAGCAGCTGGTTCTGCGGGTGAACACCGGCAGTCAAATGCACCTGGAGGACCAAATCGGATATGAATTTTCCGCTCTAAAGGCCCTCTTCTCCAGCGGGAGAACGCCCCGGCCGCTCTTTTGCGACGGGTCACGGCGGCTTCTGCCTTACGGCGTGCTGGTGATGGCGCGGCTCCCCGGCAGAGCCCTGCGCTATGAGACGGACCTATGCCAAGCGGCGGAAATTTTGGCGGATATCCACAGTCTGCCTGTTCCGGCAGACTGCCCGCTTCTGGCCCCCGGCTGTCCCGCCCAGAGTATCTACGAGGAATGTCTTGCCATGGCGGAACAATACCTGACCTGGGACCGGGCTGAGGTTCGGACGGCCCGGCTTCTGGAGACTCTGATACAGGCGGTTGGCCGCCTGCCTCTCGCGGAGAACGGCGGCGCGGTGAAATGCATGGTGAATACGGAGCTGAACTCCGGCAACTTCCTTATCAACGAGGGAGCGTGTAGCTATCTGGTGGACTGGGAGAAGCCCCTGGTCTCTGAAGCCGCGCAGGATGCCGCCCATTTTCTCGCGCCTACCACGACCTTCTGGAAGACGGATGTTATGCTGGACCAGGAGGCGGCCGGGTACTTTCTGGAATGCTATGAAAGAGCTGTGGACGGACGCTTCGACACAAGAACGCTGCGGGAACGCCTTCCCCTCTTCCTTCCCGTCACATGCCTGCGGGGCGCGTCCTGGTGCGCTATGGCTCTGCGGGAGTACAGCGGGCCGGACCGGAAGCTGGTCAATCTGGATACCCTTCGGAAGATACGGATGTATTTGTCTGAGGACTTCCTCCGCCATATTCTGGACGTCTATGTAAGCGGAGATTTTCTGCGGGGAATGCCGTCATGAAAATTTCGCTGATTATCCCTGTTTACAATGAGGCTGGAGCTATTGACCAGTGTCTTGCCAATCTGGCGGCGTTGGAGGGCGACGTGGAAATTCTTTTTGCCGACGGCGGAAGTACCGACGGTACCGTGGAGAAAATTGGCGGCTGTTATCGTGTCCTTCACTGTCCCAAGGGCCGGGCCAGACAGATGAACCTGGCCGCTCAGGCGGCAGACGGCGATATTCTCTGGTTCTCCCACTGCGACAGCCTTCTCCCCAGGGACGGACTGCGGCAGATTACGGCGGCGGTGGAGCGGGGAACGCAGTTTGGCTGTTTTCATATTGCGTTTGATTATCCGGGCTTCCTTATGGCCTGCAACGCCTATAATTCCAACCTGCGGGCGAAGCTGTGGCATATCGCCTTCGGCGACCAGGGAATGTTCGTGACCCGGACGCTGTTCCAGAAAGCGGGCGGATTCCCCGGCCTGCCCATTATGGAGGACTACGAGTTCTCGCGAAGGATGAAAAAAGCGGGTCTGCCCCTTCGGGTGCTGCCGGGGCGCATTGTGACGTCGGGGCGGCGTTACCGGACAAATCATCCTCTGCTGACTATGTGGCATATGTTTTACCTCCGCTGTCTCTACCGGGCCGGGGTGGACGCCGGCGAAATCGCCCGCAGGTATCGAGATGTCCGGTGAGCCGGGAAGGTTTTTAGGCTTCTTCTGACCAAC
>CAMSIF010000167.1 GCA_947058885.1 uncultured Clostridia bacterium
AAACAATCTCGAAAAGTGTCATAAAGTCTGGCTTTTACCTCTGAAAATGGAGAAAAAAACGGTTGACACCTGTTTAAAAATATGGTATGAAAGTATGAGACTTTTCCCTAGACCGTCATACACTATTTTATAGTATACATGCGGACGGACCTTTTTTCAACCGGATTTCCAAAGTTTTTCCGTCCGCCGTCTTTTAAAGGAGGCACCCATTATGAAGCAATATCGCGTTGGAATCATTGGCTGTACCGGAATGGTCGGCCAGCGTTTCGTCACTCTGATGGAAGGACATCCCTGGTTCAAACTCACCGCCGTTGCCGCCAGCTCGCGCAGCGCGGGCAAAACTTATGAGGAGGCGGTCTCCAGCCGCTGGGCAATGTCCTCCCCTATTCCCCAAGAGGCAAAAAGACTCGTCGTTCTGGACGCGCAGGCCGATGCGGAAAAACTGGCTGGCGAGGTCGATTTCGTCTTCTGCGCTGTGGACATGAAGAAGGAGGATATCCGTGGGCTGGAGGAAAAATACGCCCTGCTGGAATGCCCTGTGGTTTCCAACAACAGCGCCCACCGCTGGACCGAAGACGTGCCTATGGTGGTGCCGGAAATTAACGCGGACCATATCCGCCTTATTGATTCTCAGCGCAAACGTTTGGGCGTCAGGCGAGGCTTTGTGGCCGTAAAGTCCAACTGCTCCCTCCAGTCCTATGTCCCAGCCCTGCATCCCCTTCTGAAATACGGCTTGGAGAAGGCCTTGGTCTGTACTTATCAGGCCATCTCCGGCGCAGGCAAGACCTTTGAACGCTGGCCGGAAATGGTGGACAACTGCATCCCCTACATCGGCAGCGAGGAGGAGAAAAGCGAAAAGGAGCCTATGAAGCTTTGGGGGCGGGTCGAGGACGGAAAACTCGTCCTGGCGGTGGGCCCCTCCATTACCGCCCAGTGCTTCCGGGTGGCCTGCCAGGACGGTCACATGGCCGCCTGCTTCATGTCCTTCCAGGACGGCCGCAAACCCTCTATCGAGCAGATCAAGGCGGATTGGGCCAATTTCTCCGGGCGGGCCCAGGAACTCTCCCTCCCCTCCGCGCCAAAGCAGTTTCTCCACTATTTTGAGGAGGCGGACCGGCCCCAGACCAGGTTAGACCGTATGCTGGAAAACGGTATGGCCGTGTCCATTGGGCGGCTCAGGCCCGACACCCAGTACGACTATAAATTCGTCTGCCTCAGCCACAATACTTTGCGGGGCGCGGCGGGCGGCGCGGTTCTTCTGGCGGAACTTTTATGCGCAGAAGGATATATTTAAAAGGGGCTTATCTAGGAACAAACCACCTTCAGATTCCAGTATGGAATCTGAAGGTGGTTTTTATAATCTCACTCCAACGCGTTCTCTGCGGGATTCGTTACATAGTTCCGGACAGAAGCGAAAACCGTCAGAGCCAGCCGGGTCTGGTGGCTCTGCGTCTTCAAAAGCGAGGTCTCCTGCTGGTTGGATAAAAAACCGCACTCCACCAGAATCCCCGGGACGTCAACGCTGTCGAGAAGATAAATGCTGCTGCCAGCCGCCTTTGCCTCCTTGGGACGGTCGTTGATGACCTTGTTCAAAGCTTCTTGTACTGGCAGTGCCAGAGCCTCCCCAGCCCCGTTGTAAAACGCCTGCGCACCGTGTACGCTCAGAACCTCCGGAAGACTATTCTGATGTATACTGACCAAAACGCCGTTGGGAACGCTGTTGACAAAGGCTGAACGGTTTTTCAAATCCGAAACCTTCCTCTGCCGGACCGTCCCTGCATCCGGGCTGTCCATGGCTGTGTCTTCCCGGCGGGTCATCTCTGTTTTTGTACCCACCAGGCGGGCAATTTCTTCTATTTGAAGTCCTATTGCCAGATTGATATGCGCTTCCACCGTGCCGTCCCCGGCCAGCGCGCCGCCGTCAAATCCGCCGTGGCCCGGGTCGATGACCAGCACAAAGTCCTCCGCTTCATTGGACAAAGTCAGATTCTTTGACGCATTGACAGCGCTTCCCTGCCAGAGAATCGCGGCAAAGCCCGCAAATAGCAGCAGCAGTGTCAGCAGATACAGCGCAGTCCATTTTTTGAATGTGATAAACATGACAAGCACCCCTAGGCACTCTATGCGTTTTGCGGCCGCTGTATGCCTCACTCTTTTGTCCACGCGGCATATGATGGCTTGAGGGCGTACCCCACGCCCTTACTTTCCTGAAGGAGGTACTACCCCTTGGAGAATACAAATCCTAATACCTGCGGCGTTATGGAGGGCTCTCTGCCCGGAAAATGCGCCAGCATGGTCTTTCCGTATATATCTATGCAGGGAATGAACGCCGAACGCTATGACCAGACGCAGGGCCTGGCCGCCGGTACCCTGTTTCCCGGCTTGAACCTGCCCTTTTTTAAGGCAGTTAAGAGTAAGATGAACTGCGACAATACCGCCCTTTGCGAACTGATGGCCCTTGGCTTTGCTATTACCGAACTGGGACTCTACCTGGACACCCATCGGGACGATAAGGAGGCATTAGCCCTTTACACAGATTATGTCAATCTGGCCAAGGAGGGACGTAAACGCTATGAAGCCGCCTATGGGCCCTTACAGCAGACAGATGTTACCACAGCTGGCTATACCTGGCTGAACGAACCTTGGCCTTGGGAATTTGATGGAGGGCGGAAATAATGTTTGTTTATGAGAAACGTTTGGAGTACCCTATTAAGATAAAAAATACCAATCCAAAGCTGGCGTCGCTGATTATCAGCCAGTATGGAGGGCCGGACGGCGAACTGGGGGCGTCCTTGCGTTATCTGAGCCAGCGGTTCTCCATGCCTTACCCCGAGCTGAAGGGGTTACTGACTGATATTGGTACTGGGGGGTCATTCTGAGACTTGCGCAGATTTTCCAGCACAAAAACCCATTTTTGCGGCAAAAGATTGAGAAAAACCTCCACTTTTCGGTCTTTGTGTACTACCATGTGGTCTAGAACATTTTTGTAAAGCACCTCGCTGTCTGCCCTACAATTTACAATGTCAGCCA
>CAMSIF010000168.1 GCA_947058885.1 uncultured Clostridia bacterium
AATGGGACGGGATTGCAAGGCTGTGAATACAGGTTCCGGCATATTCTCCGGCCGACGGACATAGGTTGTCCCAGAGGTGAGCGGATATGAAACAAAAGAAATCTTTGCGGATCATCCTCCGGCGGCTGGAGGCGGCTCTTCTGGCGGCGGGAACGCTGTGGATTGCCGCTGTCACCGCCGGAAGCGACACCGCGGCGGCGGCGGTCTCGGCCCTGGCGGCGGCTTTGCCGGAGCGGGCGCTGCGCTGGGAGCTGGGGGATTTGGGGACCGGAGACGGCCTGTCCCCGGCGGCGGCGCTGACCATCGGGGAGTCCTCCCTGCTGCTGTCGGCGCGGGGGGACGTGGCGGCGCTCCAGGCCCTGGAACGGCAGGAGCAGCCGGAGGAGGACGGGGAGACGCAGGCCCCCATTGTGATGCCGGTGGAGGAGACTCCGGTGGAGCCGGCGGCCCCCATTGCGGCGGACAACGGCGTCCCCGCCAAGACGCTGATTCCCACGGACCCCAGCGGCTACACCGTCTGCGGGCGGGTGTACGTCAGCAATTCCACAGAGCATGCCCTGTCTGTTTCCGAGCTGCAGGCGCCCTTCGCGGCGGCTCTGGGAGAGGAGGGACCCCAGGTATTGATTTTACATACCCACGGCAGTGAGGCCTATACCCCCGTTCCGGGGACGGAAATCGTCTGGTCCGGGGACTACCGGACCACGGATTACCGCTGCAATGTGGTGAGGGTGGGGGACGAGATGGCGGAGGTTCTGGGGGAGGCGGGGATCTCCGTCCTTCACGACCGGACGCTGTACGACTACCCCAACTACACCGGGGCCTATGACCGGGCGCTGACGGCTATCCGGGGGTATTTGGAGAAGTATCCCTCTATCCGCTTCGTCCTGGACGTCCACCGGGACGCCATTGAGGACGGGCAGGGGAACCAGCACAAAGTGGTTTCCGAGCTGGGAGACCAGGGGACCGCCGCCCAGATGTCCCTGGTGATGGGCAGCGACGGCAGCGGCTTGGAGCATCCGCTCTGGCTGGAAAACCTGCGCCTGGCGGCGGCGGTGCAGCAGGACGTGCTGGAGCATTACCCCACGCTGATGCGCCCGGTGCTGCTGCGGAACTCCCGGTACAACCAGCACGCCACCACCGGGTCGCTGCTGCTGGAGGTGGGGGCCGCCGGAAACTCCCCGGAGGAGGCGGTGCTGGCGGGGCGGCTCTTCGCGGAGCGGTTCGCGGCGGTTTTGAAGGAGAAGGGGGAACCCGGGAACCCTGCGGAGGACGTGGAGACCGGGGAAGAGCTGGAAGGGGAAAAAGACAAGGAGGCGGCTTCATGAGAAGCCGCCTCTTTGCCGCCCGTTTATTGCTGAACCGCAAACTCGCGGCCATATTTCAGAAGGTTTTGGACAAATGGGTCCCTCTCGTCAAGAACACCGATGCTGGTGTTCTCCATATATTGAACAACCCGTTCCTTGCTGTAATTATTTAAAATCAATTGGGCGTAGCAGAGATAGAACACGCCGATTGTATTTGGCAGCGTAGCACCCTCCGGCTCCGTCTTATAGCGGTCACGCAGAAATTTGTCCGCCAGATAGGAGGCAAGGTCGGCGCCGCGCTCGGCTAGCTGGTCTAACTGTGCGGTCGTACTTATTCCCAGGCAATTCAATTTTTGTAAAGTCCCCCCGTAATAATCCTGTTTATCCTTCTGTTTCGCAGGGACTCTGATTTTCATACCCGCAATTTCCCCAATCCGGCGGTTGAGCTCCTGGAAATTGGGCTTGGTCTTTAAAACGGCTTCCAATACCACTGCGTCCAATTCACAATCCGGTGTCCCGTAGTCGCTCTTTTCGCTTATCTCCGCTTCTACTTTCTCGCGGTACGTTTCCAAAAAGTCCCGGATTTCCTGAAACTCTTTGTCTGCCACCTCCAGCAGCCCCGCCAGGCGGGAGAAGCTGCGCCGGATGTCTTTGGGGATGTCGATTTCACTTTTATAGCCCAAATCGTGTTCAATTTCCGCCCACGCGTGCTGTAATACAGTGCGGATTTGAATTTCACACTTTATCCCGGCGTATCCCCGGTTCTCCGGGAGCTTCAGACGGTCCTCGTTCATTGACACAACGTAGTGGACACTGCAGTAACCGAATTTCTCCGGCCCAAGGGCTTCCCGCTTATTAATCGAGTTCTCCTTGTCTACGCAGAATTCCCGTTCCACGATTTTTGCCGCCCGCTCCACATCGCTGTCATAGTAAGTGATAATGCGGATGCCAGCGATATCCGTCACCTCGGATAAACTCTTGTACTTATCCGACTTGACGTCAATTTTCTGGGTGAGGCTGTCCCGCTCTTTCACCCGGCTGGTAATGGCGTTGCATACAATCCCCTCTTCTTCCAATATGCACCGCAGCTGGTGTTCCACCTCCCTCGCAAAGCGCTCGTACTTCTTACGCTGCTGGTCATACTGGGTTAAAACAGCCGTTTTGTTGGACATGGAAGCTCCTCCTTTCAAGGTAAAAACCCAAGGGATGCGTTTGTCCTATTTTGTCATATTTTTCCTATTATGTCAACTGCCGTCGCTTGGATAGGCCCTGGTAATTTCCACCGCCGCGCATGAAACCGGGAAAAGCAGGGACCCTAAAACCACCCAACGATTTGAACGCAAAAGGAGTGAGCCCATTTGGAAACGGGAATCCACAACACCTCCGAGATCGGGCGGCTGAAAAAGGTCCTGCTCCACCGCCCGGGCCAGGAGCTGGAAAACCTGATGCCGGAGTATCTGGAGCGGCTTTTGTTCGACGACATCCCCTATCTCCGGGAGGCCCAGAAGGAGCACGACGCCTTTGCCGAGTGCCTGCGCCAGCAGGGCGTGGAAGTGGTTTACCTCACGGACCTGGTGGTGAATTCCATTACCAGCGACGAGGTCCGCAAGGAGCTGGTGATGCAGTTCCTGGACGAGGCGGGCGTCAAGGACCAGCGGAGCCGGGTGCTCCTGGGGGAATACCTGGGGAAGATGCCGGACAAGCAGATGGTCTCCAC
>CAMSIF010000169.1 GCA_947058885.1 uncultured Clostridia bacterium
GGTTACTTTGTCGCTCGTGACAAAGTAACCCGCGCCGGAGCGCGGAACTCCCCCTAGCCTGACTGGAAGTCACATCCACTTTTGCCTTGCGGCCCGCAGGGCCGCAAAGAAAGGAGCCCCCATGTTCCGCAGCCTCCATATGAAACTGGTCCTAATCCTCCTACTTCTAATTACCTCCCTAATGACCATCGTTGGAGCCTTCATGATGACCAGTATCACAAGCTTCTACATTGATGAATTCTACCTGCAAATAGAAAAAGTCTTTGGAGGCTCTAACCCCTCTAACGCCGATTTCGTTAACTCTCTCCGCCAAGAAGCCGCTCAGGAAAACGGCGTCCAAACCCTCCAGCAAATGATCGAAGCCAAAGCCGGTGACCTCGGCCTAAATTCCAGTACCCGTAACTACTTCATCCTCGACGGCTACTCCGGTACCTTCCTCACCGGTTCCGACGATATCACAGCCTTCAATAGCCTTCAAACTACCCCAAACCTCCTCACCGCCCGCAACAGCATCGCCACCGGTACCACTACTGTCGGCGACCAGAGCGATATCACCTCTAACTACATGGACGTCGCAATCCCTATCACTAACGGCGATATTGCCTATATCATCTATATCTACGATAACCGCGATACCGTCAGCGACCTCAATAGCCAACTCTTCCTCATTATCGTACAAGCCCTCCTGGTAGGCCTCATTATCTCCATCCTCCTCAGCTTCCTCCTTAGCAAAACTATGGTCATCCCCATCGAACGCCTTACCCAACGCGCTGAACGCGTCGCCGCCCGCGACTTCGGCGGTACCACTATCGTGGAATCCTCCGACGAAATCGGCGTCCTTACTACTACCTTCAACGATATGGCCGCCGTCCTCCAGGAAACCCTCGAAGCAGTCGAAAACGAACGCAGTAAACTGGACACTCTCTTCCTCCACATGACAGACGGCGTCGTCTCTTTCGCCAGCGACGGCGCAGTCCTTACCAGTAACCCTGCCGCCAGCCGTATGCTCGGCCGCGAAGTCTCCTTCTACGACTACGACGCCCTCTTCAGCGAACAATTCCCCCTCCAAACCGTCATGCGCCTCCAACGTCCTAATTTTCTCTCCGGTGAACTCACCGTTGGCAACCGTATCCTCGAACTCTACCTCGCGCCTGTCTCCGACGGCGAAAACGGCGGCGCTATGGCCGTCCTCCACGACGTCACCGCCCAACGGAAAAATGACGAAATGCGCAAGGAATTCGTCGCCAACGTCTCACACGAACTTCGTACCCCTCTCACCAACGTCCGCAGCTACGCCGAAACTATTCGCGACAGCGGCGATATCCCCAGAGAACTGGAAAATAATTTTCTCGACATCATTATCAGCGAAACCGACCGCATGACCCGTATCGTTCAGGACTTGCTTACCCTCAGCCGCCTCGACTCCGGCAGAGCAGAAATCAAAATGAGCCGCTTCCCTCTCATGGACGCGCTCGAATCCGTTTGCCGCGCTGTGGAACTGGAGGCACAACGCCACGGCCACACCCTTAAACGGCTATATATCCCTCCCCTGCCCATGATTACCGGAGACCGCAGCCGCCTGGAACAAGTTGTCATGAACGTCGTCGGCAACTCCATCAAATACACCCCAGACGGCGGCTCTATCTCCGTTGATGCCGGTGTCCGCGGAAAAAACGTCTGGATTGAAGTTTCCGACACCGGCATCGGCATCCCACGCCAGGACCGCGAACGCATCTTTGACCGCTTCTACCGGGTAGATAAGGCCCGCTCCCGCGAAAGCGGCGGCACCGGCCTGGGACTCTCTATCGCCCGGGAAATCGTTCTGCGCCACCACGGCACCATCGCTATCCAAGACCAAGACGGCCCTGGTACCACCGTGCGGATTGTCCTGCCCATCCGCCAGAGCGAGGAGGCGTGTCATGAGTAAACGGCAGCTCGTAAACTGGCTCCAAAACCTGATTCTAACCCTTCTCACCATCTCTGCCCTATTCCTTCTCACGCGGCTCTTCCTTTTTCATGGCGGCCTTTCCGCTCAGGTCCAAGCCACATTTTCTCCCCCATCCAGCCCCTCCCATCCGGCAGGTGATGGCTACAACAGCGGCCTCCCTTTCTCTTCCGTCCATATTATGGTCACCGGAGACAGCGCGTATGGCCGCTATGGCCAGATGTATGCCACCGCATCGGATCCACTTCTCCAGCAAATTATCCCTCTCTTCCGGGAGGCTTTGGGCTCTGCCAGCGAAGTGGGTTCTACAGTGGACAAAACCTTGCGCGACGCTCTCCAAACGCCGGGAATTTATCTGGATCTCACCTGCTGCTTGCCGTTGGCGGCGGTGTCCGTCTGGTTGGGGGAGGACGCCTTTTTTGACCGCAGCGTATGCGCGATGGCCCTCACAACAGAACTGGAAGACGCGGCTACCCTTTACCTCTTGAGCAACGACGGCAGCATCTTCCGCTACTTCACCGCTTTGCCCACCTCCGCCGTCCAGACGCTTTGCGAAGACTCTGCCCCTAACGAAGGGTCCTTCGCCTATGAATCAGGCTATGGCGGCCTGCCTCCCTACACCGTTCTGGTCGGAGAAGCCCCCGTTTTGGAGGACGTGCAGGCGGGACTTCCCTCCCAATACTCCGCCCATAATCTCCTGACCGCTCTGGATTTTAATGCCTACACCACTTCCCGCTACACGGAAACCAGCAGCGGTGTGGAGGTGGTGGAAGAATCCCCCAGGACTCTGCGAATCGGCCCCGACGGCAGAGTGGAATACTTTGGCGGCAGTGAGGTCTCCTCAAACCTCTACCGGGTCTCCGCCCCCCATGGAAAGCCCAGCGATGTTCTTCAGGGTGTTTGCCGCCTGGCGGACGCTCTCACAACAGGTACCGGCGCGGCGCGGCTCTACCTGCAAGCCCTGGAAACAGACGAAGAGGGCTACTGCATCCGATTCCAATACCAAACGGACGGCATCCCCGTTTTCTTCGCCGACGAAGGCGATGCCTTGACGGT
>CAMSIF010000170.1 GCA_947058885.1 uncultured Clostridia bacterium
CGGTCCATAGTGCTCAGCGGCGGCATAGCCACTGGCATAATCCTGGTAAAGCCGTCCTTAACCACAAGAAACGCCACCGGGTCGATTTTGACGCCTACCCCTACTCCAGCGCCCAGATTGCCGTCGGAGTCAACCTCCTTTTTCTTGCCGCCAAAGGCCGCGCCGCCGCCGCCCATTCCCATGCTGACCCTGGAAATGGGAATCAAGGTCACGCCGTCCGGGGTCTGGATTGGCTGTCCGACTATGGTGTTTGTATCCGCCATCTCCCGCAGCTTCTCCATACTCTCCTGCAACATCTCACTAATTGTGTTCTTTTTCTCCATATCCACGTACTCCTTTCATATAGCAGGCTGGTCAAGCGGCCTCGCTTGCAGCTTCTTGCTTTAACGACTGTTTTTTCTCCTGTACAGGCGGCGAGGCAAGTTTTGTTACGCCAAGCAGCCATATGAGAAGACTTCCTCCTGCCCGGACAGCTATCGACAGCACATCCCAGGGCCGGACCGACACCCCCACCTCAGCGATTGCATCCATCTTCTCCCCCGCAAAATCCGGAAACAGCCGGATATCCTGTTCTGAGATTCTCAACAGCCGGTGCAGCGCAGGAAGCCCCGCAATCAGTGCCGCTTCCATTTTTCCATACAACAGGGCGGTGTCCGCCGGGTCCGGGCAAGCGATTAATAGATGGACCTTCAGCGGACTGATATGAATCCGACTCCCGGTCCGCCTCAATGCCCTGCCCAAAATGGGCGGAAGCTTTTCCAGGCTGTAAAGGATTTGTTCCTTACTGATCTTTACCCGAGGCTTTTTTTCCTTCTTTAGTTTAGGTTTTTTCTTCTTTGCTTTTTCTGGTTCTGGAACTTCCTTCTCTTCCGCTTCTTTTTTCTGCGGATACAATTGGACCCGCACCGGCCCGTAACGCACCCATAACGCTAAATCTCCCTGGTCATAGGAAAACCGCACTCCCGCCGGTATCAGCAGCACTATCGCCAACAAGAGGACTACGCCGCATAGTATGATAATCCCAACCAAGCTTCCCACGCTCCTCTCGTTCAGTCCTCTACGTCCCGGCGTCCTCCTCCGCATCCTGTTGTTTTTCGTCTTCCAAACGCAGGTGCCCGCCTTCGTCCACCCCTGGGAGCGGCGGCAATTCCTCCAGAGAACTGATATGAAACGATCTTAAAAAATTTTTTGTTGTGCGGTAGAGTCTCGGTCTGCCCGGCTGGTCCTTCAGCCTCCCGCATTCTTCGATCAGCTTTCTATCCAGCAGCAGACCCACCGTATAAGCGCTATCCACCCCGCGCACCTGGTCCACGTAAGCCCTTGTTGTGGGCTGGTAATAAGCGATAATTGCCAATACTTCTAAAGCTGGTTGGCTAAGCTTTGCAGGCTTGCGAATCTCAAAGGCCCGGCGGATCATGTCCGCATACTCCGGCGCGGAACACATCTGCCATGTATTATCCATACATATCAACCGGACTCCCCGCCGCTCAAAGGCGTAGTACCCTTCCAGACTCCTCAGCGTTCGTTCCGCCTTTTTGCGGTCCACACCTAACGCCAGACAAATCCTGTCAATATGCACCGGCTCGCCAGCGGCGAATAAAATTCCCTCCACCGCAGCCTCCAACTCCTTCTTTTCTACCAACATGCGTTTCCTCTCGTTAAATAAGTATACATTCTTTTCTTTGAAAAGAAAAGAATCAAAAGAAACTTTTTGGGCAAAACTTTGTTTTGCCCCTCCGCTCTTTGAACAAAACTTTGGTTTTGTTCTATGCGTCTGTAGCTTCCGCGCTCTCACCTGCCGCGGTCACTATAGAATCGCTCTCACTGCCCGCCAGCCGAATCATCCGCGCCTTACACAACTCCAGCAGAGCCAGAAAAGTCGCTACCACCTCGCTGCGGCTCCGGCTCCCTCGAAACAGCAGCCGGAAACTAGCCGCTCCCCTTCTCAGTAAAGCTAAAATCTCCTCTGTTTTACTGGCTACAGGATACGGCTCCTTTCGCACAATTTCATCAAAATTACTCAATGGCGGCGGAGACCTCCTGACGTCCCTGTCCGCCACTTCCCTCAGCGCGTCCAGCAAATCCTTTGGTACATGGCTATACTCAAAAATTTTTCCCTGTTCCATAGACTCTGGGTTCTTTACCAAAATACTCCTGCCAAACTCTCCCATAGCCCCTAACTGTGTGGTAATATATTTAATCTTTGCATAATTCTCACTGCTTCGCCGTTCCTCCAGAGCCTTAACCAGCTGCTCCATTTCGCTCTGGGCTTCCTCGTCCTCAATAGACAGAAGCATCCTCGTTTTAATAAACATCAGTTGAGCCGCCATGGTGATAAACTCGCTGGCCACCTCCAAATCCATCTGCTGTCGCAGCGCAAGGTAGGCCAAATACTGGTCTAGAATCAGCGCGATAGGGATATCCTGAATCTCTATTTTATTTTTACTCAACAAAAACAAGATTAAATCCAGCGGCCCCTCAAAATCCTCCATCCCCTCTTTGCTGTGAACAACCTGCTCCAATTTATAAACGGGACCGTCCATACCACTGCCTCCGGATTAGAAAAATAGCCCAGCCATCCACTGGTAAATCAAGTAAATACCGTTAGATAGGGCGTTGCTCCCAATGTCCAGCCAGACCAGCAGCAGCAGTACCGCCATACCGTATCTCTCGTAGCGCATAAGGGTATTGTAAGCGTCCTCCGGCAAAAAGGAAAAAAGCGCCTTGGAACCGTCCAGCGGCGGAATAGGGACCAGATTAAACAGTCCCAGTCCGATGCTCAGCATAGCCGTTGTCAAAAGAAAATAGAAAAGCCAGACCACAAACGCCCCTGTAAGCTCCATCCGGTAGATCAGAGAGGCGAAAAACAACGCCGCCAGCGCAAGCAGGAAA
>CAMSIF010000171.1 GCA_947058885.1 uncultured Clostridia bacterium
CATACGAGATATCTTAGTGTGACTGGAGTTCAGTCGTGTGCTCTTCCGTTCTCTTGCGTAGGGTTTGGGCCTGGTGCGGAGAGTCAGGCGCACGCGCCGAATGAAATTACATGGAAAAAGGATCTTGTGACGTGCGCGGCGGTGTATGCGGCGTGCGTGGGGCTGTACAAGGGCAAGGGCGATGAAGATGTGTGCGAGTACCGCGGCGGCAAGACTGACAATGATATAAGGTAGGTACAGCAGAGTAAAGGCGCGGGGTCTACCCCTTGGAACGGCCGGCAGGCGGAGTAGGATGAGCGCCAATCATGCAGAAGGACGCTTCTTATTCGGTGGCTTCGCTTCTCTCTTTTCTGCCGCAGTTCGTAAAGTCCCCCGTTACAAAAAAGGGGTCTGGGCGCAGCCCAGGGGCGTTTTGGTTACTTTGTCGCTCGTGACAAAGTAACCCGCGCCGGAGCGCGGAACTCCCCCTGCCTGACTGGAGGTCATATCCATTTTGCCTAGCGGCCCGCAGGGCCGCAAAGAAATCGCTTACATATATTTTGAGAATAAGGAGACTATACCTATGAGTAAGACTGAGAAGCTAACCCAACGTCTAGAAAAATTAAAAACCAACGGAATGTATCGGAATGATTTCTACTGGACATGGGATAAGAGCGGAGACGAGCTGGAGGCGATTTTCGCAGTTGCCGATGCGCTGCGGGACCTGCGGGAGCGGAACATCTCGACGAGGGTGTTTGACTCAGGGCTTGGGATATCAATTTTCCGGGACAACTCCACCAGGACGCGGTTCTCCTTCGCCTCGGCGTGCAACCTGCTGGGGCTGGAGGTGAGCGATTTGGACGAAAAGACCAGCCAAATTGCCCACGGAGAGACTGTGCGTGAAACCGCCAATATGGTCTCCTTTATGGCCGACGTTATCGGTATTCGGGACGATATGTTCATTGAAGAAGGTCATAAGTACCAAAAAACCTTCATGGACGCTCTGGACGAGGGGTACGAAAAAGGGATTTTGGAGCAGCGGCCCACTTTGGTGAACCTCCAGTGCGACGTGGACCACCCTACCCAGTCCATGGCGGATTTGCTCCATGTTATTCATACTTTCGGCGGCGTGGAAAATTTGAAGGGAAAAAAGGTTGCGATGACTTGGGCGTACTCTCCTAGCTACGGCAAACCTCTGAGCGTTCCGCAGGGGATTATCGGACTGTTTACACGGTTCGGTATGGAGGTAACTTTGGCTCATCCAGAGGGCTACGAGGTTATGCCGGAGATTGAGGAAATCGCAAAGAAAAACGCCCTGGCGTCCGGGGGGGCGTACCGGAAGGTTACCTCTATGGAGGAGGCGTTCCAGGGGGCAGATATCGTGTATCCCAAGAGCTGGGCACCTTTTAAGGCTATGGAGCGGCGTACCCAGCTGTACCGCGCCGGGGACCAGGCGGGTATCAGCCAGCTGGAGAAGGAGCTGCTGGCCCAGAACGCCCAACATAAGGATTGGACCTGCTCGGAGGAGATGATGAAGCGGACGAAGGACGGCAAGGCACTCTATATGCACTGCCTCCCCGCCGACATCACTGGGCTCAGCTGCGAGGCGGGCGAGGTGGACAACAGCGTTTTTGACCGGTACATTGTGCCGCTATATAAGCAGGCTTCCTATAAGCCGTATATTATCGCCGCAATGATTTTCCTCAGCAAAGTCAAGGACCCTGTGGCCGCACTGCGGAGGATGGAAGCAGAGGGCAGGCTTCGGAAAGCGTTTTAATCACAGTCGCGATACATAGAGAGGAACGCCTAGGCGGCGTTCCTTTCTAGGATAATGAGATTGGAGAAGACAGAGGTTGAAAACTATGAGCAAACGCATCGTTATCGCCTTGGGCGGCAACGCCTTGGGCAACACCCTGCCGGAGCAGGCTGAGGCTGTGAAGGTTACCGCGAGGGCCATCGTGGATCTGATTGAGGATGGGAATCAGGTGGTCATCGCTCATGGTAACGGTCCGCAGGTGGGGATTATCAACAACGCTATGGCCGCCCTTCAGAGAGAGGACCCCAATCAGGGTTTTACCCCCCTGTCCGTGTGCGGGGCTATGAGCCAGGCCTATATTGGCTATGACCTGCAAAACGTGCTGCGGGAGGAGCTGCTGGACCGTGGAATCGGCAATATGCCGGTGTGTACCGTCATCACCCAGGTGGAGGTGGATCCTGCGGATCCGGCCTTTGATAACCCCTCCAAGCCTATTGGCAAGTTTATGACCGAGGAGGAGGCCAGGGAGTTTTCCGCGCAGACCGGTTATCTGGTGCGGGAGGACGCTGGACGGGGTTGGCGGCGGTATGTGGCCTCGCCTAAGCCGAAGAATATTGTCGAGGCCCGTGCCATCCGCCATCTGGCCGAGGACGGCCATTTGGTGGTGTGCTGCGGCGGCGGCGGTATCCCCGTTTACCGGACGGAAAAGAACCACTTGAAGGGCGCGGCGGCGGTGATTGACAAGGATTTCGCCTCTGAGCTGCTGGCTGAACAGCTGGACGCGGATATGCTGATTATTCTCACCGCTGTGGAGAAAGTGGCTATTAACTTCCGCAAAGAAAACGAGGAGTGGCTCAGCAGTTTGACCCCCGCCGAGGCACGGCGGTATATGGAGGAGGGGCAGTTCGCCCCAGGGTCCATGCTGCCGAAGGTGGAGGCGGCGGTGAAGTTCGCTGAATCCAAGCCCGGCAGGCAGGCTTTGATTACTCTATTGGAGAAGGCGCGGGACGGCATTGCCGGGAACACCGGGACGGTTATCCAGCAGCCTGTTGGCGCGGAAAAGCCTGCGGTGGCGGCGGTTGAGGCCTGACCTGTGGGAAAAGAGAAAGATCGGAAGAGCGTCGTGTAGGGAAAGAGTGTCCGCGGTTGTGT
>CAMSIF010000172.1 GCA_947058885.1 uncultured Clostridia bacterium
AAATAACAGCGTAAAGGCGTATGGAACAGTAAATTGTAAACCATGCGTCTTTTTTGCGCCCAAAAGGAGGAACATGAGCGACAATATTCAGACCAATACCACAGGGCGATTAACGCCCTGTTTACAAACCAAGATTGATAATATGAGTTACTTAGTCGAGGTGCATTTCTCTGCTACAAGCACCCAAAGCGTAGAGGACAAGCTAAAGCGTGTCATTCTCCATGATTTAGAGCATGGAAAACAGGGAAAATCAAGAGAAAGTGATGAAAAATGACGACTACGTCCTTGACAAGTAGCAACAGGGGCGGCAGGCTTATTCATCGCCATGTTCCGGCTGGGGCGGACACGGCAGAATGCAGCGTCCCCCGGCCGTTTGCGCACAGCGAGAGAGCGTATCGATTTCTTTCAATCAATACGCCCTCTCAATGCTCTTCGTCCAATGGACCATACCTCCTTTATTCAGTTTTTTCTCTTCTTCCATTTCTCCCGTTGTGCTGTCCACTTTCTTTTGTACCCTGTGTACTGTAACGCTGTGATTCATTTCCTTTCAGCAATCCGTTACTTTTTGTGTACCCGCACATTTTGTCTGTCCTGAACCATGTTGCTTATTCACTTTGATGGAAGATGTTGTTCTCTCTCTTTGTTATGAATTCATTATAGGACATGGCTCGGAATTTGTCAATACTTTTTGAAATTTTTCTGATATTTTTTTATTATTTTCTCTGCTCTTATTTATTTTGGAAATATAGAATGATTTTCTTGTATTTTACGCAATTTTATGATATGCTTCCTGTTTTGCGGCGCCGCATCCCTTTTGGGCAGCTATTGACAGTAATCTTTCCGGTATGCCCGGAAATTATTTCCACCTGTGCGGTTGCAATCCAATGGCTTGTCTGCATGCAAGCTATTGCAATGCAGACGGGCCATTGGATTAGCAACCCACTTCCAAATGAGCAAAACGCGGCTGCGAATGCAGACGCAAGAGCGCGCAAGCGCGAGTTTTGCGAATGCGGAAGTCACGATATCCCATCGGACGTGGCCGGTTCCCTACAGCCGGTGCAGCTGACCTGTACCAGCCAGGACATCACCATGACCGTCCAGGACGCTTCCATGGTGGACGGTACCCTGGCCGTCTATCTGACGCTGGAGGATGTCAGCGGCCAGGACCGTCTGGCGGAGGGCGCGGACTTCTACCACAGTTACCAGGTCAACAAGCCGGACGGGACGTATGAGACGTTTTACCGGTATCAGTCCCTGGGTTATGACGAGGAGAGCGGCACTTACGGATTTCTGGTCACCATCACTCCCACCAACGAGAACAAGAAACATATGTTCGTTTCCGGCCAGGCTTATACGCTCTCCGTAGGACAGCTATTACTGGCCCAGAGGAAACAGCAACTGACGCTGTCGCCGGACTGGAGCTCTCTGCCCCAGGAGCCGGAGTGCATCCAGCGGGACTATTATCTTCGGGAAGCTGTGGACAATTATCGGAGACCGGTGCACATTTCCGACCATGAGGCCGAAGTGCTTCTGGCCGGGAGCTGGGAAATGCCTCTGGCGGACGGCTTTGCCATCACTGCCGCTGGCTTTCTGGACAACGGCCTGCATTTGCAGATGTGTTATCCCGAGAGGAATCCCGACTTCGATTCCGGGAATCTGGTCCTGGTCATGCCGGACGGAAGCGTGATTGGAAACGCGCTGGGACAGGCGGACGCCGACAGCTACTGCTGTGTGGGGTTCTATGATGAGTATCGTTATTATTATAAGGAATACATTTTTGACGTCTCGCCGGAAGAGCTGGAGGGAGCCTCCCTGCGCGGGGACTTCACTTCCGGCGGGTATCTGCTGGACGGCGGCTGGGAGGTGAGCTTCTGCCTGGAGGCTGAGCAAAGGGATACGCCGGAACCGCGAGAACCATTGACGCAATCGGATACGCCGGAGCAGTAGGATCTGGTTTTTCCACAAAACGGGGCTGTCGGGAAATACGTATCTTTCCTGGCAGCCCTTCCGTCCTGTCACATAAAATATTGGCATTTTCCCAGATAAAACCTCTGCTCTTTCTCCGGCCTTATCGCCTGGTACATGCCGATTATATTGTTGTCTTTCTTGTAATCTCCCTTACGCCACGCTCCTGTGCCTTCCTTCGCAGGCTTTTTCAAATTCCCTCAGCTTCCGGCGGGCTTCTTCGTTCAGGTTCGAGGGCACCTGAATCTGGACAGTCACATACTGGTCTCCGTGTACCATGGGGTCTTTCATGGAGACGATTCCCTTGCCCTTCAGCCGAATCTTCGTGCCGGACTGGGTGCCCTCCTTCACTTTGCAGGCCACTTTTCCGTAGAGGGTCTGCACGGTCACCTCGCCGCCGAACACCGCTGTGGTAAAGGGAATCTGGAGCGTCGTATAGACGTCCATGCCCTGGCGGCTGTAGCCTGGCTTCTCTCCCACATTCACTTTCAGCAGCAGGTCTCCCGGGCTGCCGTCCCTGCCAGGCCTGCCCTTTCCTTTCAGGCGGATGCTCTTTCCGGTGTCGATGCCTGCGGGAATATGCACCTTCAGCGGCCGGCCGCCAGCGCCCAATCCGGTGCCCGGCTCATCCTGTCCCTCCAGCCGGATGACCTTGTCGCAGCCAAATGCCGCTTCGTCAAAGCTAATGAAGATTTCCGCCTGCAGGTCGGCGCCGTTCCCAAAGCCTCCCGCCCTTTGGCCGCCTCCAAAGCCAGCTCCGCCGAAGCCCCCTGCTTCCGAATCTTTCCATCCAAAGCCAGCCGCCCCGGAACCGCCGAAGCCGAACCGGCCAAAACCATCTGCCCCAGAGCCTCCGCCGAAGCCTGACCCGCCAAAACCACCTGCCCCAGAGCC
>CAMSIF010000173.1 GCA_947058885.1 uncultured Clostridia bacterium
GGAAAGGATAAGGCTTAACAATGCGATATTACAATAGTAAGGCGTCCCGTCTGCGGTACGCCGCCCCCCATACCTTAGTTGGTGTGGGGGGCGCGGCCTCGGCTGTGCTGGGGCTGCTCCTGTTTCTCACGGGCTGGGTTGTCTCGTTGGTCCCGGCCAATTATTTTATCCGCCCCGCGACCCTGGCCGGTATCGTCCGTAACCTGTTTGAGATGGGCGCGAGTTTGGTGTTTGTTTCCTGCCTCCTGCTCCTGGCATCGTACCTCCTGCATAAATTTATGCCCGATTACGAGAAGATACGCCACATGGTCTATCGCGGCCTGTGCTGCCCGGCCTATGGCAATCCGCTCCACCTGAAAGACGGCGAATTTTTGCCTAAGGTTCTCTGCGTCCCCTCCAACTCCGGACGGTATGACATTACCGTGACCGGGGCCAGCGTAGGTATGGAGGACCTTGTAAAATCGGCGTCCAGAATTTCCGCTTTAATCAATGGTAAATTTCGAAGATACGCCGTTGTCTATGTCGAGGGCGCCCCCGACTACCATGAGACGGTATTTCACATCGAGGACGTAGCCCAGGATTGGAGCCTCACGTTTAAGGGCGTGGGGGAAATGTGCAACTATGATCCGACCAAGCTCCTGGTTCAAAATGGGACCGCGATTGATCTAACGTCTTCCGGGTCCATGTTGGTTGCGGGGAAGACCCGCAGCGGCAAAACCACGGGAATCATCAGTCTGTTGCTCCAGGTTTTGCAGCATGGGCGGGACGATTACGGCAGCGAGGTCATGATTATCGACCCCAAACAGGCGGAGTTGTCCCGGCTTCCGCATGTCGTTACCCTGGGTGAGGACGGCGGGGCGCGGGAAATCCTGGACGCTATCCGGAAATATGCCGCAATCATCAAGGAACGGCAGAAAGCGCTGAACGGCCTGTCCGAGCAATGGGGTAACGCTGTCCATTGGTGGGATGCTGGCATGCACCCGTCTTTCCTGTTTATCGACGAGTATGTAGCTTTGCGGAGCTTGCTGCCCAAAAAGGCGGACAAGGCGGCTCCCGACTATTCGCTTGCGGAATTTGACGACCTTATCAAGCGGATTGTAACCATGGGTGCCTCTGCGGGCTGTTACGTCATCATCAGCATTGCCCAGGCCAGCGTGGACGAGGGCGGTTTGCCGTCCATGCTCCGGGCCGCTATGAGTACGAAAATTCTCTTCCGGCCCACGCTGGAGGAGGGCCGTTTGCTCTGGCCCAGCCCCAGCCTGGACACCCTGGCCGTTGCCCGCAAGTATACCCCTGGTGACGCCTGATTTTCTTCGAGCGATGGAGAGCATGACGCCCCTAGTTATGTGCATTTTCCGCATATGGATTTCCCGGTCTATAAAGAGTTGGGGCAGCTTTTGAGAAAGTATTACGGCAACTGATACCTGATTACCGCCCCGCCGTGCGATAAGCTAAGGCGGGGCGGTTCCGGGTGCCAATATACTTATTTTCTCCATAAAATTTGTCGCGCCGGGTTTGTTATAGCGCGGCAAAAACCCGGTGCCAAAGTGCCAAAAACCACCAGGGAGAATTATAAAACCATGAGCAAGAACAAAGCGCCAAAGTGTAAAAATATGATGTATACACAGCAAGCCGGTCATTTGCCTCCGGGCATTAAGACGGCAACTGATTTGGCGGCCCATATTGAAAATGTGCTGGCTCCAAAGGAATATGCGGTTATTTTACACGACCAGGATATAAGCGAGGACGGAACGCCCGCAGAGGCACATCTTCACGCAATGCTGTGTTTCAAAAACGCCCGCTATCTCTCCGCAGTAGCCAAAGCACTGGGTGATAAGGAGCAATATGTCCAAAAGTGGGACGGGGAAGCCAACAACGGACATGCCTACTTGATACACGCGACCCGCAAGGCCCAAAAGGCGGGTAAACATCCGTATGACCCGTGTGCTGTGGTTGCCAATTTCAATTTCCCCGAGCGCATGAAAGCGATTGTTACAGAGATTGAGCAGGCCAAAGCCGGGCATAACGCCTGTAATGTGGATGCTCTTTTAGATTTATTGTATATTGGCGGAACAACCAAGGCTGAAATTGAAAAGCAGTTGTCCGGCTCCCAATATGCCAAGTACCGCCGTCAGATTGAGGACGTGGACGCCAAACGGTTGACAAAAGAGGCCGAAAAATGGCGGGCGGAAATGAAAGCGAAAAACGCTCAAATTCGGGTCATATGGATTTACGGCCCCTCCGGTACGGGCAAGACCAGTCTTGCCAAAGAGTACGCCCAGAAGAAAGGCGAGCCTTATTTTGTTTCCGGTTCCAGCCGCGATATTTTTCAGGGCTATAACGGAGAGCACACCCTGATTTTGGACGAGCTTCGACCTAGAGTAATCGCCTACTCGGATTTGCTGCGCATCCTTGACCCGCATGGCATTGACAATCAGGTGATGGCCCCTTGCCGCTATAACGACAAGCCCCTTGCCTGTGACTTGATTATCATCACCACTCCCTATATGCCGTCGGAATTTTACGGTGTTCAATTCCCCGCTGTTTTGGGGCCTAATGTCATAGATAGCCTCGACCAGCTTGCGCGGCGGATTTCTCTTACAATTGAGATGTCAGGGCGGAAGATTAAGGCGATGCAATATCGCCCGCTCCCGTTCCAGACGACCAGTGGCTGGTACTGGGCCATTCCAGGTACGGAGCGTCCCAATCCATATTCTTCTCTGGCAAGACCCACGCCGCCTAACCAAGAGGAAGGTATTTACAATTCCATATTTGAAATGCGAATCAAGGTTTAAAAGCAAGAGAAGGGGGTAGAAAAACAGCGCAA
>CAMSIF010000174.1 GCA_947058885.1 uncultured Clostridia bacterium
GTAAACAGTTTTCGCGCCAAAATCCCGCCCAATGAGAAGAAAGCCCACCAGCAGCAGGCCCACGTTAAGAACAAAGGTGATAACGGAGATGGGCAGGGGAATGATGTTGCTGAGGATGATGGCGAGACCCGAGATACTGCCCACAGAGAGGTGACTGGGGATCAGCAGGAAATACACCCCCACGCCGCAGACGGCGGTTCCCAGGGTAATCATCAGAAAGTCATTAACAGCGTTTTTTGTGATGCGCATGACGGTTCCTCCTTTTGGAACAGCGTATGTCCCATTTTCCAGCTTGTTTAACGCGCCCCGGATGCAGAACCTTGCATCCGGGGGCGTTTTCTATTGCTTGGGGTTATTGATTGGGATAGGGTTCCAGAAACGCGTGGAAGTGGCGCATAGGAAGGGTCCGGCCGCTGGTGATGCGGATATTGGGGATGGATTCCCGGTCCTCATACAGGGCTTTCACCGCCGCGGCAACGTAGTCCAGATGCTCCTGGCTGAGCTGGCTGCGGTTGACGGCGAAGCGGACTACATTGCATACCTCGGCCTGCTGCTCCGGCGTTTTCAGGTCGTACTCCATGGAGTAGTCCCCCAGCTCAGACGTCCGGATACCGTAGCGGCGGATCAGCTCAACGCTGAAGCCCTGTCCGGCAAAGGTATCGTGGCCCCGCTTGCCGTCGAAGAACGCGTCCATGTTGATGTACACGCCGTGACCGCCCGCAGGCAGAACCACGCCTTTTACTCCGGCTTTGTAGAATGCCTGGGCCAGGTACTCGCACTGCTTTACCCGTTCGTCCAGATAGTTGAAATCCAGGCACTCGTAGAGCCCGGCGGCCAGGGCCATGATGTCCCGGCCGGACATGCCGCCGTAAGAGTCGTTGCCGTAGCAGGAGATCTGCTTGACCTTGAGCTGAATGCCCACGTCGTTTTTCACAGAGCCGTCGTCATGGAAGTCAGAGAAATTCTTCCAGAAGAGGCCCTTGTCCCGGAAAGCTAGGATACCGCCCATATTGGCGTGACCGTCCTTCTTCAAGGAGGCGGTGAAACCGTCGCAGTAGGAGAACATTTCCCGGGCAATTTCCGCGATGGATTTGTCCTGGTAGCCCTCCTCATTGACCTTGATGAAATAAGCGTTTTCCGCCCAGCGGGCGGCGTCCAGCATGTAGGGAATGCCGTATTTATGGGCGATGCGGCTGCTCTCCCGCAGGTTTGCCATGGATACCGGCTGGCCGCAGACCGTATTATTGGTAATGGTGGTGTACACCAGAGGGACGTTCTCCGGACCCAGTTTTTCAATGAGCTCCTCCAGCTTTTGGGTGTCCATGTTGCCCTTGAAGGGATTTTTTTCGTAGGAGCCGCCCTCCGGAACTTCCCACAGCAGCGCTTTGTCGTACAGGTTTCGGGGAATGGAGCCCATCTGCTTGATGTTGCCCTCGGTGGTATCGAAGTGACCGTTAGAGGGGATGGTAAACTGCCTGCCTGGAAACCGTTGGGAGAGAATCTTCCGGACCATTTCAAAGAGGACGCTCTCCGCCGCCCGGCCTTGGGGCAGGAGGAAAGCGTTGGGCCGCTCCATTTGAGCCGCGCCGCCGTTAAAGAGACCGCCCTCGTATTCGCATAGGTAGAGTTCGTCCATCATCTTGTCGATGTCCGTACAGTTGGTTCGGACCAGGTCAATGGTCCGTTTCGGGTGGTCTCCCCGCTCAAAGACGTCCCGCAGGGCGTCCAGGAGAACATAGTACCCCTTGTTCCGTCCGTAGGACTCGTCCCCCAGCATGAGGGCGGACCACTGCACATCTGTCATGGCGGTGGTGCCGGAGTCGGAGAGCATGTCCACGGTGAGCATTCCGGCGGGGAAGGCAAATTCATTGTAATGTGTGGCCTTGAGGGCACGCTCACGCTGCTCTACGGTCACATCAGGGATACTGCGCTTGACATAGGAAAAGGAACGGGGGCGTTCTACAGGCAGTGGATATTCTCGTTTCATACTTTTACCTCCAGTATTTGGCGCGCTACGCCGTTTTGTTTGGAGGTACCCCGGTCATCGATAACCGGCGTCCCTATCCGGTTTCTTCGACTGGCGGACAGTACCATCGCCGCAATGTATATGCAGCAGAAACATCTTACCATAGAGGACTGTCAGTGTCAACAAATCCGAAACGCAGACTGTACAGTTAAATGCGAGTGACCGATTTCCGGCGTTCCAGGCAGCGGGCCTCCCGCCGGTCAGTCGTTCGCATTCATCCACTCCCGTAAAAGGGCAATATACTTGGCGGTATCCTCCACAAAGCACATGTGGCGGCAATTCCGGAACAGCTCCCAACGGGCGTTGGGAATATGGTCATACATATATTTAGCCACATAGGGCGTGCAGAGGTCGCTGCCGCCGCTGATTACCAGGGCGGGCTGTTGGATATTGGGAAGAAGTTCCGTCACGTCAAAATCCCGAAGGTTTCCGGCGGGAGTGAACTCGTTGGGCCCCCAGGCCTCCACATAGGCCGCCCGGCCCTTTCGCGCCGGACGCAGCAGGCACTCCGGGCCGTCCGGCAATGCAGGTCCCCCCGCGTGGCGCAGCATATACTCCGCCTCCGCCGCTTGATAGTCCTCGCCGGTGTAATCGCCGGAGGCCTCCGCTTTGGCGATGGCCTCCCGCATCTCCTGGGGCAGGAATTGAATCATCCTATGCTGCTCCTCCCCCCACATCCGGGAGGAGGGGAGAGTGCTGGAAAGAATGATACTCTTTACGCCCTCCGGACGATGCCGGCACACATACTCC
>CAMSIF010000175.1 GCA_947058885.1 uncultured Clostridia bacterium
GGAGTGTGAAAGCGAGATTGCCGGGCTGGAAATTGACCTGAATACGCTGGCAGAGCATCCGGAACCGGAGAACGGTTTCGCGGGAATGGTGATTCATGGTAAGAGCTATTCTTCTGCGAAAAAGGCCGGGACGGCTATCCTGGAAGCCTGCCAGGAAATCACGGATTTCGAGGCACCGCCCGTGGAAATCGGCAGCTATCGGGGCTTCAAGCTGATTCTCTCGCTTAACATCTTTGGACATCACATGACGCTGCAAGGCGCACGGTCTTACAAAACGGACCTGGGCGGCGACCTGCGGGGTAATATTACCCGGCTGGACAATACGCTGGACAGGCTTCCGCAGTTTCTGGACGAGGCTGGAGCCCGGCTGAAAGACCTGCGGCAGCAGGCAGAAGCGGCCAGGGCGGAAGCTGGCAAGCCCTTCCCCAGGGAAGAAGAACTGCGCCGGAAGTCCGCCCGTCTGGTGGAACTGGACGCTCAGTTAAATCTCAATAACCGGCATATCCCGGATGAACCCGCCAAGACCGCGTAAGACCCAAGCAGGATGCCGTCAGGGGGAGAAATTCCTCTGGCGGCATCCCGCTGATGCCACCAGTGTATACAGCGTGAAACGTTCGGGACCCGGAAAAATAAAAAGCAGCCGTTCATAGAAAACGACCGCACGCGCAAATACGCTTTTTCAGCATAGAGAATTATAATAGAAAAATTTGGGTCTTGTCAAGAGAAAGTCCTGTAAACAAATTGTAAATTTCCCTGAGCCGCCGCTAAGCGCCTCATTGCGGGAAAAGACCCAGGCAAGATGCCGCCATGGGAGAGATTCCTCTGGCGGCCTTGAACATAAAAAATTAACTAACGAAAGGAATCAAAACCATGAACAAGAACGTTATCAGCGCCGACGACCCCCAGGCCCTGGAGAAGCTCCAGGCCCGGCTTGAAAAGCTGGAGGCGAAGCAGAAAGAAATGCGGGCCGTTAATGCCTACTACCGGAAGCACAAGACCCTGGACGGCTGCCCCGGCCTGCCGCCCACGGGAATCGAACGGCTGAAAGCCAAGATGTCCCAGTACCGAACGGACAAGCCCTACCTGTCCTATGAGCTCTCCAGCAACAATGCCGAGATTCGCCGCAACAAGGACCGTATCGCCCAGCTGACCCGCCAGACGGAGCAGGGCTACTTCGGCTGGACGTTCTCCGGCGGCGAGGTCCAAATCGACAAGGAAGCGAACCGCCTGCAAATCATGTTTGACGCCAGGCCGGACAAGGAACTGACGCTTGCTCTGAAACACAACGGTTTTCACTGGGCCCCCAGCATCGGCGTCTGGCAGCGGCAGTTGAACGACAACGCGGTTTGGGCCGCTGATGGCATCAAGGACATCTGGCCTGATACCAGAGAGAAGCCCAGTGACTTCCAGCGCCGGGCCAGAGAGGAAGCGGCCGCTGGCTGATGGTTCTGCCTGGAAAAAAGGGGACTGGCTGTGCGAACGGCCAGTCCTCTTTCCTGGTTCTTATTACATCTTTATACTGTTCGGGTGGAATATAGCCCAGCCCAGCCGCGCGCAGAAGTCGTAGTAATTGAATTTGTACAAATACGTAGACGCTTCGAGGTGACTGCACGGCACAAATACGTCAACCACCGCCGGGGTAGCGGGCGGAGTGTCAATCGTAGAGGATATGCCATAATTGTCAATCATCTTTCGGTTGAGCATAGGCCAAAGCTGCTTGGATATATCCCTGTTTTTGGCCCCGTAGGAAATCAAGAAAGTTTCCTTGTTGGTATATGTACCGTAATAAAATACTGCTTCGTAATAGTTGATGAACGCGGCTCTGTTCCGCTCCGTGCTTACACGCAGCTGCAATATGATGTTTTCATCAATGTCCACGCCCGCGGTGTTTTTCGCGTTTTTGATGACCCAATCCAAATTTGCCCGCTCCAAATGCGGAAATTTGAAGTTTCGCCGCATGATTTCCTCTCGGGCACCCGTGTTGAAAATCACATGGACCAGTTTTTCGCCAGTCATGGTGACTACCTGCTTTCTATTTTATTTTGCAGTACAGGTTATAGAGAAAGTAAAACTCTCTCGTCTTTTTATAGTTGAAAACTGCTTTTCTAATAATTATTATACCACGTTTTTGCTGTTCTTGCAATCATTTTCGTTATTTTCTGCAATTTTTGCCAGCACTAAGACAGCAGTGGGCACAGAGGGTATCCATGAAAGCAATTCCGGCTGGTGGATTCTCAAAGGAACAGGAATACATGCCGGGGCTGCTATTTCGGAAATATCCGTTTTTTGCAACTTTTTAGAGAAAATGCCTGTCTGAAATTTGAATCTGAAAAAAACGTACAAGGCCATACAGCCGGGAAGAAAAGCGAGCAAAAGCGTAAGAACAGCGGCAGACACTCCGGCTTTGTAGGTTTTTTTCAATTTTAGAGCCAAAAAAAACGTACAGAGCCAAAACCCCGAAAGCCTTGCGCCACAAGGAATACACTGAAATGCTTAATCCTGTGTATGAAATCCCGAAAAAATATCATACAGGCTCAAACCTTACAGCTGCAATGGATTGACGTATGTTGTAGGGTTTGTAAGTCTTTTTTTAAGAAAGTTTATAGAAATATCTATTTATAACACATATGTGTATTAGGGAAATATATAGGAGCGAAACCTGAAAAAAAGTCCTACAAATCCTACAAGTCAAATCCGGAACTTTTTCGCTGTTTTCAACCCCAGCGTGTATTACGCTCCGGCGTGTATT
>CAMSIF010000176.1 GCA_947058885.1 uncultured Clostridia bacterium
ATACCACGCCACGGTCCAGCCGTTCAGCCGTGCAAGCCACGTCCGCAGGCTCACCTGCCGATGCTTCGGGGCTTGTCCTACCCCGACTTTTATGTATCTCACCTTTTCCATGATTTCACCGTCCTTTCACATCATCAGTTGTTCATACTCTGCCATTGTTGTGGAGATTCTTTTTTGTGCCATTTCCCAGTAGTCCGGGTTGATTTCCACTCCTATGAAACTACGGCGCAGGCGCTTTGCCACCGCTCCAGTCGTCCCGCTCCCGGTGAATGGGTCCAGCACGGTCCCACCTTCCGGGCATCCGGCCAGTACACAAGGCTCTATCAGCTGTTCCGGGAATACGGCAAAGTGTTCCCCCTTGCACCCTCTTGTCGCAACGGTCCACACGTCCCGTCTGCCTCGCAACGGGCTTTCTCCGGTGTATGGGATGTTCCCGCCCAGGTGTTTTCCTCCTGGTGTTGGCCTGTACTTTTTCTGGATGTTTCCCGACCCGCGCAATCGTGCTTGACGCGGCCCGAACGCTCCCTTGCTTCCCGCCACAGGGCGGGCGTCACATTTACGGCTGATACGCGGCTCCCTGATTGCCTCGTGGTCAAAATAGTATCTTTCGCTTTTTGCCAGCAGAAATATATACTCATGGCTCTTTGTGCATCGGTCCCTTACGCTCTCCGGCATGGCGTTTGGCTTCTGCCAGATAATATCCTGCCGCAAATACCACCCATCCGCCCGCAGGGCAAAAGCCAGCATCCACGGAATACCTATCAGGTCTTTGTGCTTGTACCCTTCCGGTGTTCCTCTTGACGATTTTCCGCAGACGTTCCTTTTTGACAAATTTGGTGCATACTGTCCCGTTTTTGTCGCGTAGCTATCCCCAATGTTTAGCCACAGGGTCCCGTCCTGGCGCAGTATGCGCCTAACCTCCCGGAACACAGCCACCAGATTGTCTATGTATTCCTCCGGCGTGGTCTCTACTCCAATCTGACCAGCTGTTCCGTAGTCCCGCAGGTTGTAATAGGGCGGGGATGTTACGCAAGTATGCACGCTCTCTGTCTCCAGCGTCCGCAGCTGCTCCAGAGCGTCACCCAGTAGCACCATTTCCATGTCTCACCGTTTTACCATCCTTTCCGCCGCGCCCGGCAGGTCCGCCAGTGCGGTACAAACCCCAGCGGTGTATTGATTTTGGCTTCCCTGGTCTGCACTTCCTCCGGCCTCGCCAGCCGTCCGGTAAGCAAGCCCTCTTCCTCTGTGTAGAAATGCTCGTCCCCGCCGCCCTCAATAACAAATTCCGGCTCCGGGTCCACCGGGATATACCGCCCTTCCTCCGTCCGCATCCAGTCGATTTCCCGGCCACAGTCCTTGCAATAACTCATGGTTCCGTCTCCTTCCCGCCGAACCGCCGCCTGGTAACGGCGATTGGAAATTCTTCAATCTCGCTGGCCCACAGGCAGGACCCCGGCCCGTTCAGCCGCTCCCATATCAGCGGGAATCCGCCAATACCGTCAAAGAGGCTTGCCATTGTGGCCGTCCGCTCGTAACAGGCGCACAGCCGTTTCAGCACCCAGGACCAGGGCGGCAAGGCGATTGAATTTCCCAACGCTTTATAGCGGGCGCTGTCGCTGCTCTTCTTGTGCAGTTTCCCGGCGCTGTCCGTCCACGGCCCTATGTCGGTCCACCCGTCAGGATAGCCCTGGAGGCGTTCACATTCCAGCGGAGTGAGGCGGCGCACAATTCCCGCAAATACCGTTTGCCCCTCTGCTCCGCCTGTCTTTCCTTTGCTATAAAGCGTTTGGCTTATTCCGTCCGCCCCAGCTATGCGGCGCGATTGTATATCCCACGGCGTCAAGCATCCAGTTTCCGTGACAATAGGCTGCTCATGGTTGCAATTCATTGTAGGACACAGATTTTCCAAGATTTCCGCTCCGCCCTGTCCGGTCGCCATTACAAGCGGCGTATTGTTTCCCCCGGTCCCAAACTTTGCGCTTACCGTCGGAAAAACTCTAAGCGGCCCCGTTATTCTGCTGTCTTGACCGTGGTTTTCAAAAACTGCCACCGCCGGGACCTGATTTGTTCCCGAATTAACTGCTGACAATGTTGGCGCTACTTCCTCTTGATAACCTATACCGTTCGCCTTTGCGCCATTTCCGGCTTTGAATCCTGCGGCTGTATGTCCAATGCCGTTTTCTCTGGCATCGTATATGTAACCGCAGACCGTCCGTCCGCCGCCACCGTCACTTCCAGCTAATGTTGGAGTAACCCCCTGTGTTGAAAATACGCGCTTTTCCTGATTATCCCAGCCTGTTAAGTAGTCTGTCCCGCGCTTGCTTGTGCGACCAGCGCCGCTTCCAGTTCTGGCGGCAGCTTCTTCCCCCTCCGCTCCGCTCTCCGCAGTATCCCCGCACACGCTTTGGCGGACAAAGAGTATTTCGGGTGCGGCGTGTCCTCCAAAATCTGCGACAAGCGCGATTCTACGGCGGCGCTGGGGCACTCCCCAAAACTGCGCGTCGAGAACTCGGTAGGCGACGGACCAGCCGTCCCCCATCCAGCAGTCAGCCAGCGGCCACTTTCCCTTTGCAGGCAATGGAACGTCGGGCGCGTCCGGCTCTGCGACCCTGATTGTCTCTTCAAGGACGGCGCGGAAGTCGTCTCCTTTGTTTGAGCTGAACGCTCCAGATCGGAAGAGCGGCGTGTAGGGAAAGATTGTCCGCGGTTGTGTAGATCTC
>CAMSIF010000177.1 GCA_947058885.1 uncultured Clostridia bacterium
GATATCTTAGTGTGACTGGAGTTCAGACGTGTGCTCTTCCGATCTGGAGAGGGGCTGGCCTATCGCCTTATACAGTTCGCTCACCGGCTGGCCAATCAGGCTCTCCGCAAGTGCCTTCAGATCTTCGGGAGCGGAAGAATCAGGTTCTGGTTCTGGCTCAGGCTCAGGATCGGGTTCTGGTTCTGGTTCTGGTTCTGGCTCAGGTTCCGGTTCGGACTCGGGTTCTGCGTTCGCCGCAGGCTGGCTGGAGACTTGTGGTTCGCTGTCCGAAGAAGTCTCCGCAGGCTTCTGCTCCTCTCCGCTGGTTTCAGCAGGTGCCTGCGTGTCCGGCTGGCTGGCTGATTCCTCATCATCACCGCTATTTTCGCTCTCCTCCTCGGACTGAACATCGTCCTCCGCTGGGGAGACCTGATCCGCGGAAGCGTCATCCTGCTCCGGAACAGAGGTCTGGTTGTCCGTAACAGGCGGTATGTCCATATTCTGGACATTGTCAGGCTCCGTCCCGCCGCAGGCACACAGGCTCAGAAGAGCCAGGGTCAGAAAAATGAGCGTTAGCTTTTTCATGGTTTCCTCCAAATCATTTTATACTGGGTTGGCAGCGTTTCTTCCCTTATTTGATATAGTTGAAGCCGGCGCCGGTCCATTTATACATGTTAATTTGTTCGCCCTTCTTTATGTACGCCATTTCCAACTCAGTATCAAATATATAGCTCTTGCCGTCAAAGGTGATTTCCACCCAGCTGTGGGGAGACTTTCTCTGGCCTACCGTACCATTGATAATCCGGGAATCGTAACCGTTCCAGCGGGACAAATACCAGAATACCGCCGCGTAGGAGTAGCAGTTGCCATAGCCGGTCTTCAGCATGTCCAGGGCATCGGTCTGCATGAAGTCCAGTACGCCAAACTCATACGAAGGACGGCGGAGATAGGTAAAGGAATCCCGAGTGTAGACGTAGAGGGCCCGAAGCTTCTCCTCCTGGGTCATACTGTCGCGGGTCTGCTTGATGTAAATGTTATGGAGAAGCTGGTCCAGCTCGCTGCTGCCGGAGGTGAACCGGCCTTTCTCATTAAAGTCAAAATTCCCCACCGATGCGCTCCGCACAACGTCATTCTTTTCGCTGTCGAAGTAGTACAGCCAGCCGTCCCAGTGGTGGAAGCCGGTGGAAATTCCAGTATCGGCAGGGCTGTGAGAGGTCCATTGCTCCGTCACCACATTACCGGTGTGCTCGTGGGACGTCGAGGCCTCCACTACGTCATAATAATACCAGTTGTCAGGCGAGATGTCCCAATAGAATACAGGATGAGCGCGGTCAATATAGTCCTTGTCGGGCGAACGGCCCAGGGCGCGGTTGAGAAGCGCAACCGCCTCCGCGCGGGTAACCGGCTGCTCAGGCCGTACCGTCCCGTCTTCAAAACCAGCCAGCCACCCCCACGCGCGGGCAGAGAGCAGATAGGGTCCGTCCGGGGAATCTGCGGGAACGTCCGCAAACTGCTCCGCATCCTCCCGAAGCGGGAAGAACTGCGCGACGCAGCGGACAAATTCCGCCCGGGTAACCTCATCGTCCGGCTGGAAGGTAGTCTTTCCAGGCCGCAGAACCCCCAAACTGCCCAGCGTGTTAGCGGCGTCGGCATACCAGATGCCGTCGGGCACATCGGTAAAGGTTTTCGTGATGGGCACGGTTTTAGAAAGGAGCCGGTAGAGCATTTGGGCGGTCTGAGCCCGGGTAAGGTTCTCGTTTGGGGCAAAAACGTTTTCGCTGCCAGTTATGTAGGCTACATGCTCCTTGGAAATCAGAGTTATGCCGGAAGAAGGAATATCCATACTGGTATTTCCAGCATTCTCTATATCCTCTCCCCCGCTGGAGCCGTCATCCACAATCAGGAAATCCGGAGGATCGCCGCCGTCCGCGTAGGCGGTAGGAGAAAGAACGGCAAACAGTGCCACCGATAAGGCCAGCGCGGCCAACGACGCTGCGGATTTATGAACAAAACGCTTTCTCATAGTAGGTTCCTCCTTTTCTCCGGGGCCAGCCGCACAGTACGGCCCCGCTCTTCTACAGCTTATTACAGAGCCAACGGGACGAATACCTCGCCGTTAGCAGTTGTAAAGACAAGAGAGAGCTCTCCCGTTTCCAGAGATTCTTCCGGGACATAGAGGGCAAACCCCTGGTCCTCCATCAGAAACGCCTCGTAGCAAGCGGTCCCCGCGCAAAAATATACCTTGGAATCGCCTGCCGGGCTTACCGGAAGCCTGCCGCTGGCGAGGACGTACCCCTCCAGGTCCCGGGAGGGCGCGACATCCAAGGACGGCGGGGCCGGGTTCTCCGGTACCGGAACCGCTTCGGGAGCTTCGCGGGTGGGGGCGGGCATCACAGGGACATACCGCAGGAGATAGTCGATGTTGCGCTCCACCAGCTCTATTACCACATAATCCGCCTGCCGTTCTTCTATCAGATTCAGGCGGTAGGCGGTACTGCGAGAGAACAGTGCGCTGGAAAAGCTGTCCGCCAGATAGGGATACAGCTTTTCGCCAAAGGAATCCCGGAACATCAACAGAGAACCCGTCCCCTGTCCGGTGGTCGTAATGGTCATGAGATCGGAAGAGCGTCGTGTAGGGAAAGAGTGTC
>CAMSIF010000178.1 GCA_947058885.1 uncultured Clostridia bacterium
TACTTCCTCCAGGGGGATGTGGAGTTCTACTGGCATACCTCCATGAGCCTGCCCGCCACTGGGTTTAACGGTATTCCGGTGGCTCTGCTGGCCAGCTGCAACCCTATCGGCTGCGTCTTTTCCGGTATGTTCATGGCCTACCTCACCATCTCCGGCAACCAGTTGAGTACCTTCACCGCCTATAACGAGTACATCGCTAACGTTATTGTCGCGGTTATCGTATATCTGAGCGCGTTCTCCATGTTCTTCAAGGGGCTGATGGACGCGAAGAAGAAGGATAAGCCAGCCCCCAAGGCGGAGACAGCGGGAAAGGAGAAAAAGTAGTATGACATTTCTATTACAGCAGACCGTCATCTACACGGTCCCGCTGATTCTGGTGGCTCTGGCCGGCGTATTTGCCGAGCGCAGCGGTATCATCAACCTGGCCCTGGAGGGCATCATGATTATCGGCGCGTTTGTGGGCGCGTGGTTTGTGCGGATTATGCAGGAGAGCGTCTGGCAGGAGAGCGCCGCCCAGGGGCTTCTGATTCTGGCTATGCTGGTGACGGCGGCGGCGGGCGCGCTTTTTTCCCTGCTGCTGAGCTTCTCCGCCGTGAAAATGAAGGCGGACCAGACCATCGGCGGTACGGCGTTAAACCTGCTGGCCCCGGCTATCGTGCTGTTCCTGGTGAACATCGTTTTCCAGCAGAACACCCTGAACCTGCGCTATGACGCGCCCAGCTGGTTCATGCTGTTCAAGACCGATTTTGGCTTTGACCGCAAAGCAAATCTGGGCGTAATCGGCGACCTGCTGCTGGATAAGACTTACCTGACGACTTATCTGGGAATTCTGATTTATGTAGTCCTTTCGATTATCCTGTACAAGACCCGGTTCGGCCTGCGGCTGCGGGCCTGCGGCGAGCATCCCCAGGCGGCGGACTCCGTGGGTATCAACGTCTACCGGATGCGTTATCTGGGCACGTCCATCAGCGGCGCGCTGGCGGGTATGGGGGGATTCATCTACTCCCTGACAACTTCCAACGGCGCGGCTAACGGCGATGTGGCGGGATTTGGCTTCCTGGCTCTGGCGGTGATGATTTTCGGTAACTGGAAACCGCTGAACATTGCCGTTGTGGGCACGCTGTTTGGCCTGCTCAAGTGCGTGTCCGCCTGCTCCGGCACCCTGGACATCAACGGCGACGGCGTAGCCATGCTGGGTCAGATTGGCATCAGCACCTATGTATACAACATGCTGCCGTATGTGATTACGCTGGTGGTGCTGGCGTTCACCTCCAAAAAGTCCCGGGCCCCCAAGGCCGAGGGTATCCCCTACGATAAGGGGCAGAGATAGCGGCAGAAGAGCCTGTCCAGCTGCGCTCTTCTGTTCAGTACGGCAAAAAGCCAGGGGCAGTGCGGGGGAATCCCCCGCCGCCCTTGGCTTTTGCCGCTGTAGAGGTTCTTTTTATGCTTGTTTCGCCGGGAAATCCGTGGTAAAATGCGGTGAGTCCTTTAGGAGCCGGTGGAGCGGTAGTGCCGCACGCCCAGCCGCCATAGCAGCAGGCAGGGAATGAGAAACACCAGAGATACAAGGGGCAGAAGGCCATACCAGGCCGGGCCGCGGTCAAAGAGGTATTGCAGAGGCCAGTGCTGAACCAGGGCCAGCGGCACCAAAAAGGTGAGAGTCAGCAGTACTGGTCTGCCGTAAATGCCGAAGGGGTATTTTCCGTACTCCCGGGGGCCGTCTAAAAAAATGTTGAGGGCTTCCACAGATTCCAGAGTGAAAAAGCAGATGGCGGCGTTAATCAGGAACAGTCCAAAGAAGATGGCCGCGCCGCAGAGGATCATCAACGCCAGTACAAGAGCCTTTGCCGGAGTCCAGGCCACCGCGCCGGAGGGGATGGCCCAGAGCAGCATGACAGCCGCTTGCAGAAGCCTTGCCAGCATGGTAGGCTTCATGTCCTGGCACAGCACCTGGAAGGCCAGGGACCGGGGCCGGACCATGAGGCGGTCGAACTGGGCCTGGGCGAGAATTCTGGCGAAGGAGTCGAACCCCCGGCAAAAGCACTCCGCCAGACTGGTGGCCGCCAGGATTGTGGAGAAGCACAGGGCCAGCTGAGGCAGGGTGTAGCCGCCCACAGAGTCGAAGCGGTCCAGCAGGAACACCACGCTGAAAAACACGTTGGTGGTAATGAGCAGGTGTCCCAGGCAGCTGAGAAGAAAGGACCAGCGGTAGGTCATGGCGCTGCGGAGATGGATGGACATAAATTTGAAATACAGCTTCATCTTTTAACCTCCCGCGATAACCGCGCGGCGCAGGCCGCTTTTCGCCAGCAGGTATCCTGCCGTGATGAGAAACACCACCCAAAACGCCTGCAATCCCATTACCTCCGGGATGTCCGGCAGGGAGATGTCCCCATTGAAAATGCGCAGGGGTACATTCTGCATAGAGCCGAAGGGACTAAGGGCCGCGAATTGCCGCAGGCCGTCCGGCAGAAATGGCAGGGGTACGATGGCTCCGCCAAGCAGGTCCGCCGCCGCGACCGAAAGCACCATGATTCCGTTGGGGTCCGTCAGGTGGAAGGTCAGGGAATAGATGAAAAGGGT